>JALWPY010000001.1 GCA_026994915.1 Campylobacterales bacterium
TAGGGGTGGCCGCTGTTGTAGGTCAGATCCCAGAAGCGGGAGAAGCGTTTGAGCTTCATAAGCATCTCAAACGGGATGAAGTCGTTTTGCAGAATTTCGTAGGGCGGTTTGTCGGAGTAGATCATATGGTACTTTTCATCATGACGATCCAACGTCGTGCCGGAGAGCTTTTTGAGGATGCCGATCTGAATCTCGGAGTTGGTCATCGCTTTGAGGCGGTTGAGATTGTCGGCGAAGCTCTCCACGCTCTCGCCCGGCAGTCCGATGATCAGGTCCAGATGAAGGTGGGCATGGGTTTCGTTTTCCAGAAAGGCGATATTTTCCTGTACCTTCTGGAGATTCATGCGGCGGTTGATATTGGCGAGGATTTTGGGATTGAGCGTCTGGATGCCGATTTCAAGCTGCAGGGAGCCTTTGGGGAACTGTTTGATGCGCTCTTTGAGCCGTTCGGGGAAGTTGTCGGGAATCACTTCGAAGTGGAGGGTATAGGGTTCCTCTTTGGCGAGGAAGAAATCCATCAGCCGGTTCGCCAGTTTGATGTTTAGATTGAAGGTCCGGTCGATGAACTTGAAGTTGCGTGCGCCTCTTTGCCAGAGCAGTTCGAACTCATGCAGCAGTTTGTCCATGTCGAAACCCCGCACTCGCTCATCGATGGCGGAGAGGCAGAATTCACACTCGAACGGGCAGCCGCGCGACGCTTCGACGTAGATGTAGCGGTGGCCGATATCGTGATCACTGTAGTGGCGGTAGGGGAGCTGGATGCTTTTGAGGTCGGGCATGACGGCCTGGAGAATCTTCTCCTGTGGCGGGGTACCGGCGAGGATCGACTTGCAGAGTTCGTAGAAGGTGACTTCCCCTTCACCCTGCACGATATAGTCAGCATGCTGCCAGTTGATACGAAAAGGTTTGTGGCTCACCTCCGGGCCACCCAGTACGATCGTCACCTCCGGAGCGACTTTGTGGAGTATCTCGACCACGTCATGCACATCGGTCGCGTTCCAGATATAGACGCCGATGCCGACGATCTTCGGTTTGACGGAGAGGATCTTTTCCGCGATCGTGGCGGGATCGCTCTTGATGACATACTCCTGTATCTCTGCTTTGGACTGGAGTTCATGCAGGTTTGCGTGGAGGTAGCGCAGTCCGAAGGAGGTGTGGGTATAGCGGGCATTGATACCGACGAGTACGATCTCTGTCATGCTGTGATCTCGTAAATATACTCGGTTCTGAGTTTGGATTTTTGTATTTCGACGATCGAGAGGTTTTGGAAAGGGATCTCGCTGAACATCTTTTCGTTTTGGGGCTGGTATTTTGCGAGTTCACGTACGACGGTACCTCGATAGGCTTTGGCCCAGTGGCTGACCACTTTGCCGTTTTTGATGAACTTCATCGTGACATAAGGCTGTGTGAGTTTGTAGAACTTCAGATAAAACCCCGCACGCAGATCTACGACGAACTGATCTTCCAGAAAGGTGTCGAGCACCGGGGTGAAATGTTGGGCATAATACTTTTCGATCACAAAATCACCGATCTTCTCACCCTGTTTGAGTTTATAGTAAGGGATGCGGTCACGGGCAAGCAGTGGACCGAAAAGGTTGGAAAAGATGAGCAGGTTTTTATCTATGAAGGATTGTTCGTTTTCTGAAAGTGATTCATAGTCGAGATAGTCGTATGCGACACCGCTGTAACGCTGGATTGCTTTGATTGTGGGATCATTGAAGAGATCGAGATGGCGTATCTTGTCGAGTTCGGCATCTTTTTTGACACCGATAAGCTTTTTGAGTGCTGCTGCATCGCATGTATGTATATAATCATTATATAGGTTCAGCACATACTCTCTTGCATGATAGTGTTCAGGGAATATGAATGCATCCGGAGCGATGGGTGAACCGCTGCCTCCTGTATGTTTGGCTTCACTGGGGGAAAATAGTATTTTCAAGAAAAAGCTCCTTCATGTGGTTGGGGAATTATAACGACAGAAAAGTCAATAAGAGATAATGTTGTAAATTTAGTTTGATATAAGTATGAAAATGAAATAGATTAAATTCAAAGAAAATGAGATTTTTTTCCAAAAAACTCTTGACATTTCAAAAAATATCATGTATAATCTCGGCTCACAAACACACGCTGGCGTAGCTCAGTTGGTAGAGCACCTGATTTGTAATCAGGCGGTCGGGGGTTCAAGTCCCTTTGCCAGCTCCAGTTTGTGAAACAGTGTTTGACCAGAAATGATCAAGTGGAGCCAAATGGTGAGATACTCAAGTGGCCAACGAGGGCAGACTGTAAATCTGCTGGTTTTTACCTTCGGAGGTTCGAATCCTCCTCTCACCACCACGTTATGCGGGAATAGCTCAGTTGGCTAGAGCGTCAGCCTTCCAAGCTGAGGGTCGCCGGTTCGAGTCCGGTTTCCCGCTCCATTTAAACTGGGAGCTGATTTCGTATTTCT
>JALWPY010000002.1 GCA_026994915.1 Campylobacterales bacterium
CCGATCTCATCGGCCTTTTAAAGCATCCCTTCGTTGTTGGGAGCAGAATTATATACAAGAGATGCTTAATTTACGCTTAACTTGTGGGGGAATTCGCTTAATGTTCGCTTCGCTTTTAAATGTAGTAATATACTTTCTGTTTGTTAAAGTATATGTACATATCCTGTCTCCGGTTCTATCGCTATCTGTACATTCTTCCCTGTTCTGTCCGACTTCTCATATAATGTAATAATGCATTGTTGTTGCAATAGTTTCATGTCTGTGTATGGCTTTGCTGATGTGTCGTGGTAGTCTTTGTAATAGTAGTAGGGTCTTCCTACCCTGTCGAAGATAATATTGCGACTCTGATTGAGAATGCCTGGATTTCCTGAAGAGCAACTCTTAGAAAATGATATCCAATTGATATTATACGTCTCTTTCAATGTCATCTTTTTATTGCGGCGTGAATCTGTCAATTCCAATGTACCACTATGGCCACCGCTCAGATACTGTCCCGGTTTTGACTTGACAAGTTGTCCGGCAGCATTTAATTCTCCGGGATTCATAGGATTGCGCGCGATCTCATTTTTCAAGTTTGGAATACGATCATGATTATTCACATCTGAAAATATAGTATAGGCCCACACGTCCTGAGAATCGACACTTCTGGAAAACTTTACCTGCCATCTCTCTTTGAACCATTGTGGATCATCAGGATCGTATTTATCATCCATAAGTGCCAGATGCTGAGTATAACGTATATGGGAAACAATTTGATGTGCGGCATCGCGGAGGGTGCTTCGGTTGAGGCGTGGAACCATGACTGCCGAGATAATTCCGACAATCACGACCACGAGTACAAGTTCTACAAGTGTAAAAGCTTTTTTCATTAAGTTTTCCCTTTACCGACAGATAGATTCCTATCTATAGTATCGGCAAAGGGTGGGGTTTATTTAATCTCTTCCGCCTTTTTGACGTCATAGAGAATATCATCCATCGGATGTCTGTACATCGGCATTGCAAGACGTTTTTCATCGAGAACATGACCGATAAATCCAATACTTCTGCCAAGGATGAAGAAGGCGTTAAGTGTACCGGACTCGATAAACTCTTCGATCTCATCCTCTTCATATCCGAGAGCTCTCCACATATCGACCATCAGAATACCGATTGTACCGTCGACATTGAGAATCAGATTGTCCTTTTTGGAAGTAGTCAGCTGCTCCACAGTCAGGGCATATTCCAGCAATGGTGTAGATGGGAAATTTTCAGCCGCAAACTTTTTAAGTCCTTCAACGCGCAGATCAGGATTTCTCAGAGACTTGATTCTGTGACCGATACCAGGAATAGGCACACCCTCTTTTTTCATATAAGCAAGAAATTCTGCCGGTGTCATATTATTATCATGCGCATATTTGAAGTATTTCGCCGCACCATCGATTGCACCACCAAATCTGGGACCGATCGTCAGAAGACCTGTGACCAGCGACTCTACGACAGATTTACCTGCACGAGCAGTAACTTTAGCGTTGTGTGCACCGGAGACTGCCGGTCCATGATCCGCAACTGTTTTGATTACAGTCTCGATGAACTCTGTTGCCCACTTTGGATAGACTTTTTTAAACCAGAGCAGAGAGATCACATCACCGATACCTTTACCTGTATCCGGTGTTGCTACAGAACTGATAGGGAATCCTGCATAAGTAGCCTCTTCCCCTCTATCATCTGAGATAGTACAGATAAAGTTTTTCGCTTTTCTGATTTTTGGAAGTGGATTGATCTCAGGCTCTTTGATCTCCAGAATAACACCTTCGTTATAAAGCTTGGTATAGACTTCGTTGATCACACGCGGGAGGTCGTTGAAACTTTCCGGTACATGGATACCCGCTTCAGCCATCGCTTTGTTTTTCGCGGCAGCTGTCTCTGCGTCTGCATTGGCACTTGCACCTGCATGTCCAAACTGTACGCCTGAGCTAAAGTGCTTGGCGATGGTACCGATACACCACGCGATGACAGGTTTGGTGATTTTCCCGGATTTGACCGCTTCAATCACTTTGTACTCTTCTGTACCCCCTACTTCTCCCAGAAGGATCATATACTTGACATCGGGATTTTTCTCCATGCGTAACATGTTATCGATAAAGACCGAACCGACAAATCTGTCACCACCGATCGCAACACCTTCAGCGATACCGTCCGCATTGATAGCGATAATGTTACAAAGCTCGTTGAAAAGACCACCGGAACGTGTTACCAGTCCAGCACTACCTGCTCTGTGGAGTTTGGATTTGATGATATTGTCGATCGTACCACCGATATTGGCGATCTTGAAAGCACCTGGAGCGATTGCACCGACTGTCGCCGGCCCGATAACTGTGACACCGGCATCACGTGCCGCCTGATTCATTGTACGTGCCAGTCTTTCAGGAATACCTTCTGCTGTTACCATGATGACTCTGAACTGA
>JALWPY010000003.1 GCA_026994915.1 Campylobacterales bacterium
TAGGAGAGGAGTTGCTTGTGGAGCGTAAATGTCCTGTCGCTTTTTTGCTGCAGGGCGATGCTGAAACGTAAAAAGAGCAGTTGCACTTTTTTACGTGCAATATCGGACTGGCGGCTTTTGAGTGTCTGAAGCTGCCTGAGGATGTTTTGCACCATATCCGTACGCTCCAGCAGTGTGAAGCGCTCTTTTTTGATCAATAGTTGCTGGGTGGAGAGTTCGAGTTTTTGCAGAGAGTCATCGAGCTTCTTCTCCGCATCTTTGATCGCATTGGGGTCAAATGTGATATGTTGTATGGCGGTGATAAGCAGTGACTGAATATGGGTGCTCTGTTTCCTGAGCCGATCGAGGCGGCTTTGTGCCTGTTGCTGCTCTTTGGCATAGAGAGCATAGAAGAGTTGCGTGGTGAGAGAAGTCGTGTTCTGGTCGGTGATCTGCCGGTTGAGCGTTTCGATCTTGTTGGCGGTGATTTGTAGTGCTTTTTGCGTTTGTGCTTTTTTGATAACGGTCTGAATGAAATTTTCGAAAAGTTGCAGGTAACTTTTCTGATCTGCAGGCGCAGTGAGGTTTTGCTTTTTGGGGCTTTTTTGTTTCGAGAGCGTGAGCAGTTTGGTCAAAAGTGTTTTCTGGAGACTGATTTCGTCACTCTTTTTTTTGAGATCTGTGAGTTGCTTATATAACGCAGTGTATGTTTTGGCATCTCCGTGGATAATGGTATTGTTGAGATCGGCAGCCAAAAGCAGTGCAGGGAAGAGTGTCAGCAGCATGATCAGCAGAGATATCAATACAGTGCGTTTCATCGTCTCTCCGTCATGAAAATATAAGAATCATTGACTCAAAGTATATAGAATTTATAATATTGTTTCTGTATGTTGGCTAACAATATGAAGTTTTTTGTGATCGTTTAGGGAAGTGGGGTGTAGCTAAAACAACACTTCCAAATTAAGAAAAATACATTGTTTTGTTTTTGTACATGTGTAAGCATAAAGTGATCCCGATGTCATGTAAATAAAAATTTAGATCTATTTAGCGCATATTAAACAATTTTTAAAATAAATAGTATTATCATTAGTTGATAACAAGGGATTGGTTTGGATGATTTAGAAAATTTACTCAACTTACATAATGAGATTTTCCCTATGGATAATGGCTATTGGGTTAAGTTTGAGGTATATCAAGTGGAGCCGAGTATTGCTATTCCTCATGGGATCAGGTATTCATTGACCTTGCATGATAAAAGTAATCGCAGAGTTATAGGATATGATAATGCGCATAGTTTTAAGTCATTTAAAAAATATGGGGCAAAAAAAGAGTCATATGATCACATTCATAAACAGATGGATATCGTCGCTTATGAGTTTGAATCTGCTTCACAATTATTGGAAGATTTTTGGAAAAGCGTTGAACATTATATGGAGAATAACTAATGAACAGAAAAATACTAAAAGTTGGTATTATGCCGATGGAACAATATAAAAAACGTACTATAGAGATTGCAAAGGGATTGTACAAGCCCAAAAAAGATGAACCAAAAGTTTGGTTTGAGTCGATTAAATCTATGGCTCAGATACTCTCAAATGAGAACCAAAAGCTGTTACAGGTCATCATTGAAAATAATCCGAAATCACTGAAAGAGTTGGAAGATTTGACGGGTCGCGCAAAGTCAAATCTCTCCCGCACCCTCAGAACATTGGAACGATACGGTATCGTAGAACTGCATAAACAAAATAATGCCCTGGTTCCAGAGGTAAAAGCAACGCATTTTCAAGTTGAATTTGGACTTGAAGCTGCGTGAGTTGAGTATGATGATGGTGCAATCACACCACGATTTTTCAGTAATCTACTCGCTGATTGCCTGAGCCGCTTTCATCATCGCGATGGGATTGTGTGCGCCGACATAAACCGGGATCGGTTCTTTGTCACAGTCGAAAAATCCATAAACCGCTTCCTGTGCGGTGCGTACGGAGTATTCGACGGTGAAGACGCAGTCATCTTCCACTTCGGTAAACTGTCCAAGAAATGCGAAGTTTTCAGAGCCTTTGGGTATGACAAAAGGGCGGTCTCCAAAGGCGCGTGGCATAAAGAGTGAATCGATAAAAGGCATACTCACAGGTATACAATTGACCACTTTGCCGCTTTGCATTACCGGTTTCATGAGATCCTCAATTTTGAGGTGGTACCACAGCTCTTCGAGGATCTCTTCACCGCTGCATTCACTCATCTTCTTTTTAATATGGTTCCCGATGCGGTCAGGGTAGAGGACGTAGCCCCAGAACACTTTGATATTTTTGGGTTGATCGGGGAAGTGCGGTTGTCGTGCGATGACAAATGACATGAGCCAGTTGGAGTCGGTGAGGGTGACGAGTCCGCCGGTACCGTCAGTATTTCCCGAAAAATCTTCCATATAGTCATGAAAAGTGGTGTCGTTAAGCGTAAC
>JALWPY010000004.1 GCA_026994915.1 Campylobacterales bacterium
GTTGAAAAGCATCGGACTCTGCAGCACCAGATAGACATGCGCCCGGACCACATCCAGACCGATTTCACGGTAACTGATGCCGTCATAGCGGATATCCCCCTGATCGGGCTGATAGAAGCCGACGATCAACTGTGCGATCGTACTTTTGCCGTTGCCGCTGGCACCCACGAGAGCCACCTTCTTCCCGGCAGGGATCATGAGTGATATCCCCTTCAGCACCGGCTCCTCTTTCTGATATCCGAATGTGACGTTATCCAGCGCGACACTGTTGGCATGGGTATCGGCAAAAGGATTTTTGAGATGCGGAAAGCGCGGATCTTTTTCGAGTGCGAAGATACTGTTGATACGCTCCAGCGCCGCCCTGGCATTGTGGTAGGCGTACTGGATATTGATGATCTCGTTTATCGGGGAGACGATGACCCACAGATAGCCGAAGATCGCCAGCATCAGTCCGATCGTGAGATCGGAATAGGCCACCATCAGGATGCCCGCGGCCCGGAAGATCTCGAAACCGGTCAGAAAGAGCATGTAACTCCCCTTCGTCGAGACCTGTGACTTGAATGCAAAATCGATCCCCCGCTCTTTGATCTCTTCCGCCATTGCAAGCAGGTTACCGAAGAAATGTTTTTCCGCATTGGCTGCGCGTACCTGTGAAAAGAGTTCAAGCGTTTCGCTCAGAGACTCCTGAAAGTTGGCGATGACACCATTTTCAATCTTTTTGTACTTCGATACATTGCGTGCGATCCGGCTGGTCAGATAGACAACAAAGGGGTTGAAGAGGAGGATAAAGAGTGCCAGTTTCCAGTGGATCAGCAACAGCACGACCGAGACTCCCACGATCATCAGCAGTGAGATGATCAGGCTGCTGATCGATTTGGAGAGGAAGGTATCGATCGTATCCACATCGACGATGCACAACGAAGCGATCTTGCCGCTGCCGATCGTCTCATACTCCCGCAGACTGACCCGTTCGATCTGTTTCAGCAGATCTCGGCGTATCTTGTAGGTGATGTTTTTGGAGATGATCGTGAAGTACCATGTCTGAAAGAGACTGAAGAGGAAATAGAGCCCGCGAAGCATCAGTGTCGCTGCCAGTACCGCCATGACATAACCCCATGCCGGCAGCGGTCCGCTCAATATCGCATCGATCGCCGCGGTCAGACGCCCCGGCTTATGCAGCAGCACTTCATCGACGAGCAGCGGGATCAGCAGTGGTGCAGGTGCAGCGAAAAGGGCCGCCATCAAAGCCAGAATATTGGCGATGATCAACTCCCTGCGATACTTTTTGACCTCGGAGAAGATCTGCGAGAAGGTATAGGTACGCATAACGCCTATCGGGCGTAATCCACAGCGCGGAGTTCGCGTATCACATTGACCTTGATGTCTCCGGGATACTGCACCTTCTCCTCGATCTCTTTGGCGATCTCCTTGCTCAGAAGCACCGCTTCGTCGTCGTTGACGAGTCTCGCGTTGGCGATGACACGGATTTCACGGCCGGCATTGATCGCATAGGCGTTGCGCACCCCTTTTTTGCTTGTTGCGATCGCTTCGATATCTTCGACCCTTTTGAGAAACGCTTCGAGTACTTCGCGTCTCGCACCCGGTCTGGCGGCAGAGAGGGTATCGGCGGTGCAGACGGCAGCCGACTCGATACTGTTGGCCTCTTCGTGTCCGTGGTGGGCGTAAATCGCATTGATCACGACGGGATGCTCGTTGTAGCGTCTGCAGATCTCGGCCCCCAGATCGACATGGCTGCCGGCATAGTCATGCGTCAGTGCCTTGCCGATATCATGCAAAATGCCCGCCCGTCTTGCGAGTTTGGGATCACCGCCGCATTCGGCCGCGATGATACCCGCCAGATTGGCCACTTCGAGCGAGTGTCCCAGTGCGTTCTGACCGTATGAAGCACGAAATTTCAGCCGCCCGATCAGCTTGACGATCTCGGGATGCATATCGGTGATACCGAAATCGAGCAGGATCTCTTCGCCCTCTTCATAGATATTCTGTTCAAACTCTTCGCTCACCTTTTTATAGATCTCTTCGATCCGGGCGGGCTGTATGCGTCCGTCGGCGATCAACTCTTCGATCACTTTCGTCGCGATCGCACGGCGATAGAGGTTGAAACTGCTGAGGATGATGACGTTGGGGGTATCGTCGATGATGACATCGACTCCCAGAATCATCTCCAGCGCCTTGATGTTACGCCCTTCTTTACCGATGATACGCCCCTTCAGATCGTCACTGGAGAGGTTGACCGTATTGATCAGACGCTCCGCGGCGAACTCTCCCGCATAGCGTGTCGTCGCTTGTGCGATGATGTAGTTGGCGTTTCGTTTGGCCTTCTCTTTGGCCTCCTGCTCATACTTTCTGACGATATGCGCGATCTCCGCACGCGCCTCCTCTTCGGCACGTTTGAGCACGATCTCCGTCGCTTCCGACTTGGTCATACCGGCAGATTTTTCAATCACTCTGTCGGCCTCTTCGAGCTTGCTTTGGAGGCTCTTTTCGAGCTGTGAGAGCTCCTCTTTGTAACTTTGAAGCGCCCCTTTCTCTTTTTTGAGCTCCTCTTTTTCGAGCATAATGTTTTTGAGCTCGTCTTTAAAGAGATCGTTGACATCTCTCTCTTTCTGCTCCAGCTTTTCGAAACGCTCTTCATAGTCGCTGAGCAACTTCTGTTTCTTCGCTTCGTAGGCGTTTTTGGCCTCGATTTCGAGATCTTTGGCACGGATTTTCGCATCGTGCAAAATCTTTTCGGCTTCGTGTTCTATCGTCGCCGCTTTCGCTTTCGCCTGATCCAGATAGAGGCTCAGTCTTGCATTATGGGCGCGATTTACGAGCAGGGCGGTAACGCCGGCACCTGCCGCCGCACCTGCCACGAGTATGGCGATTTCTGTTATCATGGTTTCTACCTCTGTATAAAGTCTCTTCAGGGGTGATATAATAGTCGGCAGTAATATCAAAACTGTCGGTAACAATACTTTTTGTGTAGCATTTGACTCTCTGGACAAAGAGTACTGTCGGACGTTTTTTTAAGCTTTGAAAGTATCTGTCATACATGCCTTTGCCAAAACCGACCCGTTTACACGCTCCGTCGACCCCTACGACAGGAACGATAATCAAATCAACATCTTTTATCTTCAAGTGGCTTTTGCGCGGTTCTAAAATCTTGTATCTGTTGCGCACCAAAGGCAATCGGTATTTTACCATTATGAAACTTTCTTTCACTATAAAAGGAACAAATATTTTGTATTTTCTGCGATATCGATTGATCAGATCGCGCAGGTCGACTTCGAGTGGCATCGGCAGATAAAAGAGAATCGATTCTGGACGATGCGCTCTGACGATACGATCGATCTCAAGCGCGACTCTGTGATCGAGGGCACGGTTGTAGTGCCCCTCTGTCTGACGCAGCTTCTGCAAACACTTTTGACGGAAAATTTTTTTATCCAACTGTTAAGCCCTTCTCTACTATAATTTACTTCATTAATGCATTACGAGATTTTAACATAAGGATTTACATGTTTGGTAAAGCGACACTCTTTCTGATACTCTCCTCCGTCCTCTTCATGACAACGGGATGTGGTAAGAAGGAGAAAACCGAAGCGACACAAAAAGAGACTGCTACTGCACAGAGCACCGGAGCACCGGCCGAAGCAGAGAAAGAGGGTCCCAGCACGATCACACTCCATACGACATCGGGAGAAGAGATTCTCCTGACGGCAACTCCCAAAGGGATCATTTTCGGCGGCTATGAAGGGAAAGTGGTACTGCTCGACTTTTTCGCGACATGGTGTCCGCCATGCCGGGCCGAATTGCCACACCTGGCCGATATTCAGAATGCCTACAAAGGGAAAGTCCAGATCATCGCTATCCTGATGGAAGAGAACAAAGACGACCTGGAGATTCAGAAGTTCGAAAAGGAGATGGGGATCAACTTTCCTGTCGCCAACTCCCCGGCCAACTTCGCCCTCTCCCAGGCACTGGGCGGCATTCGCAGTCTGCCTACGATGGTTATGTACGATACCCATGGAGACTACTTTACACACTATGTCGGAGCTGCACCGCAGGAGATGATCGAAGCTGATATCCAGCGTGCGATCAACAAAAACATAAACGACAGGAAATAGTGCCGATGTTCAGTTTCTTCAAAAAGACAGCGGAAGCGATTCGCAGTGTCGCACCCAAAAAAGAGACGACCGTCTCCAAAGAGCTGCTCGAAGAGATCCTGCTAGAAGCCGACGTCTCATACGAAACGGTCGAAGAGATCATCTACTACCTGCCCCCCTCCGACAAAGTGAAACGTGAACCGCTGCGCAAAGTGCTCCTGAGTTACTTTATCGAACCGCCCAGAGAGTCAGAAGAGACGAAAAGAGTCGAAAAACCCTTCGTCGAACTGATCTTCGGTGTCAACGGTGCCGGTAAAACGACGACGATCGGCAAACTGGCATGGCGCTACAAACATGCGGGCCACACTGTTATTCTCGGTGCCGCCGACACCTTTCGTGCCGCGGCGATCGAACAGCTCAGGCGGTGGGCGAAGCGTATCGACGTCCCTGTTGTCGCCACACAGCAGGGACATGACCCCTCTGCCGTGGCATTTGACACGATCGCTTCGGCAAAGGCCAAAGGGATCGACTACGCCATCATCGACACAGCGGGACGACTGCACACCCAGTCCAATCTCGCCAAAGAGCTCCAGAAGATCGTCCGTATCTGTGACAAAGCCAAAAGCGGTGCGCCCGACCGTAAACTGCTGATCCTTGACGGAACCCAGGGCAACTCCGCCATCGCACAGGCACACGCTTTCAACAATATGATCGGTATCGATGCACTGATCGTTACCAAACTCGACGGTACCGCCAAAGGGGGTGCCATATTCTCGATCGCCAAAGAGATCCAGAAACCGATCCTCTATCTGGGTGTCGGCGAGGGCAAAGAGAATCTCGTCCCTTTCGACAAAGAGGCCTTTGTCGATGCGCTGCTGGATGAGATCTTCGCCGAAGAGGCATAACCGGACCCCATGGCGAAAAAAAGACAACTTTTCGAGTGTCAGGCATGCGGCTACCAGAGCGGTAAATGGCTCGGTAAATGTCCCAACTGCGGTGCATGGGACCAATTTCTGGAGCTGACCGCATCGCAGCAGGAAGTACTCAAAACCACCTCCAAAACAGCCAGTAGTACCCAGAAAGCACTTCCGATCACAGAGATCAAAGAGGAGCGTTTTGCCCGCTTCTCCTCCAACGACAGCGAACTCGATCTGGTACTCGGCGGCGGGATCGTTCCCGGTTCTCTGACACTGATCGGCGGCAGCCCGGGCGTCGGAAAGTCGACTCTGCTCCTGAAAATCGGTGGCAACCTCGCCAAAAGCGGCAAAAAAGTACTCTATGTCAGCGGGGAAGAGTCACTCGGACAGATCAAGATCCGTGCCAACCGCCTCGATGCCAACGAAGAGAGACTTTTCCTTCTCTCCGAGATCAAACTCGAAGATGTTTTCGATGAGCTCTACAAAGAGGATTTCGAAGTCCTCATCGTCGACTCGATCCAGACCCTCTACTCTGAAAAGGTCACGTCGGCACCCGGAAGCGTTTCACAGGTGCGTGAGATCACCTTTGAACTGATGCGTTACGGCAAAGAGAAAGAGGTGGCGATCTTCATCATCGGGCACATCACCAAAGAGGGATCGATCGCAGGGCCGAGAGTCCTGGAACATATGGTCGATACGGTGCTCTATTTCGAAGGGGACGCCAACAGAGAGCTGCGCATGCTGCGCGGGATCAAAAACCGTTTCGGCTCGACCAGTGAGGTGGCGATCTTCGAGATGACCAAAACGGGACTCGTCAGCGCCAAAGATATCTCCAAAAAGTTCTTTACCAGAGGTGAAGCGGGGATAGGATCGGCGATCACCGTCGTCATGGAGGGGAGCCGTCCGATCGTACTCGAAGTGCAGGCACTGGTTGCACAGAGCGGCTACCCCAACCCCAAACGCAGTGCCACGGGTTACGAACTCAATCGCCTGACGATGCTGCTGGCGCTTCTGGAGCGCAAACTCGACCTCCCCTTCAACGAGTACGATGTCTTCATCAATATCGCCGGCGGTATCAAGATTGGTGAGACTGCAGCCGATCTTGCGATTATCGCGGCGATACTGAGCAGCTTTCGCAACCGCGCGATCAGCAAAGATACTGTCTTTATCGGAGAGGTCTCTCTCATCGGCGATATCCGTGATATCTACAATCTCGACATACGCCTCAGAGAAGCCAAAACTCAGGGATTTGTCAGGGCAATTGTGCCAAAATTACCTATAGAACAAATAGAAAATATCAAATGTTTTGAAGCGACGGAAGTTTCGAAACTGATTGATTGGATGTAAAGGAACACAATGTCAAAACCCGCATGTATCAAAGCTATTCATGAGATGGAGGAGCGCTATTCACGCATGATTCTGGAGTATCACTCCCTCGAGCAGAAGGAGAAGATCTTCGATGTCTCCAACGAGCTGATCAAAAAGTACGGTATCTTCCCCACCAAAATCATCACCCCAAAAGGCGACTTCACCGGCGATTTCTGCCTGGAGTTTCATGACGATTATGATAAAAAGTCGGGTGCTTTTTTCGAAGAGTTGATCAAAAAGCTGGGTGTCGACCACTGTGAAATCGGTTAATCACGCCCACAATCCGTCGTGAACTCTTTGATAGAGAAGTATCAGAAAATCCTCAAATATACGGGGTGTTACTGTCTCTATACCCTCCTTTTCTTCACTCTCATGATCTGGACGATCGGCTTGATGGCCGATATCGATCCCGAAACGATCAACCTGATCTGGGGCCTGACGATGCTCTTCATCCTCTTTGCGATGGGCTATTTTGTCCTCTCTGCACCCGATGACAAAGAGAAATTTTTCAAGATGCTTCAGAAGAAAGGGATCAAAGAGGCGAAAATAAGTTGTAAAAATCTCAAAAGTTTCTCCGTTCCCAAACAGACCGATACCTGCCCTTTCTATCCCAAAAAGCTGGGCCCGATGGAGTTTACGACCTCTTTCTACTATCTCTGCGACAACTCTGTCACGATCTATACCAAATGTGCAAAATTTCATATCTTCAGAGATGATGTCAAAGTCGAAAAGAAGAAATTTGTCGGAAAGAAGAAGACCAAAAAAGAGTCATGTGAAGAGATTTATGAGTTTTATTACTACAATATCAACTACATACAGTATGAAAAAAAGCAGATCGTCTTCTACTTCAACAACGGCACAACCCGGGGATTCGATGCTGAAAAGAAACCGGCAAAAAAAGTGATCGAGGCGCTGCGTCAGAATATGAGAGAGTCGATCCGGCGCAAAACATTCCATGCCTACGAAAAACCACTTCCCGTCCATCTGCAAAATATGCCCGAGAGTCTTGTTCTGGAAACACCATTTGTCTCTTTACCCACACAGGTTACTGCGCAGCGAGAGGAAGAGAAGCAGGACAAGCCCGCTTCTGCATAAGAGAGCGCTTAGTGTAACTCTTCGTTGAGTTTCACCTCTCTGGTACTTCGAAACGCCTTGATCTCACCGGAGATACTGTCCTGTCTGAAGTGGATACCATTGAGACCGGCCAGTTTTGCACCCTTGAAGACATCGGTATCTTCCGCATCCCAGTCGGGATTGGCCTCTTTGATCTTTTTGAATTCATCGGTATCGATGATCACTTTGGTACCAGCGAGAATCGCGACACCGGCATCGATGATACATCCGTCTCCCAGAGGAATACCTGTGACAGAGTTGGCACCCAGCAGCGTATTCTGCCCAATGGTGATAGGGTTGCCGTCGGTACCACTCAATACACCGAGGATACTCGCACCGCCACCCACATCACTGCCGCTGCCGACTACAGCAGAGGAGCTGATGCGTCCTTCGACCATGACGGGACCGGTCGTACCGGCATTGAAGTTGACATAACTCGCACCCGGCATAACGGTAGTCCCCGCATGCAGCTGCGCACCCATACGGACTTTGGAAGTGTCGAGGATTCGCGTATTGTCCGCGGGGATGATATGCTGGAGATATCTGGGAAATTTGTCTACGGAAGTGATCTCCGGATACATACCGTCCACTTTCAGGGCGATTTCGTTCTCTCTGAGCCATGCCAGTTCGATCGGCATATTACCGCTCCACGCGACATTTTCGAGGATACCGAAAGCACCGTTGAGATTGACACCGCGAAGTTCCGCTTTACCCAGAGAGAGTGCATAGAGTTTGAGATAGACACTCTCGACAGATTTCGGTGCTTCATCGGCGAAGAGAAAGACGACTTTGAAAGCATGCGTATCATCTACCACTTCAGAACTGAAAAGTTCGTCGATCGCTTTGATCACCTGGACATTTTTGTGGGCCTCACCGACCGCCTCTTCGAGATAGGGTCTGAAAAGCGCTTTGGCATTTTCGATAAACTCACGGGAGATTTCGCTAACGAACTCGCTTTCACTGTTTTCGACTGTAACACCGCTCTCTTCGAGTGCTGCCATGAAAACCGCGGCGGAACCGTAGTTCTCTTTCCAGTTGATGGTCGGATAGGTCGCCTGCAATATCTTCTCACTGTTTTTCTGTCCGCGATCGACTCTTGCAATACCAAAACCCAGAGGCTCCCGCCATGTTTTGCCACGTTTGTACGTCTCTACAAAATTCGCAAATGCTTCACTGTTTTCACATGCATCAAATGCCATCGATTATCTCCTTTTTGAATAAGTTTTGTTTCTGCCGCCGCGCTCATCTCCGTCGCGTCTGCGTTTGTTACGTCCGCGGTTGTTGTATCCGCGGTTGCGTTTTTTGCCACCACGTTTCTGCGCTTCGTCATTTTCATATCGTGAAAAGAGCTGTGAGATTTCGCTGCTGTTCATACCGATTTTGTCACTGCCTTCGATATCGTTGGCACTGTACATCAGCGAAGCGAGTTTGAGTGCGATATCTTCATCGACGAACTCTTTTTTCAACTCATCCACGAGCTCTCTTGCGATATCACTGACAGGCTGTGCCGCGATCTTCTCCAGCATATTGCCGCGCTGGCGCATCTGTACATCCGCGATGGAAGGAATCACTTTCGACTGCAATTCCGAACCGACATTTTTCTGGATCTTTTTGAGTGAGTTGAACTCATGCGGTGTGACGATGGAGATCGCTTTGCCCTCTTTGCCAGCCCTGCCCGTTCTTCCGATTCTGTGCACATAGCTCTCTGAATCAAATGGAATATGGTAGTTGAAGACATGCGTAACGTTGCTCACATCGAGTCCTCTCGCTGCAACATCCGTCGCAATCAGTATCTCCAGCTGGTCACGTTTGAAGGCTTTGATCACCTCTTCTCTCTGACGCTGCTCCATGTCACCATGTAACCCTTTGGCGGAGTACCCTTTGGAAGAGAGGAAATTGCTCAGACGATCCACCTCTTTTTTAGTACGGCAAAAGACGATCGCTTTATCGGGGTCTTTGAAGTCCAGCAGGCGAATCAGTGCGTCATCTCGCTCGTTTTCACGCACGACATAGTAATTCTGGGTGATATTGGTATTGGTGACATTGTTTTTGGTGATGGTGACAAATTCGGGACGATAGAGGATCGTTTTGGAGAGTTCTTTGATCGCCGGCGGCATCGTCGCCGAAAACATGAGTGTCTGTCTCGTACTATGAAAATAGGTAAAGATCTCTTTGATATCATCCAGAAATCC
>JALWPY010000005.1 GCA_026994915.1 Campylobacterales bacterium
ATCAGGAACCACCAAAACCGGATGATGAATTTAAAGTAGTTTGAACGGGAAACCGCCTTCAGGCGGAATGACCGGCTTTCAGCCGTACACTGAAGCCACCGGCTGTTAGCCGGTGGAGAGTTTCACTATTAGTATGAGTTTGGGATAGTCTCGAAAGAAAAAGAGTTAAGCGCGGTTTATCTGCGCGTGAGCCTGCTGCTGAAGCAAACACAGCGTTAGCGCAGATATTTGGGCTTTGCTCAAATATCGTATCTAAAAATGAAAAAGGTACAGCGATAAGCCGGGTTCTGTCGTTGGGTGATTATTTGTCTGGACTCTTTTTTACAAAAGAGTTCTGGCGAAGCGATGTATGATGAGACATTTACCATATGCTTCTTGCTGCAGGTTGGGTTTACCTGGCTACCCTGATTGCTCAGGGTACCGGTGAGCTCTTACCTCACCCTTTCACCTTTACCGCTTCGTGATGAAGCGGAAGTCTTCTCTCTGTTGCACTTGCCCTTGGGTTACCCCAGCCATCCGTTAGATGGAACCTTGTCTCATTGCAGCCCGGACTTTCCTCTGGCATAAGCCAGCAATCACCTGCTGTACCTGAGATCATTATACCATAAAATTGTCCTGAATGGTAGAGTTCAGTAACAAGGTCAAAAAAAGGTATCCTCAAATTGTCCTGTGCTATTGATTAAAAACAGATATATTGCTACTATTATATATAGTATTTAAGAAAAGGAGTTGAAATGAAGCGCTATTTGATGGCTGGAGTAGGGATATGTTTACTTTCCGGTACTCTTTTGGGATTCGATCATATTAAAAACTTGAAAGAGTTCAATAAAAAGACAGCAAAAGGAAATGTGATTGTCGAGTTTTATGGGACATGGTGTGGTCCCTGTAAAGAGATGAAGAAGAACCTTCAGAAGATCAATCGCAAAAAAGAGAAGGTGAAGATCTATCAGGTGGATATCGACAAGGCACCGGATGTCGTCGACATGTACGGTACACCTCAGGTACCTGCGATACTCTATATCAAAGATGGAGAGATACTGCAGGGATATGTCGGACTCAAAATGATGCCGGAACTCAAAAGTGACATCAAGCGCTATTTTCATTCAAAATCTCAGAAAGTTGCTGTTCAAGACAAGCCGAATTAGTCATTAATTTAAAGAAATAGTGTAAAAATGGTTTTTGATTGCCTTGTTTTTGCTTAGAAACCGCTTAAGAATTATACTAAAATCACAATTATTCCATTTTTACACACTCTTTTTCAAAGAAATCGCTCCTAACAAATTCAAATAATTTGATAAGTAAACTCAAACTTACAAGAAAATGAAGAAATTTATGTAGAAATTTAAGGTTAAAATACATTATTTTTCAATAACTACAAATAATTATATGTATACTCCATAATATTAAATATGAATAAAAAAATATATTAATTGACTCAAGACAATTTATGACCTATACTTACAGTGTAAAAAATCAAATTACAAAAGGAGTTCAGATGAACAAAGTTTTAGCAGTAGTAGCAGGTTTAGGTATCGCAGTAAGTTTACAGGCGGGTTCTGTCAAGTGTGATTTTCCTGTCATCAAATGTGAGCCAATCTACAAAACAGTGATCAAAAAAATCCCTCACAAAGAGTGCTGGGAAGAGCAGCAAAAAAGCAAAGTAGATTACAAACAGAGCGGTGTTGATGCTTGTACTACAGGCGGTATCATTGTCTCTAAGAGATGTTTTGTGACAAAATGTAAAACTGTCTATGAGTCAATCGAAGAGCAAGTACTTGTAGGATATAAAAACTATGCAAAATGTGGTTGTAATACATTCTCAAAAATCAGTAACTGTAAGTTGAAGTTCATCACAGCGACAATCAACTACTAAGAGAATCGGGGATTTTCCCCGCTCTGTTTCATATACATATACACGCAGAGTTTCCTGGTTGACAGGGGACTCTCACTTCCCCTCATCCATCTTTTTTTTAAACTGCTGCAACCAGGCATGATTTTCTTCAATAACATTGCTTTGCTGTTTTAAGAGTCCTATGATGATCGCATCGAGCTCTTCATTAGTGAGATATTGCAATACGTAGGGAGCGATTTCCAATTCACCCCCATAACTGTTGAGCAGTTTTTCAATCTCTTTGAGTTTCTCTGTTTTACTCTCTTCACATTCCATGACTTCTCCTTTCAGCTGACAGGCATCTGAAATTTCTGTGTGATCAGCTCTCCATGCGTGTCGAAATAGAGGTAATAGAGCAGATCTTTTCGGATTTCCAGTCCAGCCAGATAGCGCAGTGCCAGATTGGCCTGGAGCGAAGCGATATGCATGACGATGGGTGCTGCGATTCCTGCAGGGGCTTTGTTACTGATGCTGAAAGCACTGAAATCGCTCTCTTCAAAAAAGCAGACCTGTCCATTCCACGCTTCGACCGATCCGTAGAGCCAGGGTCTTTGGATCGCTTTGGCATGTTTATCTATTTGTGCACGGACCGGGAGATTGTCGGTTGCATCGATGATGAGGTCGGGAACGATGCCTTCCTCGCAAAAGGCGTCGAAATCGCCGACAAAGGGTTTGGCATTGACAAAGTCGCACCGGGATGTGATCACTCTGGCCAGTGCTTCGCATTTGTATTTTCCGGTATCTTCTTTGGTGAAGGCGATCTGGCGGTGGATGTTGTGTACTTCCACTCTGTCGAAGTCGACCAGATGGATTGTACCGATGCCTGTACCTCCGAGTGCGATGCCCAGTGAGCATCCCAGGCCGCCACACCCGATGATCGCGATCTCTTTGGTCTGGAGCGACTGTTGTCTCTCTTCTCCCCAGAGCTGGATTTGGCGATGGAAGTAATCGTTCATATGATTTCCCGGATGCGCAGTTGTTCCTGAAACTTCCAGGTCTCTTTGGCTTCGTTGACTTCCTCTTTGTTGATGTTGATGATCAGAAGCTCCTCTTTGGAGTTGAGTGATTTTTCGATCTCACCGAAGGGATTGATGAGGTAGGTTTCACCGTAAAATTTCCAGAGGCTCTCGTCATCGTTGTAGGTCCCGACGCGATTGACCCGCAGGATATAAGTACTGTTGAGCAGTGCTCTGGATTTGAGGATCTCATTCCACCGCTGGTTGGATCCGAAAGTCGATACAGAGGGAACGAGCACCACTTCGACCCCTTTTTTGACCATCTCGATCCAGACCTGGTCGAAGTGGATATCGAAGCCGTTGATCGCAGCGTAGGTGATGCCATGGTAGTCGAACTGGATAAAGGAGATCGTATCGCTTTTTGCATTGTCAAAAAAGGCATCTTCGTTCCAGTGTGGATAATTGATCAGAAAGTTTTGGTTGACAAACTCTGCACCTTCGGGGGTGAATTTACCCAGTGCTTTGTAGATCTTGCCCTCTTCGACGAGTATAATGGGTGCGACGATGATCAGATTGTAGAGATTCGCATAGTGTGAGAGGGCTTCGATCTTGTGGCGGCTCTGCTCGGCGATCATAGGGCGTGCCATATTTTGAAGCTCTTTGAAAAAAGTGTTGAGGACATATTCGGCGAGTACGACGACACGCACACCTTTCTGGCTGCATGTACGCAGGTACCGATCGAGCTTGCTGTTGCTAAGCGGGAGGGTGGACAGTTGCAGTGCGGCGACTCTCATGTCTGCTCCTTCTCATCTTTGGTATAGGTTTCAAACTCGAGTTTGGCATTTTCCAGCAGTCTGGTGGCTTCCTGAAGCTCCCGTATGCCCTCTTTGTAGTAAGTGACGCTTTGGCTGAGTGTGATCTCCGGATCCATCAGTTTCTCGAGAATCTCTTTCGCATGGGCAATCTTCTGCTCAAAACTCTGTTCGTCCTGTTTTGCTCTCTCTTCTTGCATGGTTTACTCCTGTAGTGCCTCTGTGATATGGTGTGAAAATTTGTCCAGTTCTACCAAAAAGGCGTCGTGGCCGTAGTCGCTGTCGATTTCGTGATAGGTGACGAGATCTCCTTTATCGATGTTGTGCAGTGTCTTTTCGATCTGTTTCATCTCTTCAGGCAGAAAGAGCAGGTCGCTTTTAAATGCGTATAGATAGATCTCTGATTTGATGCGTCCGAGTGAGTCTTCGAGGGAGTCGTAGTTGCGCGTCGCATCAAAGATATTGATCGCTTTGGTAATATAAAGAAAGCTGAGGGGGTCGAACCACTGCACGAAATTCATCCCGTTGTAGTCGAGATAGCGTTCGACCTGAAACTTTCCGAAAAGTTCATAGAGGCCGTCTGTCTCGACATACTCCCTGCCGAACTTCTGCTGCATCGACCATGGACTCAGATAGCTGATATGCCCGCACATGCGTCCGGTTGCAAAGCCGGGAAAACCGTTCTCCCGGATCTTCTGCGGGTCGTAGAAGCCCTCTTCGAAAGCAGGGTCCTGTATGACCGCCTCTCTGGCGACTTTGTTGAAAGCGATCGCCCATGGCTGTGTGGCGTAGGTGCTGGCGAGAATGATGTGCTTTCTGGCAAAATTGGGATGCTCTATGGCGAAGCAGAGCGCCTGCATGCCGCCCATGGAACCGCCGATAACCGCATGCGCTTGATGGATACCGATGCGGTCGAAGAGAATGCGCTGCGCCTTGACCATGTCGCTGATCGTGATGACGGGAAATTTGAGCCGGTAGGGTTCGTCGGAAGGGTACATCGGTGACATAGGCCCGGTACTGCCGAAACAGCTGCCGATGACATTGACGCAGATGACGTAATATTTTGTTGTGTCGATCGGTTTGCCATCGCCGATCATGCCGTCCCACCAGCCCGGCTTGATGTCGCCTTCGTAGGTGCCCGCGGCGTGGTGACTTCCGGTCAGGGCGTGACAGACTACGACAACGTTACTTTTCTCCTCGTTGAGTTCTCCGTAACTTTCGTACGTCAAATCGTAGGGTTCGAGAATACGTCCGCTTTCGAGATAGAGCGGATTGGTAAAGTGTTCGGTTCGGGTCGTGACTTTCAATTAGCCCTCTAGTGCCTGTGACAGATCCGCGATCAGATCTGAGGTGTCCTCCAGCCCGATACTCAGGCGTATGAGCCCTTTACCGACACCGGCGGCCTGTAACTCTTCATGACTCAGTTGCTGATGGGTCGTACTGGCAGGATGGGTGATGATCGACTTGCTGTCGCCGATGTTGACGACGAGAGAGAAGAGTTCGGTTTTGTCGAGAATCTTCAGCGCCTCGTCATAGCTGTCTACTTCAAAACTCAAAAGCCCGCTGCAGCCACCCTTGATGTACTTTTGTGCATAGGGGTAGTTGATATCGCTTTTGAGACCGGGGTAGTTGACCTTTTTGACCCGCGGGTGCTTTTCGAGAAACTCGGCGATCTCCAGTGCACTCTGGCTGTGCTGTTTCATACGAAGGGGCAGATGCTCCAGCCCCTGGATAAAGAGCCAGCTGTTGAATGGGCTGGGCGCGGCACCCAGATCGCGCAGCAGTGCGAGGCGTGTGCGCAGGGTGAATGGTGGCAGCGGTACGTCGGTGTAGACGAGACCGTGGTAACTGGCGTCAGGTTCGTTGAAGTGGGCGTAGCGCGGGTTCCCCTTGATTTTTTCGACGAGGTTTTCGCGCTCTACGATGATTCCACCGATCGCCAGCCCCTGTCCGGTAGTGTACTTGCTGGTGGAGTGGAGGCTCAGGTCGCAGCCCAGTTCGAAGGGTTTGCAGTGGATCGGCGTGGCGACGGTGTTGTCGACCGCGGTGAGGATGCCGTGCCTGTTGGCGATGGCGACGATACCGTCGAAATCGGGTACGTCGATACTGGGGTTGGTGATGCTCTCGAAAAGGATCAGTTTGGTCTTTGCATCGATCAGATCTTCGAGCTCCTGCGGATTGTGCACGTCGAAGTAGCGCGCTTCGATACCGAAACGTTTGATCGTGTGTCCGGTGAGGGTGACGGTACCGCCGTAGAGTTTACTGGCACAGACGATGTTGTCTCCCGCTTCTGCGACGTTGGCGATTGTGTTGAAGATGGCGGCCATACCGCTGGAGGTGGCGATCGCCGCGGCGCCTCCTTCGAGTGCGGCGAAACGTTTCTCGAAGACATCGGTCGTGGGATTCATGAGTCTGGTGTAGATGTTGCCCAGCTCCTTGAGTGCGAAGAGGTTGGCGGCATGTTCGGCGTCTCTGAACTCATAGGCAGTACTCTGGTAGATGGGTACTTCCATCGTACGTTGCGTATCTTTTTCGTATCCGACATGGAGGAGTTTGGTCTGATCTTTCATCGTTTCAAGGCCTTTTACGTAAATCTGAATATTATAGTAGAGTGATTATTTGTTTTCGCTCATAAAAGTGATATAATCCCAAAAATTTAGAAACACCGGAGGACCGTCCCGTACGGACTTCAAATAGTTTCATTTTAGCCCGAAAAAGCCCAAAGGAAGTCGTTTGAAAATACTCTACATCGCCGATATCGTCGGCAAACCCGGACGCACCATGCTCAAGTATCACATGCGCACCATTCAGGAGAAGTACCAACCCGATCTGATCATCGCAAACGGTGAAAATGTGAGCCACGGATTCGGCATGACACAGAAGAACGCCAAAGAGCTCTTCAACGCCGGTGTCGATCTTTTCACGGGCGGCAATCACAGCTGGGACAAGAAAGATATCATCCCGTTTCTGGAGGAGGGGCGGGTACTGCGGCCGCTCAATTACCCCAAAGCGGCGCCCGGCACCGGGATCGGGATACTCGAGGCGGGAGAGGAGAAGCTGGTCGTGATCAATCTGATGGGCCACTATACGATGCCGATGGTCGACAACCCGTTCACGATGATCGTCGAAGAGGTCTCCCGGCTCAGGGATAAAGGATATAACAATATCTTCATCGATTTTCATGCCGAAGCGACCAGTGAGAAACGGGCACTCATGGCGATGCTCAAAGGGAAAGTAAGCGCTATCTGCGGATCGCACACGCATGTGGGTACCGACGATCTGACGATCGACGAAGGGACTTTCTATGTGACCGATGTGGGGCTGACGGGATGTCGCGACAATGTGATCGGCATGGATGTCAAAGAGCCTCTGGAGCGTTTTCTGACGGGATTTGGCGGGAAGTTTGACGTTCCCAACCACTGTAAGCGGATTTTACAGGGGGTGCTTTTCGAGATCGAGGAGGGCAGGTGCGTCGAAGCGTACAAGATCAAAGCGTATGACGAGCGTGAAGTGGAAGTGGTACAACACGCGTTCAGGGAGGTGTAGCCATGTGTATCAGTGACAGTTTCGAGCTTTTACAGAGGCTCAAAGCACTCGGTTTCAGGGCCGACGAGAGAGATCCCAATTGGTGGCCCGAGAGCATGACGTTTCGGGTGGTGGTCGGTGCGATTTTGACGCAGCAGACCAAATGGGAAAAGGTGGAGAAGTCACTGCAAAATCTCGAAGATGCCGGCCTGCTTGAGCTGCATGCACTGGCGGATGCCGACATCAAGCAGCTTCAGACACTGGTCAAACCGAGCGGTTTTTACAATACCAAAGCCAAACGACTGAAGCTTCTTTGCCGCAATATTATCGAAGATTTCGGAGATTTTGAATCGTTTCAGGAGGGGGTGACGCGTGCGTGGCTGCTGGCGCAGAAAGGGGTTGGAGAGGAGAGTGCCGACGCGATTCTCAACTACGCATGCGGACGGGAGATCATGGTGGTGGACAGTTACACGCAGAGGCTGCTCGAAGCCCTTGGTTACGGCTTTGAGAGCTATGGCGAGATACAGGAGTGGTTGCAGTACGGCATAGAAGCAAACCTTCCGAAAGTGACGCAACTCTATGGCGAGACGTTACCAATTTCCACAATTTATTCACGATTTCACGGTAAGATTGTAGAGTATGCTAAAGTGCATATTCGTGGCAAAAGTGTAAATATAGAGGAGTTGTGTGTATGAATAAAAACAGTTTAATAATTGATCCCGCAAAAAAAGAGCTGTATGAACGTGAACTTGAGGCCTGTATGCAGAAGTACAAAGATAAAAAGAGTGAGCTGAAGTGGGTGGACAATGACTTTGAAGAGTCTTTGATCGAAGAAGAGATGAAAAAATATGCCACCAAAATCAGAAATCTCAAACATGCACTTGGAAGGGCAGAAAACAGCACTTCGGTAGCGTAATGCACACAGAGAGTTGAAAAAACTCTCTGTATACAATCTTACAATTCTCTCTCTTCCGCGATATTGAGTCCAAAACCGCTGATACCGACAAACTCTCTTTTTCGCTGTGTTACAAGTAGTTTGATATCACTGAATCCCAGATAACGCAATATCTGCGCCCCGATGCCGTACTCTTTCATATAGGGGTTTTCATTGGTCGCTTTTTCCAGAAAGATCAATGCACCGCCTTCATTTTTCAGAATCTCCACACTTTTGATGATGCTGTCATAGCGATACTTCGTGAAGAGTTCCAGATCCGTGCCTATATTGTGGAAACGGACGTTTTGCAGCGATTGATTCTCTTTTTTAAAGACAAAAGCGACATGATGGTTGTCATTGTGATCGACAAAATCGACACGTCGTGCGGGGATATTCATAAACTCCGTATTAGATTCGGCAACAACCTTGATGAGAGATTCATGCTCCATGCGATACTCGACGATATCGGAGATATAGACGATTTTGAGATTGTGTTTTTTGGCAAAAAGCTCCAGGTCATCGCGGCGCGCCATCGTGCCGTCTTCTTTCATGATCTCACAGATGACCGCCGCCTCGGCGATACCGGCCATCTTGCAGAGATCGACCGATCCTTCAGTATGTCCGGTGCGTACCAGAGTCCCTCCATCTTTGGCGATAAGTGGAAAGATATGCCCGGGACGTACGAGGTCGGTCGGTTTGGTATTGTAGTCTGCCAGCAGTTTGATCGTCATATCCCGCTCCGCTGCAGAGATTCCTGTCTCACATGCTTTGGCATCGACCGAAACGGTAAAGGCAGTTTCATAAGAAGAGTCGTTTTTCTCTACCATAGGTACGAGATCAAGTCTGTCGGCAATCTCTTTTTCGAGTGCGACACAGATGAGCCCTTTGGCTTCACTGGCGAGAAAGTTGACTTTCTGAGGTGTGGAAAATGTCGCGGCATAGACCAGATCTCCCTCATTTTCCCGATCTTCATCATCGATCATGATGACGATGTTTCCTTTTTTGATCTCTTCGATCGCTTCTCTGACACGGTTGATAGGCATAGGCCCTCCAGTTTTTTTCCAGATTATACAAGATTTTTCCAAAAACCCTTGACAAATAAGAAAAAAATGATTATAATCACACTCCAATTTGAGAGATACTCAAAACGATTGGGGTATGGCCAAATGGTAAGGCATCTGGTTTTGGTCCAGTGTACTGGGGGTTCGAGTCCCTCTACCCCATCCACTTTCTTATATATCGCGGAGTAGAGCAGTCAGGCAGCTCGTCGGGCTCATAACCCGAAGGTCGGTGGTTCAAATCCATCCTCCGCAACCAATAATTATGTAAAAAATTTTTAATTTTTTCTTTGTAATATCTTTCAAGGAACAAAAATGAAAATATTTACTTTAAACGAACTTTTTTCACTTTACTTAACTTTTA
>JALWPY010000006.1:0-1663 GCA_026994915.1 Campylobacterales bacterium
AAAATCGCCTACCAGAACGAGCTCTTCGCCCGAATCTACCATATCCGCTCCTTTCTCTCGCCTATCGAATATCTCGATCTGGAGCGCTATCCCTACGCGAGTGAGTCGCTGGCCCTGCTGTGCGATTTTATCATCGAGCATGACCCTTCTCTCATCGAGAAGATGTACAAACCCCGCTTTCTCACCGCCGATCGTTTCGTCTATCTGGGCAACAACGCGCTGGAGCAGCTGGGGATCATCTCCCGAAACAGCAGTGAAAAGACCCTCCTTTCGCTCATAGACCAGACCTCCACCGCCATCGGCAAACGGGTACTCAAAGAGCGGCTCCTCAACCCCGTCTGCGATCTCAAACTCCTCAACGAACGTTTCGACCTGACCGAGAAGCTGCTCGAAAACTACCAGGTGTTCGAAAACCTTCTCAAACAGATCTACGATCTGGAGCGGATTTTGCGGCGTATCAAACTCCGTAAACTCCACCCTTTCGAGCTCAGCTATCTCTTCACCTCGCTCGAATCGGTACTGGCGATCCTGCGCGAAGAGCAGAAAGGGGGGATAGAAGTGGAGAAGAAGATGGTCGACGAAGCCGCGGATTTTCTGCACCACCTCTCCCACACCTTCGATCTGGACCTCTGCGCCAGAGTCTCCAAAAACCAGATCACCGAAAACTTCTTCTACGAGGGGATCTACCCCGCCATCGATGCCCTCGTGCATGAGCAGAAGATGCAGCTCTACAAGGTCGAAACCATCGCCAGACACATCAATACCCTCTTCGGTACCACCGGGAACGAGTATGCCACCGTCAGCTATCTCGAGAGCGAGGGGTACTTCATCACCATGACCAAAAACCGCTACGCCATGATCGAGGAGGAGTTGCACAAGAGCTTCATCACCATCAGCGACAACCACTACTTTTTCAAAGATTTCACGATCAAAAAACTCAAAAATTCGGTGAAGATCACCTCGACACTCTTCGAAGAGATCTCCTCCGCCTATATCGCCAATCAGGTCAAGATGATCGCCTTGGTCAAAAAGCGCTATGACGAGAGTCTCGAAGAGATCGAAACGCGCTATGCGCTGCTGATGGAGCAGATCATCTCCCACATCGGTGTACTCGACGTCGCCATCAGCAACGCCAGGTGTGCCCGGCTCTACCGCTACACCAGACCAGAGCTGCTGGAAAAGGGCGACACCCCCTTCTTCGAAGCGATCGGCCTGCGCCATCCGATCATCGAGTCGCGGGAAGAGAACGGCATCTATGTTCCCAACGACCTCTTTCTGGGCAAAAAGAGGAGCGCTTCTGCCGCAGACCATATCACCCTCCAGACGGCACCGGAGGAGGAGGTACGCGGTATCCTGCTCTACGGTATCAACTCCAGCGGTAAATCGTCACTCATGAAGAGTGTGGGTATCGCCGTCATCATGGCGCAGGCGGGCTTTTTCGTTCCGGCGGCGCAACTGCGCTTCACCATGTTCGACAAGCTCTTTACCCGTATCGTCTCCAAAGACAACCTCTACAAAGGGCTTTCGACCTTTGCCGTCGAGATGCTGGAGCTCAAAAATATCTTCAACCGCGCCAACAAGTATAGCCTCATTCTGGGTGATGAGATCTGCCACGGTACCGAAACGGAGTCGGCACTGGCGATCGTGGCGAGTGCCGTCATGC
>JALWPY010000006.1:1673-32141 GCA_026994915.1 Campylobacterales bacterium
AACTGGGAGCCTTTTTCATCTTCGCCACCCACCTGCACCAGCTCACCACACTCGAAGAGATCAAAAAGCTGCGGGCCGTCATCTCTTTGCATCTTGGTGTGCAGTACAACGAAGTCAACGACAAACTGCTCTACAACCGCAAACTCGAAACAGGCAGCGGCAGCTCACTCTACGGGCTGGAGTTCGCCAAATCGCTCCATATGGACACTACCTTCATCAAACAGGCGTACGATCTGCGCAAGAAGATGAGCGGCAGCTACAGCGAACTGGAGCTGCTCAAAAAGCAAAAACGGAGCAAATACAACAAGAGCATGTTCCTGACCAAATGCGCTCTGTGTAACAAACCGGTCGAAGATGTGCACCATATCAAGGCACAGATGTTCGCGGACGAAGAGGGCAACATCGACCACTTTCACCAAAACCACCGCTACAACCTCATCCCGCTCTGCAAAGAGCACCACAAAAAGGTGCATGAGGGCAAGATCTTCATCAGCGGCTTCGTCATGAGTGAAGAGGGGCTCAAACTCCACTTCAGCGAAAACAGTTAACTCATCTCGTAACTTATTTCAAACTCCGTTTCGGGAAAGGCACTCTCGAGCACACTTTCGATCTTTGCGATCTGTTGCTCGGCTTTGACGCTGTCTGGAGCGAGAAAGATGATCGCGATCGTCGCCTCTTTGGGGTATTCACCGCTGAGATCGAGTTGGGAAAGATTGAACTTTTTGAGCTTCTCTTTGATCGCATTCAGGATCGCACGCCGCCCTTTGAGACTCTCTGCATACGGGAGCTGGATGTCGATATAACCATTTAAAATTGTCATAATCAACTATATTACAGTAACTTTTGTTATAATTAAAACAATTTAATTAATACAAGGGATTAAGTAGATGCAGGGTTTTCTGGGAACACGCGGAGATATCATCGTCGATACCGTCATGATCGCTTCGGCTGCTCTTCCTTTTCTGCTTTTTATTGTGATTCACTTCGCCAGAAAAGAGCGATACGATCTGCACAAATGGTCCCAGATCATCCTCTTTACCGTGGTCAATCTACTGGTAATCGCCCTGGAGGTCGACATTCGTTACGGAGGACTCAAAGAGGTAATCGAGCAGAGTCAATACTACGGAACCGACACACTGACAACGGTTTTTGTCATCCATCTCATTTTTGCCGTATCAGCCACCCTGCTCTGGCTTTGGCTGATCATCATCTCCGCCAGAAGATATCCGATCCATTTTCGCTTCCCGCATAAAAAGTACGGCTATATCGTCTATGCGGATCTGGTGATGACGACGATCACCGGCTGGATCCTCTATGCGATGGCTTTTGCAGGCTGATTTTTTCACGATTTGGTGCTATAATCTGTTCAAATTTTTATAAAAGGTTCAGCATGCAAAAGCCCCTCTTACTGCTCTCATCACTTGCAACGGTGGCAATACTTGCCGGATGTACGACCGACGGCACCACACAGCCTGCCGATAACAACGGTTACAGCCAACAGCAACAGAGTGTCATCCCGCCTCCGGGCATCCCGACCGGGCTCTCTTACGATCTCTCAGGTTATCTTCTGCCGGTCAAGACACTGGAAAGCCGATCCGTCTCCAAAACGTTTCATGTCACCTATCAGGATGTCAACGGCTATTTTACTCAGCAGAGGGAT
The DNA here is from genome assembly GCA_026994915.1 of Campylobacterales bacterium. Lineage (GTDB taxonomy): Bacteria > Campylobacterota > Campylobacteria > Campylobacterales > QNZT01 > QNZT01. The sequence goes on from JALWPY010000006.1 coordinate 3,334, forward strand.
GAGATTCACCGCTATCTCGAAGGGGACAAAGACGACCTGAACCGTCCGATCGTCACTGTCTTCGAAGGTATAGAACCCGACTGGGTCAAAGTCGAGAGCTATCTGGTCGACGATAACCGCATCAGTGTCACCTACTACGATGCCAATCAGGTCGTATCCGCCCGTGAACAGTACCCCAGATACCTTCAAGTGGGAGGCGATCTGCTGCGCAATGAAAACGGCGCATGTGTGATCAGGAAGCATATTAACGACTTCGATATGGAAGATGGTTACATACCGGTCCAGGCCGATCCCAATGGCCACTACGGCAGCGTGCTGCATGTCTACTGCGGCACGATCGACGGTACGAAGATCGACCGCTACTATGCCGAGGGCTGGGGACAGATACTGGCAATCCGCCAAAACAGCGACGGATCGACCGTTTACAGTGTATTTGATCAGAACTCTTACACAGAGCCCAAAAAGTATTGATCCGCACCCCGTTCAGGTGCGGGTCTGTACGGTTACGCCTTTTTTTCTGAGGTGAATGTTTTGACCAGGTTTTCGAAGAAGGATTCGACCTCTTCCGCCGCCTCTTTGGCCAGCTTTTTCACTTCGTACTCTTTTTCCTGATACTCTCTGGAGAGCTCTTTACGCTTCTCTTCCCAAAAATCTTCGGCCTCCTCTTTTGCGAGATGTGCACGCAGTGCAGCGACATCGAGCTCCTCCTGCGCTTTCTGCGCCACCTTTTTGGTAAACTCTTCGGCGCTCTCTTTCACTTTGGCGAGCTTCTCTTTGGCTTCGATAACGTTCAGATCGGCTTTGAGTGTCTCTTTCTCCTCTCCTGAAACCACCTCCTGCAGCTTTTCACCGATTCCCGAAAAGTTTTTCTTCAGATCGCTCCAGAGCTCTTTGGCTTCGTCACTCAGCTCATCACTGACCTCTTCGATCTTCTCCTGCAGTTCATCAATCGCTTTTTTGGACTTTTCGACGATCTCTTTGATCTCTTTTGCCATCTTTTCCTCCTTGAGATAATGTTTATATTACATGATACTACTTTTTGAGAGGGAAAATTTTAAAATATGCTGAGTTTATATAATTAAACCTGGAGAAGAGGGCACCGGAATGCCCCCTTGTAAAAGAAGAGAGAACTATTTGAAAGTGTTACAACTGCGAAGATCGCCTGTTTTGAGCCCACGATAGAACCACTCCATGCGCTGCTTGGAAGAGCCGTGGGTAAAGCTGTCGGGTATGACGTATCCGGTCGTCTTTTTCTGTATTTGATCGTCTCCGATCGCACTCGCGGCACCAAGGGCCTCGTCGATATCCCCTCGCTCCAGAATCCCTTTCATCTTTTCGGCATGGTGTGCCCAGACACCCGCATAGCAGTCTGCCTGCAGCTCCACTCTGACCTGTAGGGCGTTTTGCCCCTTCTCGCCGTAACTTCGCTGTTTGGCCATCTCCACCTTCTGCAGCGTTCCCTGAAGGTTCTGAATATGGTGCCCTACTTCATGTGCGAGCACGTAGGCCTGTGCGAAGTCTCCGGTAGCACCGAAGCGCTGCCTCAGTTCATCGAAGAAGCCCAGATCGACATAGATCTTCTGATCGTTAGGGCAGTAGAAGGGCCCCATCTGTGCCTGCGCATATCCGCAACCACTGCGTGTACTGCCGCGATAGAGTACCATTTTGGGTGGCTGATATTTGTAACCGGCCTGCCTGAAAATCGCGGACCAGACATCTTCGGTGTCGGCCAGTACCGTCTTCATGAACGCCGCCTCTTCGTCATCCTTGAGCTTCGCCTCTTTGGAAGCAGGGGCTTTGTGTGCACCGCCGCCGACCAGTGAAAGCGGGTTGAAGCCACTGAAATAGGCGATCGCACCCAGTACCAGCACCAGGATGCCGATCTTGCTGCGCAGCAGCGGTTTGATCAGAGGATAGATAAAAAAAAGTGTCTGAAGAGAGGGCATGCGAAAACCGCGTCCGCCGCCTCCCGACGATGCACGCCTATCCTCTACATTGTCGCTCTGGCGTCTGTTTTTCCATTTCATGAAACGTTCCTTTAAATGCTTTCAGACGATACTAGCAAAAAAAATTTTACAGTTAACTCAGGGCGCAAAATTCGCCGCGCTCTTTGTCTTTGTAGACGTTGTTGTAGATAAATACATGACCGTTCATGGCCAGATAGACACCGTGGGGCATCGACGCGAGCGCACCCAGTGCCGTACCGACGTTGAAGAGGGCATCGCTGTTTTTAAACGCGTAGGGGATCATCGCCCCAGTAAGGACGATCGTCTTCTCTGTAATCTCGGAGAGGCGACCGGCTGTCTCTACCATCGTATCGGTACCGTGGGTGATGAGGATTTTGTCCGCCTCCGTCGTCACGCATGACTGGTAGATGATCTCTCTGTCGACATCGTCCATATCAAGCGAGTCTTTGAGCATGAGTGTCTCGGAACGGATATCTGCGGTACAGCGGGCCTCTTCAAGAAGTTTGGTCATGTGATCGGGGTCGAACTCCAGTTTTCCGTTGATTTCGTCGTAATATTTGGCGATCGTACCGCCTGTAATGAAGAGTTGTATACTCATCTGCTCTCCTTGTCGTAGATATGTATGGCAAGCCAGATCGTACCGACTTTGACGTGTCTGATCGTATGTTTAGTACGGGGAGGGATGAAGAGAGACTCCCCTTTGGTGAGATTATAACATAAATCCCCCATCACAAGCTCCGCCTCTCCCTCCAGCAGCATGACCCATTCGGCCTCTTCCTGCACAAAGGTGTTCGTCTCCAGACGGTCGGAGCTTATGATACGTTTGATCGCGATATTGTGATAGCGGAGGATCTCCTCCGCAAACTCCCCGGTTTCAGGGAGTTTTGAGAGATCAAAAAGATTTGTCGTCAATGTTCCAGACTGGTATCTTCATTTTCGTCAATATAGGCAAGTTTGCGCAGACGCTCCCGGTATGCTTCCACATCACAGTGCTGTATCTCCGTCACACCGTCTTCATAGGCCGCTTTGGCAACGGCGGAAGCGACCCAAACCATTACCTCCTTGCTGAAAGGTGTCGGGATGATGTGGTTTTTGCCATATTCGAGATCGGGATTGTTGTAGGCCGCTTTGACGTAGTAGGGTACCGGCTCTTTGGCCAGTTCGGCCAGCGCTTTGGCAGCAGCGATCTTCATGTTTTCGGTGATCTTTTTGGCTTTGACATCGAGTGCGCCGCGAAAAATAGAGGGGAAACCGAGTACGTTGTTGACCTGGTTGGGATAGTCGCTTCGGCCTGTTCCGGTGATGATGTCGGGGCGCACCTCATGCACTTTGTCGGGTGTAATCTCCGGAGTCGGATTGGCACATGCGAAGATGATCGCATCTTTGGCCATCGTCTTGACCATCTCCTGTGAGACGATGTTGGGCCCGCTGAGACCGAGCATCATGTCCGCACCTTTGAGCGCATCTTCGAGAGTCTCATCATCGGTTTCTACTGCAAATTCGGCTTTGTATTTGTTCAGATCCTGCCGTTTTGTGTTGATCACCCCTTTGGAGTCGACCAGTACGATATGTTTGGCACCGAGATTTCGGTACATCTTCGCACTCGCAATCCCCGCCGCGCCCGCACCGATGATGACGATCTTGATCTCATCGATCTTTTTACCTGCCAGTTCAAGTGCGTTGAGCAATCCTGCCGCGGTGATGATCGCCGTACCGTGCTGGTCGTCATGAAAGACGGGAATATCGACACGCTCCTGCAGCTTTTTCTCTATCTCGAAACATTCGGGCGCCTTGATATCTTCGAGATTGATCCCACCGTATGTGGGGCTGATAGCCGCGCAGATATCGACAATCTCATCGATATCGTGTGCATCCAGCTCAACATCGACGGCATCGACTTTACCGAAAGTTTTGAAGAGGACAGCCTTCCCTTCCATGACCGGTTTTCCCGCCAGTGCACCTATATCACCCAGACCCAGTACCGCTGTACCGTTGGTAATAACTGCGACGAGGTTGCCTTTGGCAGTATATTTGTACGCCAGACCTGGATCTTTTTCGATCTCCAGACATGGGTATGCCACACCCGGTGTATAAGCCATCGAGAGCTCTTTTTGTGTATTGCACGGCTTGGTCAGCAGTGTGCCGATTTTGCCACCTTCGTGGTATTTGAGCGTCTCCTCTTTAAAGTCTTCCATTCATCAGTCCTTTTTTAAAGTTTTAATCAGTTTCTCGATTCTTGCAATCACCTCATCTCTTCCGACGATACTAAGCACATCATATACCGAGGGGCTCACTGCACTTCCCACCATTGCAATGCGAATCGGCTGGGCGATCTGCTTCATCTTCAGATCATGCTCTTTCATGAAGGCTTTGGTCACCTCCTCGAAATCGACTGGCAGATGGAGCGGGTTTTCGGAGATCTTCAGATAAGCTGCATAGCGTGTCAGTATCTCCAGTGCTTCGTCGTTGATGAACTTTTTGACCGCTTTTTCATCGTACTTTTCAGGTGGGTAGATGATGGCTCTGGCCATATCCGCCAGCTCAACCAGTGTCTTTGCCCGTTCTCTGAGTGCGTCGATGAGTATCTCTTTTTTGTCATGATCGTAGATATGGACGTCGAAGTTTTTCAACTCCTGCAGCAGTCGCTCATAGGAGGCATTTTTGATATAGTGGGCGTTGAGCCAGAGCAGTTTTTCGGCATTGTAGGCGGAGGCAGATTTGTTGATGTCGTGCGGATCGAAAAGCTCGAGCATCTCCTGAAACGAGAAGATCTCCTGATCGCCGTGGCTCCACCCCAGACGCACCAGAAAGTTGAGTAGCGCTTCGGGCATATACCCCATACGCTTGTACTCCATGACATCCATCGCACCGTCTCTTTTGGAGAGTTTCTTGCCATTTGGATTGAGGATCATCGGCACATGGTAGAATTTTGGAATATCGAAACCGAGCGCCTTGTAAACGACAATCTGTTTGGGGGTATTGGAGAGGTGGTCGTCTCCACGTATTATGTCGGTAATGCCCATCAGCGCATCGTCGATCGCGACGACGAAGTTGTAGGTGGGTGTCCCGTCCGCACGCGCGATGATGAAGTCATCGAGGATATCTTCGGCTTTGAAACTCATCTTTCCCTTGATGCCGTCTTCGAACTCGATTAGCCCGCTGGTAGGCGCTTTGATCCGCACGACCGGTGAGATCCCTTCGGGCGGCGTTCCCTGAAAATCACGATAGCGCCCGTCATACCGGGGACGCTCTTTGCGCGCCTGCTGCTCGGCTCTGAGTGCATCGAGCTCTTCACGACTCATGTAGCAGTAATAGGCTTTGCCCTCATCGAGGAGTTTCTGAATATATTTTTTGTAGAGGTCAAATCGTTCTGACTGATAAACTACCTCATCGTCATGCGAAAGTCCCACCCATTTAAATGCAGCTTCGATCGCTTCGGCAGCCTCTTTGGAGTTTCTTTTGAGGTCAGTATCCTCTATGCGCAGCAGAAATCTGCCGCTGTTTTTGCGCGCCCACAAATAGCTGTAGAGCGCTGTGCGAAGCCCCCCGATATGGAGGTATCCGGTTGGGCTCGGCGCAAATCTGGTCGTGATCATGACATCCCTTTTTTTTGGAGCAATTTTAGCATAATGTGCTATAATCTTCTATTATTGAAAAATGCAAGGATTTTTAACTATGATAAAATATTTTCTGGCATTTCTGCTGATCTCGACATCGCTCTGGGCCCGTACGATCGGGGCGATTGCGATGACTGTAGACGGAGAGCCGATCACACTCTACGAGATCGATCAGCTCAGCAAACGTGCCAAAATCTCCAAAGAGGATGCCGTCAACGCACTCATACAGGAGAAGATCGAAGATGAAGAGATGCGCAAACAGGGAATCTACGCCTCGCCCGAAGAGGTCGATCAGCGTATCATGATGATTGCGAAACAGAACAACATGACACTCTCACAGTTTGAGCAAGCACTCAGAAAAGAGGGAAAAACACTCGAGAGTCTGAGAAAGGATCTCGAAAAGCAGATCAAGAAAGAGAAGCTTTACCAGAAGATCCTCGCCGGAAAACTGAAAAAACCGGATGAGAAAGCACTCAAAGCCTACTATGAATCGCACAAAAGAGAGTTCACCATCCCCGGAAAAATCAAGATACAGGAGTATCTGAGCAACGACCCGAGGGCCCTGCAGGCGATACGCATGCAACCGATGCTGATGCTGCCAAATGTCAAGATCACACCAAGAACACTCGACCCGCAAAAAACCAACCCGCAGCTGCTGCAACTGATCCTGCAGACCCCTGTCAAACAGTTCACGCCTATCATCAATCTCGGTAAAAATCAGGCAGCGATGTTCTTTGTCTCATACAAGGGCAAACCGAAAGTCGCCCCGTTCAACCAGGTCAAACAGGCTATCGCCATGCGCCTGATGAAAGAGCAGGAGCAGGCCAATCTCATCGCCTACTTTGAAAAGAAAAAATCCGAAGCCGATATCAGAGTTCTGCGAAAACCATAACAATATAGCCTTGAAGGATAGTATATGATCAAAACGGCATTTCTTCTTTTACTGCTTCTAATCGCTGCAGGATGTGGCCGAACAGCCGGTTCCGGCAATACTCTCCAGACAAAATCGAGTGGCAATCTGGCCTTTGTCACAGTCCGAAAAAGTCACTTTGTCGCAAGTGACTACAGTCAGGGCGGCCACTACCAGATGGTCGTCAAAACACGCAACAAGCCAGAGATCTATGCCCAGAACGATGCACTCGAAAATGCAAAATACTATACACTTCTCGAAAATGGAAAACATAAAGAGGAGAGCAGGGTCTCGGTACAAAAGAGCAACAATGAAGTCGACAGTAAAGTGATGTTGCTGCTCGACCTCTCCGGTTCGATCATCGAAGGAGGGTGCAATACACCCGGTTCAACATGCTACCAGCTCATAGAGTCAGCCAACGATTTCATCTCCAATATCATTCAGGGAGGTCGCTACGAAATCGCAATCTACTACTTCAATGCCAAAAAAGAGATCATGCCACTTTCAGCTCAAAGTGAATTTCCCACAGCCAATGTCACCATCCTCAAAAATGCGATCGGCCAACTCAAAGATGACAACTTCATCGAGCGATATCTCAAAGGATATGACAACTCTACCAACCTCTATGGTGCCGTCAAACAGAGCGGAGAGAAAGTCTGTGCATGGATCGGATGTGAAGATAAAAATAGCTTCGAAATGGGATCGGTTGTCATCTTTACCGATGGGCGTGATCTGGCAGATCTGGTCAGTAAACGCGATATGCTTAAATCACTCAAACCGGATATCCAGTACTATACCATCGGCATCGGCAATGCCGACAACAAAACACTCATCGAAATCAGTGGCAAAGCACATCACTTCGAGGCATCCGAAGAGAATATCCAGAGCGCCTTCACCGAAGCCTACAACGACTTGCTCTACAACAGCAGTTTCTACAAACTGAACTACTGTCCTTCCACACGTGAAGGTACCCTGCGCGTTAAACTCTTCTTCAACGATACCGAACACCACATACGCGCCTACACAGACGAAGATAAGATCACTATCGATCCACAGAACGATATACGCTGCGATATCTACTGATTCGGACGGTAGATCCCGTACTCCCAGAATGCTCTGGCGGGGACACGGGGGCCGCGGTATCCCAGTGCCGAAAGTCGTGCAGCGATCATGATATTGAAAAGGCCGTGACCAAAAAGCACAACATCTCTCTTTGCTGCCTCCCGCAACAGTATCTCTGCCGCTTTTTTTGCCCGCTTTCGCGCCATATAGAGTGACTCCCCATGCAGAGAGAAACCACCCAGCCACAATATACGTGAAAAAAACAGCCACTGTTTGGGTGTCAGTTTCAGCCGTCTGCTGCGGAAATGGGGTGGTATTGACTCTGCAAAACATGCATCGATGATCGCCGGTTCGACACCGCATCTGCGAGCCGACTCGAGAGAGCGGGGCAGAGGGCTGCATATGACTGTGGCATTGTCTGCCAGAAAACGGAGTTTGTCGGAAGGTGTGGAGGAGGAAACGAGCGGGGCGCTGTTGTATGCTTCTAAAAAGCGGGAGATCTCACTGCCGCTGATCTTCTCCGCGACAGCGAGATCGGGTTCGCCGTGACGAACCAGTATGATCCGGTGCATCTAACCCAGATAGTTGGTATCGAAGTTGTTGCTCTGGAAGTCCGGGTTGTCCATCATCGCTTTGTGAAAATCGATGACCGTTTTGATACCCTCGACCTGAAACTCCCTGAGGGCCTCTTTCATCTTGGCAATGGCACGGTCACGTGTGTTTTCATACACAATCAATTTCCCGATCATCGAGTCATAATATTGCGGTACGACATACCCCTGATAGGCATGTGTGTCGACCCTGACATTTCTGCCGCCAGGCACGATCCATTTGGTGATCTTTCCGGGGCTTGGGATAAACTTGACAGGATCTTCGGCTGTGATCCGACACTCTATGGCATGTCCCCTGAGATCGATACTCTCCTGAGAAAAGAGCTCTTCCCCTTCGGCGATACGAATCATCCACTCGATGATATCGACACCGCTGACCATCTCACTGACAGGGTGTTCGACCTGAAGCCTCGTATTCATCTCCATAAAATAGAAGTCGCCGTTTTTGTCGACCAGAAACTCGAATGTTCCGGCATTTTCATATTTGATGTAGGCAGTTGCCTTGACTGCAGCATCGTGCAGTGCTTTGCGACGCTCGTCGTTGAGTACCAGGGCAGGGGACTCTTCGATCAGCTTCTGATGGCGTCGCTGCAGTGAACAGTCACGCTCTCCGAGATGGACAACGTTGCCATGCTGATCGGCCAGTACCTGTACCTCCACATGGCGGGGGTTTTCGATGAATTTTTCCATATACATCGTACCGTCGCCAAAGGCATTCAGCGCTTCGGAAGAGGCTGCGAGAAAAGCGTTTTCCACCTCATCGGCACTGTCGATCCTGCGCATACCGCGACCGCCGCCGCCGGCTGCAGCTTTGACGATGACGGGAAAGCCCATCTCTTCGGCGAGCCGCTTCGCCTCTTCGACCGTTTCGATCGCACCGTCACTGCCCGGAATGACCGGTACACCCGCCTCTTTCATCACCTCTTTGGCTTTGGATTTGTCACTCATCAGCTGCATGACGGAGACATCCGGGCCGATAAACTTGATATCGTGGTATTTGCAGATCTCGACAAAATCCTGATTTTCACTCAAAAATCCATATCCGGGAAAGATCGCGTCGCATCCGCTCACCTCAGCCGCGGAGATAATGGCGGGGATATTGAGATAACTCTGGTCGGAACGATCTTTACCGATGCAGATCGAGGCGTCGGCATACTTCAGATAGAGTGCATCTTTGTCCGCCTGAGAATAGACAGCGATCGCCTGTTTTCCCATCTCTTTGATCGTTCTGATCGCTCTGAGCGCTATCTCACCTCTGTTGGCAATCAGAATCTTCTCGATGGCCATCAGACTTTCTCCACTTCAAAGAGCGGTGTTCCAAACTCTACAGGCTGGCCATCTTCGACGAGCATCTTTTTGATGATACAGTCAAATTCCGCCTCGATCTCGTTCATGATCTTCATGGCTTCGACGATACCGACTGTCTGGCCTTTGGAGACACGGTCGCCCACTTTGACAAAAGGTGCAGCTCCTGGACTCGGCGCAACATAAAAAGTTCCCACCATCGGTGAGTCGATCGTATCTCCGGCCGGGGTACTCTCTGCTGCGGTTTTCGTTTCACTCTCCGCCGGTGCAGCCGGAGTCGCGGCCGGTGCCGGTGCGGCTACAGATACAGGAGCAGCTGCGACTGTCTGAAGTGTTCCTTTTTCCAGTGTGATCGAAAACTCTTTATCATTGATTTTCAGCCGTGTCAGGTCACTTTCATCGAAAATAGATATCAACTCTTTTATTTCATCATGTTTCATTAAAAATCTCCTCTTTATTTGCAACATGATAACTAAAAATTGTTTAGGAGATGACTAAATAATGCTATGCTATAATGGCCAAAAAATGCAAAGAGAGCACTAATGGGACTAAAATCCGACAGATGGATACGTGAAAAATCACTCAAAGAGAAGATGATCGATCCTTTCTGTGAAGAACAGGTAGGGAAAAATGTCGTCAGTTACGGATTGAGCAGTTACGGGTACGACATCAGGGTAGGGCGTGAATTCAAGATCTTTACCAATGTCAACTCCACTGTCGTAGATCCCAAAAACTTCGACGATGCCAATGTCATCGACATCGAGTCGGATGTAGCGATTGTCCCGCCGAACTCTTTCGCACTCGCACGCACGGTCGAATACTTCCGGATGCCCGAAAACGTGCTGGCGATCTGTCTGGGCAAAAGTACCTATGCACGATGCGGGATCATCGTCAATGTCACCCCTTTCGAACCGGGATTTGAAGGGCATATCACCATCGAGATCTCCAATACCACACCGCTGCCTGCGAAAATATACGCCAACGAGGGGATCGCACAGGTGCTCTTTCTGGAAGGGGATGAGCCGTGTGAAGTGACATATGCCGATAAAAAAGGAAAATACCAGGCACAGACGGGCATCACACTTCCCAGGATACTACAGTAGATGCGCTGGCGAGACGTCAAACAGAAGCGTATCCAGACTGAAGAACACTCTGATAAAAAATCCCGGAAAGAGAGTCGAACACCAGCATATCCCTACGCTTCCATCGGAGATCGCCTCAAGGCATTCATTACCGACTCTTTCCTGCTTTCGATGCCTATTTTCTACATCGTCATCTATCTGGTTATGAACGGGCGTGAAGGATTCAGAGAGAACATGCTGCTGGGCTGGGCCTATATCCTCGTCCCGCTCTGTTGTGTGGTCGTGACCTTCTACTTCGTCAGTGGTCAGACACCGGGTCTGAAAGCCTACGATCTGAAAGTGATCGACATTCAGAGAGGTGAGAAGCCGGGATTTTTACTTGCACTGCTTCGGTTCATCTACTTCAATGTAGTTCTCTTCACTTTTTTCGGGCTCTTCGTACCTTTTTTTCGTAAAGATCACAGAGGTCTGCACGATCTCCTGAGCGGTACTGCAGTTATCAAACTCGATGTCAAAAGATAGCCGTTTCTTTCAGATCTCGGCTTTTTTCTTTTTCTTCTTTGCCCTGATCGGTGTCTATGTCATATTTTTGCCTAAAATCCTGCAAAATATGGGTTACACGCCCACACAGATCGGTGTAATCTTTTCGATCGCACCGCTGATGCGGTTCATCACCCCTTTTTTCTTCCTGAGACGTTTCGCTCTGACCACGCGTGTGCTGCATCTGGCGCTGGGGATGATGCTCCTGACTGTGGTACTCTTTTACCTCACTATCGATACTTTTCTCCTCTTTGCCCTTGCCAATGTCATCTACGGCATCTCTTCCGGGCTTGTTCTGCCCTATATTGAAACATATGCGCTGGAACTGCTTCAGAAGGAGTATTACGGCCGATCGCGTCTTTATGGCTCTCTGGGGTTTATCTTCATCGCTCTGCTCTTAGCACGGCTTCTGGATGACAATATGATCGGATTGCATTTTATGGCGATCACCATTATCGGCAGTGTACTCTTTGCATGGCTGATTTCAGGAGATCGTGCACACTTCGAGGCGGCGCCGGCAGCCTCTGAACCATTCGCCCTTTTGAGAGAACTGCCGCTTTGGGTCAGTATCTTTTTGATGCAGGTCAGTTTCGGTGCTTTCTACAGCTTCTTCACGATCTATGAGAGTGCCCATGGGGTCTCCCTGACGACCATCAGTTATCTCTGGACCTTTGGTGTGGTGTGTGAAATTCTCCTCTTTTACTATCAGGCACGTTTCCTGCAACATCCGTTGATGAAGATCATCCGTTTTACGGTCCTGATGACATCGGTACGGTGGCTGCTTGTCTTCGCTTTTCCGGACAATCTGACCATTCTCTTTATCTCCCAGAGTTTTCATGCCCTCAGCTTCGCTCTCTACCATACAGCTACGCTCAGCTATCTCAGCTCTCTCTACACCAACAAAAAACTTGCAGCACAGTTTTACTACGGGATCGGTTTTGGTCTGGGCGGTTTTTTCGGTTCACTGCTGGCTGGATACACCTATGGCCCCTGGCTCTTTCTGGTCTCGGCACTGGTAGCGGCGGGAGCCTTCGTCGCACTGCTCTATGTCAGACCTGCTACTAGTTGAGCATCGGAATCAGGAAACGGATCCGCTTCTCTTCAGCCAAAAAGTCGATATAGTGTTCTTCACATATTTTATCGATTTCAAGGTCGTTGCTTTCATCCCGTGGCTGCTGACTCGCTATCTCAAGTTTCACCAGTTGCAACCTTTTTTGCTGCACATAGATACTCTCTCCTACACGCATTTTCAATGTAATTTGCAGTGAATCCCCGGGGATGAAACTCTCGAAACTTTTGCGCATGATCGTAAAAAAATCGTTTTGTGATATTTTAAACTCCGGAATATCCATATCTGTGATCAGATGGACATCAAATGCGTGATTGAGCTCTATCATGGAGATCCAGGTCTCCATCAGCATATTGATATCTGTGCGGGTATACTTCCCCAGCTCTTTGGCACTCATGACGCGCTTCTTCACTTTTTGATAGAGCCGTATGCCGATATAGTCGTCATCTTTATACCCTACCATGATCGCATAATAGCCCAGATCGTCATATTTGAGATCCATATGTGTCATCTTTGTACCGTATACTTTGGGGGCATGCATGAGTGCAAGATCATAGAGTGTCTGTTTATTTACTTTGGCCAGCAGAAACTCTGCAGCGGTATTGAGATATGCGATTTTTTTATCATTGCTGAAGAGTATGAAAGGGTTGGTATCGTCCTCGATGAAAAATTTGTAGTCATAGTCCATATTCATTGACCTTTTTACGCAGCGTGTTGCGGTTGATACCGAGTATCGAGGCCAGTTTGAGCTGCGACTTGTACTTTGCCAGTCCAGCTTCTATGAGCGGTTTTTCATACAGATGCAGAAACTTTTTATAGTCATCATCACCGCCCAGATTGCCGGCAAAGAAATCGTACATCAAAGCTTCTATATCTTTCTCGTCTATATGACTCAGAATCAGGTGTTTATATACCTGTCTTTTGAGAGACTGACTGTTTCGTGTCAAATCGAGCCGTGCATAATCCATCTCATCGACTTCATCGTATGCAAGCATTTCACGCGCTGACTGCAGATAGATCTCTGCAAGCGCTCTGGCATCTTCGGGACGCTCCCTCAGCGGCGGAATCTCATAGATATGGCCAAAGAGTCTGTCGACCATCATATCTCTGGGCTGATAGAGGGCAGTGGCGATCACACGTTTATTGTCGAAATTGAGCAGCGTATAGTTCGATATCTTTTCAAAATCTGTGATAATCACCTCTTCATGTTCTGCAACGACTTCCAGTACTCTGGAAAGATCTTTCCCTTCAACAATCGGTGCAGTCGGCAGAAGATGTCTGGCAAGCGTCTTTTTTCCGGTACATGCCTCACCGACAAGCAGTGAGGAGACATAGAACTTCTTCGTCAGCTCCAGGCTTTTCGTGATATTTTGCAGTTGTGGAGATTTTGCTATAAATTTAATCATCGTCTATTCCTTGATGATTAAATTATAGACTATTTACCCATCGATTTCTCTAAAAAAATCAATTTGGTCGTATCTTTCCTAAAATCGTTTGTATAAATGAGGTGATTTTACCTGTTTTTACCCCCTCTTTGAGCATCTTTTCAGCTTTTGTGAGATCTTCCATCAACTCATCTTTGATGTGGGCAGTCAGATCGGTATGTTTCACATCTAACATTTTTTTCAATTCAGCTATCTCTTTGGCCAGCAATTCATGACCACTGCTGTCAGGATCAAGTGTATCGAGTTTCTGTTGCAAAGAGGCATTTTCCTGTGCAATCAAATCGAGTTGCGTCAGCAGTGCTTCCTCTTTTTCGCGACATGCTACCAGCAACGCTTCGCACCGCTTCGCCTCCTCTTCATTTTTCGCACTCTCGATCTCGAGCTTGAGATACTGCTCTTTGATCGCTTCTGCCTCTTTTCGCTTCGATTCACATAGCTCCTGCAATGCATCGATTTTATCTTCATAGTAGGCTTTCACACTCGATTTTGCGTAAAAATAGGCAAAAAATGCACCAATACCCAATGCTGCAAGCAAGCACAACGCCATCTCTGTCACTATCACGCCCATTGTAGCCATCTCGTCACTCCATCACTTTACAGGGATGATTTCGATACGATCTGTACCTTCGGCCAACCCTGTACCATTTGCCACGATATTATGAAAACCTCTTTTGCGTAATGCATTTTTCAGGATATTTGCCCGCTTCTGAGCGATAATCATGTTGACCAGTTTATCTTCTCCCTGATGGACATATACCTTTATCTCGATCTTGCCGGCACCCTCTTGCTGCAGCCTGGCTGCAATACGATCGAGAAGCTTCTGCCCAGCTTCTGTCAATCTGTTCAACTTATCCTCAAACTGCGTCACCAGCTCTCTCTGCAGCGTTGCCATATCTTCATCTGCTGATACATTTGCGCTATTTTCTTGCTGAACCACTTTCTCAGGGGTATGTACCTCTTTTGGTACTTTCTGCTCAACAGACTCTTCAGGTTTGGCAACTGCTTTTTTCTCTTGCTTAACTATCTGGGCTACTGCCACTTCTTCTATGTTAGGTGTTTCTGTTTTGACATTTTCTTTCTTTGCAGCAGTCTCTTCTTCCACTGTGTGCGACGTTTTCGTTTTTTCTGTACTGTTGGTCCTGGTTATCTGCATCGACTGTTCAATCGGTTTTGGTGTGCTTTTTTCTGCAAATTTACTTTTATCTTCGACCTCTAATCCCTCTTGTTTCAATTCAGCGATAATCTCATTCAGTCTTTTTCGTTCTGCCTGATCTTTCAGCGTACCTTCGATATGCAGTATATTACTGTTGACATAGATTGAACCATCCTGAATATGCTCTTCCATCATAAACTGGATCAGTCGGATCATTCCCTGATCCCATGCGACATTTCTAATATCTTCACTATATCTGAGATCGTTCAGACATGTATGCTGACTGCAAAGTTCATCGATGAAATGGATCAAACTCCCTTTTTTCGCATCAGGTGCGAACATACCGACAACATTGATGGGCTCACCGACCGTAACACCAAAAGCGGGATCTGACTTTTCAAATACAACCGCAGGTTTTTCAGGCTTTGGAGCTGTCACTCCTGTTTCATTTTCAGATTCAGTAACCTCTTCGATCGGTTCATCGGTCACTTCTGTCTGAGCACCTGTGATCTTTTGTACCGTCTCTTTCAGATTGCACTTGAGTGCTATTTGATCTTTTTTGGTATCGATACAGTAGTAGATAAATGTCGCACTGACAGCCACACCCAACACTGCTATGGTCGCTTTTCCCATATGATAGACTCCTTTGGATATACTTATGGCCATTGTATACAAAAGATGTTCAGATTTAAATTAATTTAAATTTTAGTACAAATAAAGAAATATAATATAATATTGGAAGAGATGGAGGTGCCTGAACACCTCCAGAGGAATCAGATGGTTTACTGACAGCTGAGGCACTCCATACTACGGTCAGCCACACTCTCTTCACTTTCCGGAGATTGACTACGCAGATAGTATGTTGACTTAAGGCCCAGTTTCCACCCAAGCATATAGATGTCGTTGAGATACTTACCGCTCGCTTTGTCGAGCGTGATGAAAATATTGAGACTCTGTCCCTGATCGATCCACTTCTGACGGATTGCCGCCGCTTTGATCAGCAGACGCTGATCAAGCTCATAGGCAGGTGTATAGTAGGGCCATGTTTCAGGACTCATCTTTGGTGCTACGACAGGTATCATACCGCTCAGATTCTCTTCGAACCATTTACGCTTATAAATCGGTTCGATCGCCTGCGTCGTGCCTACCAGAATCGAAATGGAACTCGTCGGCGCGATCGCCATGAGATAACCGTTTCGCATCCCATCTTTTTTGACCTTCTCTTTCAGTTTTTGCCAGTCGTAGGTATATCCGAAGAGTCCGCCTCTTTCGACCAGTCTTTTCGCTTCTTCGTTGGCCACATCGATCGGGAATATCCCTTTCGCCCAGTTCGAACCTTCAAAGTCTGGATAGTTCCCCTTTTCCAGTGCGAGATTTGAAGAGGCCCTGATTGCGTTGTAACTGATCATCTCCATCACTTCGTCTATCTTATGCAGATGCTCGTCACTACCCCACGCGATGCCCTGTTCTGCCAGCATCTGTGCTTCACCCATGACACCGAGTCCGATAGAACGGCTCGCCATGTTGGTCTTTTTCACCTTCTCGAGCGGGTAGAAGTTCAAGTCGATCACATTGTCCAGCATACGAATCGCTACCGGCATGACACGCTCGATATCCTCTTTGCTGTGAATTTTGGAGAGATTGACACTTGCCAGATTGCAGACTGCAGTCTTCCCGTCCACCTTCTCTTTCTCTACGATGTCCACCTGCACACCATGAATACTGTCCAGCGCCGTAATCTTCTTGGCTTTTTTGACAATACCGCTGTCGACTGCAACATCTTCCTCTTCATCAAAAAGCAAAACTGTGCCATCAACAAATTTCACTTTGATTTTGTAGTAGTTAGGATCGGTATTTTGAAAGATCTCTGTACAGAGATTGGAACTTCTGATGACACCTTTGTGGCTGTTTGGATTGGCTTTGTTGGCATTGTCTTTAAAACAGAGGAATGGATTGCCGGTTTCAAAATAGCTCAGCAGTACCTTTTTCCAGAGCTCTTTTGCGCTGACTGTCTCTTTGATGATGCTTTCATCTGCCTCATACTCCAGGTAGCGTTTCTCGAATGCCTCTCCATACAAGGTGGGGAGGTCAGGTGTGTCAAGTGGATCGAAAAGTGTCCATATCGCCTCTTCTTCGACTCGCTTCATAAACAGATCGTTGATCCAGAGTGCCGGGAAAAGATCATGTGCACGTCTGCGCTCCTCACCAGAGTTCTTTTTGAGGTCGAGAAAATCGATAATATCGATATGCCACGGTTCTACATAGACAGCGATGGCACCTTTACGCGTCCCCAGCTGATCGACAGCAATAGCCACATCGTTTGCAATCTTCAAAAACGGCACGATACCACCGGCAGCGTTTCTGTGTCCGTCGATGGAGCTTCCAAGCCCTCTGACCGTCGACCAGTCCCAGCCGATACCACCGCCGAATTTACTCAGCAGCGCCATCTCTTTGTAACCATCGAAGATGCCTTCGATATTGTCCGGCGTACTGCCGATGTAACATGAGCTTAGCTGATGTCTCGGTGTTCTCGCATTCGACAGCGTCGGAGTTGCAAGCATCACTTCAAACTTAGAAATCAGATCGTAGAACTTCTTCGCCCAGTCCTGGGGATTGAACTCGTTTTGCGCCAGAAACATCGCGATGGCCATAAACATGTGCTGCGGTAACTCGATCGGCTCACCTTTTTTATCTTTGAGAAGATAACGGTCATAGAGTGTTCGTATACCCAGATAGGTAAACTGCAGATCCCGCTCAGGCTTGATATAGGCATCCAGATCATCGAGGTCATACTTCTCTTTGAGACCGAGCACTATACGTCCCTCTTTTTCCCCTCTTTCGAAATACTCTCTGAGTGAAGTATAACCGGTAAAACGGCTCACTTTATGATAGAGATCGTAGAGGAAAAGACGTGAAGCGACAAATGTCCAGTCCGGTCTGTCGACATCTATCTTGTCTACCGCCGTCTTGACCAGTGTCATCTGAATCTCTTCAGTCGTAATCTTATCTCTGAACTGAATACGTGCATCGAGTTCCAGTTCGCTTTGGCTTACATTTTCGAGCCCTTCTACCGCTTCACTGGTATATTTTTGGATCTTTGTAATATCAAGCGGCTCGATTCTTCCGCTACGCTTGGTAACCGTGATCATCTTACTCGTCATTTAAACACCCTGTTAAAGATTTTGTCCACATTTTTCGTGTAGTAACTGTAGTCGAAGCATTCCCGAATCTTCTCCTCACTCAGTTTATCCCGCAACTCTTCGTCATTCAGAAGATGTTGAAGATAGAGACTTTCACCCTTTTCGTTGAGTGCCGATCTCCCATGCTGGAGATCTTCCCACACTTTCATCGCATTGCGCTGTACGATCTTGTAAGCCTCCTCTCTGGAGAGTCCCTGCTTCGGCAGTTCCAGTAAGACACGCTGAGAAAAGACGAGCCCACCGGTGAGGTTGAGATTTTTCATCATGTTCTCCGGATAGACTACCAGCTTCTCGATGACACCATTCAGTCTGTGCAGCATGAAGTCCGTTGTGATAAATCCATCCGGCAATATAAAGCGCTCGACGCTGGAGTGGCTAATATCTCTTTCATGCCAGAGTGCGACATTTTCCATTGCAGGCATCGCAAAACTTCTTATCATGCGACACAGACCCGTAATGTTTTCTGTCAAAACCGGATTTCTTTTATGTGGCATTGCAGAAGAGCCTTTCTGCCCTTTGGCAAAATACTCTTCCGCCTCATAAACCTCCGTACGCTGATAGTGGCGGATGTTGACCGCGATCTTTTCGGCCGATGAAGCGAGCAAAGCGAGGGCATTCATGAGATTGGCGTAGCGATCACGCTGCACGACCTGATTGGATACGGGTGCCGGTTTGAGACCCAGCTCTTCACAGACGAGTTCTTCAAGCTCCATCGGCGCATGTGCGAAGTTGCCCATCGCGCCACTGATTTTTCCGACAGAGATTACCTCCATCGCCTGCTGAAGATTTTCCAGATTTCTGTGCATCTCATCATACCAGATAGCCAGTACGAGTCCGAAAGTAATCGGTTCACCATGGATGCCATGACTTCGACCGACCATCAGTGTCATCTTGTGTTCCATCGCTCTTTTTTTCAGAGACTCCATCAACATCTTGACATCTTCGATGATGACATTGAGTGAATCACGCATCTGAAGCGCAACCGCTGTGTCGATACAATCGGAACTGGTCATACCGTAGTGTACCCACCTGCTCTCTTCTCCCAGTGACTCCGAGACACTCGTCAGAAAAGCGATGACATCATGTCGCGTCACTTTCTCGATCTCGTCGATACGATCAACATCGAACTTTGCATTTTCGACAATCTTTTTGCAATCCTCATCCGGTACAAGTCCAAGTTTGTTCCAGGCTTTGACGCCCGCCAGTTCCACTTTCAGCCATGCATCATACTTTGCCTGCTGGGTCCATTTGGACTTCATCTCTTCACGTGCATAACGTTCAACCATAACAATTCCCTGTTTTTCGTTTTTTTATAAATTTTTAGAGATAATCTACTGTTTTTATATATTAGATACTATATCAAACCTGTTTAAAAATCTGTTAAAAAGGCTTTAATTCATGTCCTACAAAATAATGCAATATCATGTCAAAAGAAAAGTTAAAGCTTTTCAGTTTCTGATCCATGAAGCAGGTTTTTCCATGAAAGAGGCACAGCGCCTCGTAGACCGTAAACGTGTCATCGTCAACGGTAAAAAATTGACCAAGAAATCGGCCTGGATCTCCGGTGAAATCGGTATCATCCAGTTTGTACCCAATTCACAAAATCTGTTCCCAATTTTTCAGACGCCAGATCTTGCACTCTTCGATAAACCCAGTGGTGTACTAATCCACCCTACCAGCCAGAAAACAGATTACTCTTTGACACACGAAGTCAAATTTCTCTTCGGTCCCAAAGCAAATATCACACACAGAATCGACAAAGAGACCAGTGGATTGGTCATCGTAGCCAAGGATCGAAAATCAGAGCGCAAAATCAAACGCGCTTTCGAAAATCGTGAGATCAACAAAGGGTATTTAGCATTTGTCCGTGGTAAACTCGACAAACCCCTTTTAATCGACGAACCGATTCTCAAAAACAGAGATTTTTCTGAAGTCAAACTCAAAGTCTATATACATCCGGACGGAAAACCGTCCCAGACACACATTTATCCTTTACGCTATTTCGAAGCACAGGATGTGACGCTGGTCGAAGCTGTTCCTCTCACAGGACGACAGCATCAGATAAGACTCCATCTGTTTCACGTGAAACATCCAATAGTCGGCGATCCCATCTATGGCATATCACCTAAAGATGCGGCAAGATATCTCGATGGTTTGATGAGTAAAGAAGAACGCATCAAACTCACAGGTGCAAGAAGACTCATGTTACACGCCAACTGGATTGAATTCAATTACCAGAACAGATTCAAAATCTATTCACGTGAGGATTTTGCCAACAAAATCAATCTTTGTCATAAAATACAGCTTTGATAATGCCATATAAAGCAAAACCAACAACCAGTACAAGAAATCCGATCTGAAATATATCAACCACTTTCATCTGCTGTTTTCTCCTTGAGTTGCCCACATGCTGCACTGATATCGAGTCCTTTGGATTGACGAATCGTACAAGTGATGCCATGGTCATTCAGATATGCTTTGAACTCTTCCATCGTCTTTTCATCAGGGCGCTGAAAAGGTGATCCTGGATAGGGATTGAAGTAGATCAAGTTCACTTTGGCCTTGATACCATGCAGAAGTTTTACCAGTTTTTTCGCACTCTTAAGATCGTCATTCAACTCTTTCATTACAAGATATTCAAACATAACCCTTTTACGCTGATCGATTGGAAATGCTTTTACGGCATTGATGACCGATTCGATATTGTACGCTTTGTTGATCGGCATCAAAGTCTCTCTCAGTTCATCATCTACAGCATGCAAAGAGATCGCCAGTAAAACACCCAGATCCATACTGCCAAGTTTTGCAATTTGATGGCTTAGACCACTCGTCGATATCGTCTGACGTCTGGCGCCTATCGACAGACCATCCT
This sequence comes from Campylobacterales bacterium, assembly GCA_026994915.1. Lineage (GTDB taxonomy): Bacteria > Campylobacterota > Campylobacteria > Campylobacterales > QNZT01 > QNZT01. The sequence goes on from JALWPY010000006.1 coordinate 24,167, forward strand.
GTTCTTTGAAAATTTTCACAGCTTTTGCTACATTATCCAAATTGTCAAGCGGCTCCCCCATACCCATGTAGACGATATTGACACGTCTGTTGGATGGTATATTTTGATCTTTTTTCAAAGACAACACCTGTGCAACGATTTCACCAGGTGTCAAATCTCTTTTAAATCCACCTTTTGCAGTCAGACAAAAAGAACATCCTATCTTGCAGCCCACCTGACTTGAAACACAGATAGTATATTTTGTCTCTTTCAAGAGATTACCTTCGCTGTCTCTTTCCTCTTTTTTCATGGGCAATAACACAGTTTCAACCGTGTAGCCATCCTGACATGCAAAGAGATATTTGATACTGCCGTCACTGCTCTGCTCTTTCCTGACGATTGTCAGTGGATTGATCACATATTTTTCTGACAGACTCTCTCTTAGATCTTTCGGCAGATTACGCATCTCATCAAAATTCTCCACATATTTTTGATAGAGCCAGTTGTATATCTGCTTCGCTCTGAAAGATGGATTCACTATTTCCGTTAACTCATCTTTTGTTAAATCAAGTATCGTTTTTTTCACTCTGTAGCTCTTTATATTTATTTATCACATATTGCATCAATCTCATTTTTGCTTCTTCATGGTTCTTGAGAAAATCTTCATGGGCCGATTCATTGCAATAGTTAGTTACTACAAATATCCCTAAAACTGGTATCGTAAACTCCTGTGAGATTTTCAAAACAGAAAAAAACTCCATATTTTCTAACTCAATATGAAATTTTCTCATTTTCTGAACCAACTCAAAATCTGTCGATATATAATTGCTACAATTGACAACATCTTTTGTTTCACGTGAAACTTCATTTTCCAGTTGGTAAGCTTCTATCACATTGTCAAGCGGCGTATATGCTCGGTTTTCCAAAAAAGAGAGTTCAATATTGGCAGCAACAGATGTTTCTACGATATCGAAAGGCTTATATTTCCCGTAACTCCCTGCACTGCCAATGAAAATCAGAAATTCAGGTTTATCGAAAAGTGCCATTCTTGTCAGATTCATCGCACTCTCTATCAGACCGACACCGATGGGCGTAGCAAACGGAAATGTTTCATTGTTCCCGGCACAGACAAACATACACTACAACCTTACAGGGATGTTTTGTTCATGAAGATAGTGTTTGAGATCCATGATGTCAATCTCCCTGAAGTGAAAGATAGAAGCTGCCAAAGCAGCATCTGCATGTCCTTTTACAAAAGCATCCTTCATATGCTTCATCGTGCCGGCACCACCACTCGCGATCACAGGTATGGAAACAGCATCACTGACGGCTCGATTGAGTGCATTGTCAAATCCTGCCTTCGTTCCATCGGCATCCATCGAAGTCAGGAGAATCTCACCCGCTCCCCTGTCATAAACCTCTTTCGCCCATGCAACCGCATCGATACCCGTATCGACACGACCACCGTTTAGAAAGATGTGCCAGCTGTCACCGGTACGTTTTGCATCGATCGCGACGACAATACACTGTGAACCGAAACGCTTCGTAGCTTCATCGATAAAACCGGGGTTTTTAACAGCAGCAGAGTTGATACTCACTTTGTCGCAACCGACATTGAGCAGTTTGTAGATATCTTCGAGTTTACGGATACCACCGCCTACTGTCAGAGGGATAAAGACCTCTTTGGCTACTTCCGCCACAATATCGACAATCGTATCGCGGTTTTCATGACTGGCTGTGATATCCAGAAATGTCAGCTCGTCCGCACCCTCTTCATTGTAACGCTTCGCGACTTCAACCGGATCACCGGCATCACGCAATCCAACAAAATTGACACCTTTGACAACGCGACCGTTATCAACATCCAGACAAGGGATGATTCTCTTTGCAAAATAGTCCATAAAAACTCTCTGTTGTAGATTTGGTATGATAGTAACACATGCTGAATAAAAGGAGATTGAGAGACAGCAGAGAAGATCTTTCGGGAGAATCATCTCCCCGAAAGATTAGAGTGTATTGTGAGAGATAAGTGTATCGATCTCTTTTTCGCAAGTGGCATTGGTCGATTCTTGACCATTCAGTGTAGTTGTCACTTCGGTACATCTGACTGATTCCGAATAAATCATCCCTATCCCTTTGGCAAAATAGCTTGTTTCAGAGCCGTCACTTTTAAATTTTACTGTAAAACTTTCAGTTTTGTTGGATCCTTCCGACTGATCCTCACATGTCACTTTCAAAACATCTGCATAGTCGACATTACCAACCTTTTTACTATTTTCATGACCGGCAACTTTACATGCAAGACGTGTATTTACAGGAAACCCCTCTTCTGTGGTTTGTTTCGTGGTGACCAGCAGGTAATCACCCGGCTCTACAAAACGTGCCACTTCAAATGACATATTGTCATCCTCATGTTCGATAATTCTGTCAGGTTTGATTTCAACAACTGAATCTATTTGGTCACGGCCATCTTTTACGGTAATTTTAGTATCGTTGATGTCATATTTTTCAGTGTATGTCGATCTCTCAGGATCTCCTTTAAAACGCTTTTTGCCATCCTTGTTTTCATACTCATCTTTTTGATAGACATTGATCGAGTTTACTACAGGAACCAAATACTGCCTGAAATCATAACTACCGCTTGTTTTATACGCCACCTGTGCATCGAACGAAACACCCTTGTCCGAACCGCCTCCGCCGCAGCCACTTAGTAGTAAAGTGGTCGCCACACTTGCAACTATCAATTTTCCATACATTTTAAAAATCCTTAATAATTCAACATAAGATATATTGTAACAGAAAAAATTAAATATATGATAAAGTTTCTACCGATCGTTTTGCTCCATCCAGTGAAAAATCTCTTCAAATGCTCTTAACAAACCTTCCCGATGCGTTGAAGGAGGCAGTTTTTTGGCTTCATCAAAGCGCTGTTGCAGCAATCTGACCAACTCTTCCTCTATGCGCTTCTCTTTCTGAAGATAGAAATAACAGAGTTCATCGACCCACTCATAGACTTGCAGCAATCCCTTCTGATACTTCTGATCCTTCATAAGGGTTTTATTGTGAAAAGTGACGGGCGTTTTGTTGACATAGCAGAACTGACTCAGCGCTTCGAGAAATTCTCTGCTGGAGCGTCTCATAATTCACCTCCTGTTTTGACGATATCAAGTGAATATTTTTCCCTCAGATACTGGAGGCTTCTGGAGAGCTGTTGCTTTGGCTTGTCACTGTAAATCTCCAGCAGAGAAAGAGAAGTGTATTTCTGGTAGGTGAAATTGCTCACCGACATACTGATCTTTGTGGCACAGGCACCGAACAGGGCACATCCATCGTAGAGCTGTCGAAAGGTCTCTTTACAGAGCTGCTCACTGAAGAGACGCTCCTGAGTGAAACGCTGCTTCATGCGTGCTCCGTTGTCATAATTTACTTTGAGATAGTAGGATGTAGGGTTGACATTGTGACGCAACACAATAAATACGATATGCCGCGCCAGAATCAAGATCCTGCGCAACACTTCACTTTTGTCGCAAATCGGATCAAATGTCCTGCTGATACCGATCGATTTGCGATCATTCATGAGTGAGATCCTTTCACCGTCGTCACCTATGATACGATGATAAAGCACCCTGCCCGGCTTTTTCCAGCTATAGAAGAGTGCTTTGGCACGACTCGCTTCCCCCAGCGTGGTGATGAAGTGCTTCTCCAGACGTCTGGCAAAGCCCTTTCCAATGCCGGGAAATGCCCTGATCGGCTGATCCTCTATGAAAGCGGGAATTTCATCCTTTTTGACCAGAAATACACCGTTTGGTTTGGCATACTTTGTCGCCAGCTTGGCGATCCACTTCGCAGGAGAGATACCTATGGAGATAGGGAGTCTGAATTTTTGCCATATAAGCGCCTTCAGATGCGTCGCATAGGCCAAAACCTCCTCTTCCCCTATCCAACCATTAACATCACCGAAAAACTCATCTATGCTGAACTGTTCGACTCTGGGAATCTCTTCCTGCAAAAAGAGATGCAGCCGGTGTGAAAGGTCATGATAGAGCATGTAGTCGGGAACGAGCACTTCCATTTCAGGACAGAGTCTCAGAGCCTGAGCGAGTGGCATACCTGTTTTGACACCTCTCGCTCTCGCTTCGTAACTCGACGTCACGACGATCCCCCGTATCTTTGCGTCACCGTCTGAGGTACGGTCGACAAAAAAGTGTTCAAAATCACTCTGACGCGCATGGTAAAAAACGGGATTGACAAATGCCCCCTGATTGGCATTGTAGAGTCTGATACCACTCTGCGCTTTATCGAAAATCTTCAAATTGCTTCTGCCACCTACCGCAACGGGACGATTGTTGAGCGACATATCACGGCTTCTGTGGGCAGAAACAAAAAACGTATCCAGATCCATATGTAAAAGCATGACGCGCTCCTTATGTTTAAAGCGCAATTATAATTCATTTTGAAATTTTAATTTAATTTTATTTCATTTTGAAATATTTTTTGAAGATACAAAGTCGTTACAGCATGTAACTATGGAACATAATATGGTTCTAAAAGTAATGAATTATAGAAAAATAAGAGAATGTGGCAGAGGGGATGGGATTCGAACCCACGATAGGTGTGACCCTATACACGCGTTCCAGGCGTGCTCCTTCAACCACTCGGACACCCCTCTAGGTATGAAGAGGAGTATTTTATCACAATTTCTTGAAACTTTTCACCTCATTTTCCAAAAATTCCAAAATTCTTTGTTGAATGAGTAACGTTTCTTCATCATTTTCACTGCAGACCAGAAAGCGGCGCAGCTTTTCGATATCGACTTTGTCACAGAAACGTTTGACATCTTTCAGCTCCTGATCTATCGCAAGAATCAACTCATTGAGATCGAGACCGTTATTCTGAATAATCTTGTTGACATACTCTTTCGTTGTCATGACAAGGACATCGGCTCTGGCTTCATCTTCAGGATAGATCTCCCGTGCTACCTGTTGGAGTATCTTCTCTTCACATGCATCGACATCCTTGTTGGCTCCGATGATCGATGCAAACAGCTTGGCACGAAACTCCAGCGAACTGTTGTGATAGACAAAGACATCTCTGAAAAAGGTCATAAACCAGATTTTTAATTTTTTCATATCCCTGGCAATCTCCCATTTATCGGTTGTTAAGCATAGCTTGTGTATAATCCATCCTCAGCACTGAGAAAGCATCGGCTTTTTGAGTGCTCCCCTTAAGACCTGTGTAACGCCGGTTCAGGGCAACGCGCCAGGGTGGGAACACAGCAACGCACCCTGTCCCGGCGGGTGCCGCAGGAACCTTGAGGGGAGTCTATCCCGCTTTAAAATAGCTTTCAATATCCTTCGCCAGTTTATAAAAATCGACACCATTCACAACAGCATACTTTTTGATCTTCTTCAATGTCTCCTCTTTGCCTTTGAGCAATTCATTGGATTTGACACCATGATAGATTGAAATTGTCGCTTCGATAAATGCAGCAAGTCTGTCACCCGCTTTGAGCGCATAACCGTCGATGGCATTACAGTAATTTTCATTGTATCCTGCAAGTGAATCGACCACTTCGATTTTGTCGATATAGATCTTGTTTAAAAATTCATCTTTTTGATTCTCTCCGTAAATACCCAGCAGATAGGAGAACTCATCCTGTATGTGCGCGGGAATCAGAGGCAATATCTCATTTTGAATCTTTTCGATTTCAAACGCACTGATGATATCGTCCAGACCGCTGACGGAGTATTTGACCGGGGTGATGATATCTTTGGTCAGTGCTTCGGGAAGATCATGAAAGAGGGCACAGAAGAAGTTGTTTTCGAGCCGTTTTTCACACGCACCGATATGACGTGAATAGAAGTAGGCAAACATCGCCACCGTCAGCATGTGTCCCAGTACAGACGTTTCAGGAATGCGCGGCGTTTGTGCCCAGCGTTTCTGAAAGCGCAGCCTGCCGCTCAGATCGATGAAACGGGAGAGCTTTTTGTTGAGTGCGATCTTGCGCACTCCGATGAGTTCGTAGTAGTCCTCCATCTCGTCATCGACCGCACTTTTCACCTCTTCGATATCGTTGAGAAACTGGCTTGTCTGATAGATGATCGAAAACTCCCAACGCGTGGAGAGATAGGAAGCCGCCTTGAGGATGAACCGCTCTTTGGCATAGTAGTTGTCATCGAGCAGAAACGCTTCAAAACGTTGCAAAAATGCCCCGTCTTCCAGAGGTGCGAGATCTTCTCTGAGTTGTTCGATCACCCAGCTGTTGAGTTCCTCTTTCTTCTTTTGGAGAATTTTACGAAAGACATCGGGACGCATATCTGTCACCACGACACGGCGCAAAAACTCGAAAATACCCGCTTCGATGAGATGATACATATTGATTTCATCGTCATTTTCGATTTTGGCAAGAAAATAGGCGATGACAAATTTGTGTGCCTGCTTGTCCAGCTCTACCAGATCGACCATCCGGGGATAGTCATTCCAGCGCTGAATCGAAGCGGCAGAGAAGAGGAGTTCGACGAGTCTGGGGGTGATCATCGTACGATTTTGTCGCTGTCTATCTCGATGACCGTATGGACATTGCCCCTGGGGTTAAAATCTGCGACCACCTTCATCCACTTCGGAGAGAGTTTTTGCCAGAGGGTGTCATAGATCTCGTTGGCGCTGTCTTCATGGCTGATATGACGCGTCATGAAAGAGTTGATGTAGAGTTTGAGCGCCTTGAGTTCCACGACCCACTGATCCGGAATATACTCCAGGTAGATTGTCGCGAAGTCGGGATACCCCGAGCGCGGGCAGAGCGCCATAAACTCGGGCAGGGTGATCTTGATCAGGTAGGCTTTTTCATGTTTGTTGGGCCAGATTTCGAGATCTTTGTTGACATCGAAGCTCTTGATCTCCTTTTCACCGTACTTCACATCCACTCCTTAAACATCCAGATGCTTGACATCTTTGGCATGTTCCTGGATATAGTTACGTCGTGGCTCGACCTCATCTCCCATAAAGAGGACAAAGGTGTCGCTTGCGGCTGCAGCATCGTCGATCGTGATACGCAGCAGCGTACGGTTCTCAGGATCCATCGTCGTCTCCCAGAGCTGTTCGGGATTCATCTCACCCAGACCTTTGTAGCGCTGGATGTATGCCCCTTTTTTGGCATTTTTCTCGATCTCGTCGAGCATCTCGAGCAGCTCTTTGTTGGATTTATCCAGATCCCACTCCTGGATCTTATTGTTGATATAGACCGCTTCGGTAAAGAGTGGATTGGCGAAGAGATCGTCGTTGATACGGATCTCCTCCAGCCCTTCCATCGTCTGGATATAGAGATGCACCTCCTCCTCGCTGATCTTTTTATTGAGGATGTTGAAGCCCAGAGAGGCGATATACTCCGCAAGCTTTTCGTAGAGCGCTTCACCTTTGAGTGCGATCAGATCGGGATTTTCGATCAGGTACTGCACCACTTCGATGACATGAAAGCGCTTCTCCAGCTCTTTGAGGACGCTGCGGTAGGCAGAGACCACTTTGAAGAGTTCAAGCATGTCCTTGGCACCCAGCTCCTTCTCTTCGATCGATTCGATACCGTTTTCGATCAGAAACTCGCTGAGGGCGCGGTCATCTTTGAGATAGATCTCCTTCTTCCCTTTTTTGAAGCGATAGAGCGGCGGCTGCGCGAGGTAGACATACCCCTTCTCCAGCAGCGGACTCAGGAAGCGGAAAAGGAAGGTGAGCAGCAACGTCTGGATATGGCTTCCATCGACGTCGGCATCGGTCATAATGATCACCTTGTGATAGCGCAGCTTCTCTTCGTTGAACTCTTCGCCGATCCCGCACCCAAGCGCGGTGATGATATTGGTGATCTCGTCCGACTTGAGGATCTTGTCCAGACGGCTCTTTTCAACATTCAAAATCTTACCTTTCAGCGGCAAAATTGCCTGAAAGACACGGTCTCTGCCCTGCTTCGCCGAACCGCCCGCGGAGTCACCCTCCACCAGGTAGAGTT
>JALWPY010000007.1 GCA_026994915.1 Campylobacterales bacterium
CGTTCCACAGAAACGGCACGCTGCCTTATCCCATCTCCAGCCCTCTTCGCCTTTAGCCGCAGCTGCCTGTACTTCTGATGGTACCGTAATACCTACAGCACTTGCCGCTGCCGCTGCTGCCGAACTTTTTAAAAAGTCACGTCTGCTAATCGACATCTATAGCCTCCTTTAATTAGATTAAACTATTACAATCTAATTATAGAAAAAAGAGGCTCCTATTTTATTGATATAAATCAAGTAATTTTCATACTTTATAAACAGCGCTTATACCAGCTTCATGAATGCACTACGACTTTGATCACTTCAGTGTCACGGGCGTGCTCGCACAATATCTTCTCTACCCGCGCCTGCCAGAGCTCTCCGAAGCGTTTCTGTTCCGATTGATCTGCCTGACCCATCATCACTTTTTGCATCAGTGGCTGCATCTCAGGATCAGGCGGTACAACACCGGGATTGTAGTAAAGATCGACGCTTTTGCCGGTATCGGTACGTGTAAAACGGGCACTGGAGTCGATCGGCGCATTGAAAAACATCAGTGAATGTCTGGCAAATTTGCCGCCAAGTCCCTTGAAACCACTGTGCTCAGTCGCACCTGTAATGTTGGAGATGACATTGCCGATAACTCCGGCAACACCCTCTTTTTCATCTTCTTTGAATTCGACTTTGATCTCACCACGTACCGGCAGTGTGTCGGGATAGAGCGCTTCGAGACCGCGCAGGGTCATCAGGTAGGCACCGCCTACTGTCGGACAGCTATGGCCCGCCAGCTTGACGATCTCTTTATAGAAAAACGTCAATTTCCCCTCTTCGTAACTTCCAAGTACTTTGCTCAGAGGATCAAAAAGGGTGATACTCTCCACTTTGTCATAAAATGCCGGATAATTCATTATATCGCTCCCAATGCTTTTTTCACTTCATCGCTTGCCATGGAGATATTCCACGCAGGCTCCCAGACCACTTCCACATCGACCGAATTGACATCCGGAAGCTTCAGTACTGCATCCTTCACCCACTGTACCATCATCTCATGCAGCGGACAACCACGTGTCGAAAGCGTCATCGTCACATCGACATGATCTCCCTCGACCTTCGCGTCATAAATCAATCCCAGTGAGACAATGTCAAACCCCACCTCCGGATCGATCACCGTTTTGATCGCCTCATAGACATCTTCTTTTGTAGCCATTTTTCTTCCCTTTTTTTTGCTTCGTAATGTTATTTTGCGGAGTTTTTCTTTGGCTTAAAAAAGAGGGCAAATCCTCCCGATGGTCTGAGCCTCTTTTTTAAGCCAAAGAAAAACTCTTCCAGTAACTCTATTTCCCCAAAACAGTGAACTATGACAAGTTTCTCTGACTACTCTATAAGAGGCTCAGACCGAAGGGAGGATTTGCCCTCTTATAGAGTAGTCAGAGAAACAGAACCAAGCCCACTACCGTAAAAAAACTACTTACGGTAAGTCAAAGTATAGTAGATATTGTAAAGTACTAGAAAAGCGCTCAGCGCCATCACTACCGTACCACCGATAAAGAGTACCCTATTCACAAACAAAATACCCAGAGCACTCACCACTGTCCCAAAAAGCGTCACCCAAAACTGCCAGTCCGCCACATTCTCCACCACCATTTCGTTCAGCATCGGCACCTTCTGCTTCCCTACCAGCGGCGAATATCGCTGATACCAGACTAAAAACGGCAAAATCTTGTAGATATGGCCGATGATGATCGTCGCCAGAAAACCGAAGAAAAAGAGATATCCCGCGAACATCCCGAGATTGGGCATATTTAGCAGATACGCCAGCGCAAAAACTACTATGGAGAGCAGGAAAAAGAGAAATGATGCGATCATATTCTTCGCCCAGAAATCATTTTGCTTCCGGATACGCGTCGAGAAGATCAGCCACATCTGGTACGCAAAAAGCACCAGTGAGAGAATCATACCCGCGACTCCCAGCGCCTCCACCCAGAAGAGATCGAGCAGCGCCCCCGCAAAGTAGAGCACCACACCCGCCGTGATAAAATAGAACCCTCGTTCAATCGGCTTTTCATCAAAACCGTGTGAGAGTGAAAACATCGGAATCAGTATGAGACTGACACCCATAATAGTCATCATGACATAGCCTACCAGCACACCCGCAATATGGGCACTCACGATGCGCAGCAGATCGGTCTCCAAAAATCCGTAGAAGAGATTCAACGCTGCGATCAGACCGAATGTCACCGCAATGAACAGAAAGATATTGGAGACAAAGATATACTTTGCCGAGATACTCCACGTTTCGATATTGCGGTAAGTCAGAAAGATGTTGACTGTGAAGATCAGCATCGAGATATAGACGAGTAAAGCACCGTAGGGAAGCAGAAAAAGCTGCTCCTCATGCGCAAATGCCCAGGACATCAGACTCAGACCCGCCACATAGAGGTAAAACTGTATATAGGCGAAATCTTTGGAAAAAAGCGGTATCTCCAGAATCACCGGTACGAGCTGATACATCGCACCGAAGATGATCATCATCACAAATCCCAGCAGATAGAGATGGGAGAGCGACGCGATCGTTCCCGATACGAAGTAGCCGCCCAGTTCGTCGGCATAAAAAGGCAACACGAACGAAGTGAGCATATAGAAAAATGCCCCTGCGATCATGTAGTGCGCCACCAGATTGAACGGTGGCGCCATCTCGGTAGCTAACTGCTTACCCATCGCTTAACCGGCACAACTGGCGTCGTTCAGATCCGCCTGCTCACTCGCACCCTCTTTATAGGTAAAGAGCAGTTTCACTTTACCGTCATCCGTTTTGGCGGTTTCGATGTTGTATTCGTCTCCGATCTTATCCAGTAAACCCATCGGTTTTTTGTGGTTGATCATCAGTGCTGCCGTATCTTTATTGACATAGTTGAGTGCGATCATCGCGTTAACCATCGGCTCCGGCGGACCACACTCGGAAGTATCGAACTCGATCACCCTTCCCTCGCCGATTTTATATTCGTAAAAAGGTACTGTCGCCCCTTCGGGATGAAACTCTTTTGCATCTGCAGGTCTCTTGATTGCATCTATATCGAACATCTGACACTCCTTCAAACTTATTATAGTATATTTCGTATCTGTATCGCCAGCCAGAGGATGACGAAGTTGAGCAGGAAGATCAGCATCGACGTACTGCGCGCCAGAATCTTCTCTTTAAGCGTTTTCTCTCTGCCGTTTGTCTTCAGTGATACGAACATGTGTACTATAGTGGCCAGCGTGATCACCGCAACAAGGGCAATCTTGATGTGCATATAGTACCCAAGTTCGTAGGTAAACTTATCAGGGTTGTCATGAAATCCATTGACGATGTACATGTAAGTACCGGTTATCAAAAGTATGATGAGCACCACAGTCTCGAAATAGCCATACAGAGGGCCTATGTAGAAATAGACTACTTTTTGTGCCTCCTTGTCCCTCAGGGTAATCCCCAGGACAAAAAGCAGCATGGATCCGCCAATCCACGTTGCCGCAGCTATGATGTGTGTAAAAATGACAAATTCGTACATGACGCTCCTAAATTCGCTTACCCAAATAAAAATATACTCTTCTTTGGTAAACATTTCATTGACTTATGTCAATAATAAGTCTTTTTTTGTCCTATTTAAAAAAGAGTCCGTTCAAGTGCGCCATTATAATGAAAAAAGTTGAGGGGTATCAGGAGCGTGAAGATTAGTTTCGGGCAAATACCTTTTTACAAGGTATTTAGCTCGATATTGTCCAGAGATCCGGTGCAGTAGCGCTTGTAGGAGACTTTTCGCTCAAGTATCCCGATCATCTCCGTAATGTAGTCTTTGTGCATCAGTCTGCTGGCGATACCCAGCCCACCGGGCGAGAAGACATTGACTTCCAGCAGTTTGTTTTCGACGATATCGAGCCCTGCGAAGAAGATGCCGTCTTTGACCAGCTTGGGGCGTACGATTTCCGCCAGTTCCAAAATCTCGTCGGTCACTTCCGCCACTTCCGCATGGCCTCCCGCATGGATGTTGTTGCGCACATCTTTACCGCTTCCCACCCGTTTGACAGCGGCATATTTGTGTCCCACTTTGAACGGTTTGCCGTTGACCATGAAAAAGCGGATATCCCCTTTCGATGCCGGCGGAAAATACTCCTGCGCGATGATATAGCCATCCCGCATCACCGATGTGATCATCTGGCGGATATTGGCTTCATCTTCAGGCTGGACCAGAAAGACATTGCGGCCGCCCGATCCCATCAGCGGCTTGATGATGATCCTCTGACCGTTCTCGTAGTAGAAGTCGAGTATATCCTGTTCGTTTCGTGAGATGAGACTTTTGAGCCGTACCGCTTCGGGAAAGTATTGGAAATACATCTTGTTGATCGCTTTGGAGAGCGTGACAGGATCGTTAAGAACGATGACACCGTGCTTCATCGCAGCATATCCGAAAACCAGCCCCGCATGCTGCGCCCACGGTGTCTCATAGTCGGCGGCGGGATCGTTTCGCAACATCAGGATGTCCAGATCTTCTGCGGCGATGCGCTCCACCTTCGCATCTTCACTGACCATCGCATCACGAAAATCGGTGATTTCACGATACTTTTTGACCTGTGGTGCACGGGCGTGTGCAAGCAGTCTGTCACTGGCATCATAGACGAAATCACCCACTCCCATCAGCCATATCTCATGTCCCATCTCCTGCGCCCGCCGGGCAAGATGGAGCGTGGTACTCGGTAACGGCTCGTTCATGGCGTCGTTGAGTAAAAATCCTATTCTCATACTATCTCCTTTGTACTATCTCCTTTGTAATCATATCGAGTACGCCAAGGCCATTTCTGATCTTTTCGAGTCTCGCTCTGGCATCTTCACGTTCCAGATACCTGGGGGTAAGCGGTGGTTTGTGCAGTACTTTCCGGTAGAGCAACTCCTGTATCAGCGGAATATGACTCGCCGCGATCTTGCCGATGAAGAGAAGTTCCAGTTTACCGCCGTCCCGCACATACTCCAGTACATCGAGAAAACCGCGCAGATAGACTGCATCTTTGGTCAGGCCGCCACCGCGATAGACTCTCGATGTGATCCCGAAAGCAGACTTCGGTGCCATGCCGTACCGTTCATGCAGCAGTGCGAATGTATTCACAAACCCCTCTCCACGAACCATCGAATCGACCGCAATCACCCTCGCGGCAAGCGTTTTGAGGCGCGCAGGTGTGAGCCCGCCGCAGAGATACTCCGCGAGTACTGCGATTCCCTCCTGCATCTCATCATATCCGCACAGCCCTGTATGGAGTTGCTTGAAAGGCTGTGCGTAACCGTTGTAATAGGTGAGCACATGCGTGCCGATTTCATGGTTGATCAGCGCTTCGACACGTTTTCTGGCAAAGGTGGAGTGGCGGTTGATCAGAAAATTGCCGTTACTGACCATCGCACCGGAGGCGATATCGTCACGCACCTCGACTCTGGCTGCGATTTTGGGATAGATTTTGCGATAGTAGGCAATCTCTTCTCTCGCCGCACGCGCCATCTCAACTGCATCGACCATCTCGACGGGTGCACTTTTTTTGGAAAGGGACGCGAGTGCATCCATCATCTTGTGTGCCGTCTCCAGCAAAGGGGCTTCGACCCCGCCGTAAACCTGCAGACTGCCGGGCAGAAAGTTGGGCGTATCGCGGTCCAGAAGCATCGTCAGCTTGCGGTCGATCTCATCCCGTTTCTGGGTAAAGATCTCGCTCAGTACCGGGTCTTCTATCTGTTCGAGCTCTATCTGAAAGAGTTCACGCTTTTTCAGTGCGGGATCGAAAGGTCTGGGACGGTAGAAAAACTGCGGGGCTTTCGCAAAATCACTCTTTTGAAACGCCTTCCATGCTTCGTGTGTATTGACCGGGCTCACCTGCAGCAGAAAATCGAAACTGTCTTCGATCTCCGCAAGGGCGGCATCTGCTGTAAATACCGCTTCGGAAACCCAACGGCGCCCCAGTTCACGGTAGTCGACCATCAGCATGCTGGTATACTTCTCCACAAAGAGAAAGAAACTCTTTTTCAGCGCCACAGAAACTTTCCGGCGCAGATACTCCAGTTCGAGCGGGTAGAGCTCCCCCTCCGGACTCTGATAGATCGGTTTGACACCGAGCCCAAGCATCCAGGTCCCGCTCTCTTCACAGATTTTACTCTCCAGAATCGGTTGCATGCCCGGCGGTGCGATCTTTTCGCTATATCTGAGTGAAACTTTGGGATGCATGCTGTTTATCTTCATGCGGGAGAGCCTGTTCTTGAGCTGTTCGACGACCGGTGTCAGTACCCCCTTTTTACGCGAAAAGATCGAAAAAGTCTCCTCCAGTTCATCTATGACAGAACCCTCTTCATCTACAGGCAGAGGCAGGGAAAAAATCTCCACAAGCAAAAAGGCTCCAAACTCCTCTCTGGCTGTCCTAACGACCGATTCGACGAGTTCCCTGAGTCCCAGATCGGTCTGCTCCTCCTGTGCGATGATATAGGAAGCTTCCGCCAGAACAAGTTTGTCGGTACCCGCATCCTGACGCTTCGCCGGCCGGCGATAGAGACAGAGGAAAGGCAGCTGTCTGTCGATATGGATCTTTCCACCCAGCGGCAGCGGCAGTGTCACCTCCTGATTGGTAGCGATATTATGGCACACCTCATCGATGAAATCCTGTGTAATCATTCCGCTCTCTGCACCGGATCTCTCATGCGACATCGGGAAGTTCCTTCAACTCTTTTTCCAGTACCGGTATCAGTGTGGCGATCAACTCTTTCAATCGCTCCAGCTGCTTCTCATCGGCGCTGCCTGTCCACTCATCCATAAAAAACTTTTTGAATTCTATCGACAGGACACAGCCATGCGGCGCGTAGTTGTCATGCACCCACTGGGCGAAATATCCACCGCCGAACTTGACGTTCTCACGCACATCGAGATGACGCCCGAAGTAGTCGAACTCATGCATCGTATCGATCGAAGTGTCGATGAGCCTGCGCCATCGGGCCAGTGCAGGATTGGTTTCGGTACCGAGATTGATATCCGGATTTTCTTCCGGGTCATCGAACGGTGCCGTCGGCCCTTTGCGATGGTGGTTGTAGGAGTGTATGTCGAGTACGACAAAATCACCATATTGCTGAACGATCCCATCAAAAAAGTTGCGCATCGCATCGTAAAATGCATCGTAGACACGCAGGGAGTGCGCCAGCTCCTCTTTTGTCAGCGGTGCCTTCCATACATGCAGTCCCCATGCATCTTCGGGTTTCTGATAGACAGCGCCCTCCCTGGGACGATTGAGATCGACTTCAAAACGGGAATGGGTCGCCGTGACACGCCCGGCGGCGGGTTCGGCAAAGATATCGGTAAACGGATCTTCCTCTCTGAGCCGCTCATCTTCGGTAAGTGCCATCTTATCCAGCAACGGGGCACTCACTTCGTGTCCGGCATGGATCGCTGTCGCTACGATCGGTGCCGCTTCCCCTTCGATAATCCAAAAAAGTGTTTCCATTGCGCTCCCTTTTTCATCACTGCAAGAAAAATAGTAGTCAAATTATAACATAATGCTAACACGGCAGACTTTGGCAGCCGATATAATCCTAAAAAAGAGTATTGATGCAAGAAAAAGAGATCGTCATCATCGGAGCCGGTTACGGCGGGCTTCGCGCCGCAGAGCATCTGTGCAAAAAGAGCCAGTTTCACATCACCCTGCTGGATAAAAATCCCTACCACTACATGCAAACCGAACTCTACGGCTATATCGCCGGGCGTTTCGACATGTCCGACATCGCGATCGATCTGGAGAGTTTCACGCGGGGACTGGGAGAAAATGTCACCTTTGTCCAGGAGGAGGTGGTAGATATCGATGCCGGAGCCAAAGAGGTCGTCGGCCGGCAAAAGCGCTATCGCTATGACTACGCGATTCTCGCTGCCGGTGCGCAGACTAACTTTTTCAGCTTCATCGAGGGGCTTCGGGAACATACGCACGGCGTCAAGAGTATCCAGAGAGCCTTCGCCTTTCGTCAGGCATTTGAGAAACGCCTTGCAGACAAGCTGCAGAACAAGACGTTTCACCGTGCCGGTGATCTCCATATCGCTATCGCGGGGGCGGGACTCAGCGGTGTGGAGATCGCAGCGGAGATGGCGTATACACTCAAACGGTATGAAAAGATCCTCGCACAGTGCTCCAAAAGGTTGATGATCTCACTGATCGATGCCGCGCCGACTGTGCTTCCGGGTATGGACCCTTACCTCATCGAAAAAGCGCACCGCAGACTCGAAGCGCTGGGGGTGCAGATACGAACAGAAGCCTTCATCGAAAAGATCGATGCACGCAGTATCACATTCAGGGACGGTTCGGAAGTCGCTTTCGACTTCATCATCTTTACGGCGGGAATCAAAGCGGCAGATCTGACAGAGAAGCTCGACACCCCCAAAAACAGTACCGGACAGATCATCCCGAACGATGCACTGGAAGTGAAAGGATATCCCGGTCTCTATACGATCGGAGACGTCACACAGATCTTCGACAGCAGTGGAAAGATACTGCCGCCCACTGCCCAGATCGCCGAAAAGAGCGCGGCATACGTTGCCGACAGGATCAACCGACAGGAAACCGGCACATCATGCAAACCTTTCGATGCCAAAATGGACGGGATCTTCATCGCGCTTGGAGGCAAGTATGCCCTCGGCATCCTCTACGATAAAATCAGAGTCGAAGGATACCTGGCCTATATTCTCAAAAAGATCATCACCTGTTTCTACAGGATGGGGCTTGAGATCAAAGTCAACGCAGGCTACAGAAAACGCAACCTTCCGTCGCGATAGTCCGACTCACTGTTTGACGATGTCGAGTTTCGGCTTGACCTTGACGATACATCTGGCAGCATGAAAAGGGCGATTGTAGTTGGGATTGGTAAAGAGATCACCTTCGAGGCGCCAGCCCAGTGCTTTGCTGACGATGATCGATTGTGCCGCTTTTCTGTTGAGGCGGCTCTCACACTCGATCTTTTTACCCGCCGCAAACGCCTCTTTGACAGACGCCATCCTATTCGTCGTGACAAAGTAGTGCCCGGCGATCAGGATCGTAAAAACCGTAACCGTGGTAAAAAGGATGAAGCGCTTCACCTGCGGTCTGACAAACGGACGCGTTGCGACAATGATCGCAATCGCGAGAAAGAAAATTCCAATGGTGAGATTGCCCGCTTCGAGTTGTAAAAAGGTATTCATGCTCTCTCTCCTCCCATCTCATTTTCCCATGCTTCAAACTCGGGTGTGTAGTATTTGATACGTACTTTTTTAAATTCTCTCGTCGAGTAGAGCGGGCGTTTGTCTCTGTGTTCGATCTCCGAAGCGATCGACTCTATGATGGCATTGGTCTCTTCGGTCGTTTTGCCGTGTACCATCGTAAAAAGGTTGTAGGGCCAGTTGGGATATTTGGGGCGCAGATAGCAGTGGCTCACCGCAGAAAACTCCGCCGCTTTTTTGCCGATCGCTTCTCCCTT
>JALWPY010000008.1 GCA_026994915.1 Campylobacterales bacterium
GTGTACCAATTGTGGAAGATGCGTAGATGTGTGTGATGATGACGCACTTGGCTTTAGCATCAGAAATTATATAAGTGAAAAATAAAGGAGAGTAACTATGAAATTAAAAAAATCATGGGTTGGTTTGCTGTCACTGGTAGCGATCGCTGCTGTTGGCTGTGCTTCCGGAGCCGGAAATAGTATTTCTGAAGAGTCTCTGGGATTGAGAAAAACCAATCTTTACAGTGAAGACAAAGTCACCCCTCCACCGGTAAAATATACCGATGCGGCACCGGGAACGGCAAAAAAATTCGACAGATCCTATGAAAATGCACCACCGTTGATTCCACATAGTGTGGAAGGTTTGTTGCCGATTACAAAAAACAACAATGCATGTCTGGGATGCCATATGCCGGATGTTGCGAAGAGCATGGGCGCTACACCGATTCCACCGTCACATTTTACCGATTTCAGACCGGCTACGTCTCTGAAAAACGGTCAATTGATAAAGGAAGGAAAAACGGTAGGACCAAACGGACAGCTTGGCAATGTCGGCGATATCAAAATTGCCAAGGCAAAAAAATTGAACCATCTCTATCCGGGAAGATTCAACTGTACACAGTGTCACGTACCGCAGGCAAATATCAAACCGTTGGTGAAAAATACATTTAAACCTGAATATCGAAAAGCAGATGAGAAACATAAATCAAATCTGATTGATGTGATCAACGAAGGTGTCGATGTTCACTAAGTCTCAAAAAGAGGGGTTTCCCTCTTTTTGAACTTTCTGTAAAGGGATGGTATGCTATCTTTTTACAGAAAGTTCAAAAAACAGATGAGGATCAATATGAAATATAGCATAGTACTGTTAGGTTTAGCGGCTGCCCTCTCTCTTCATGCCATGGATATGGATAAAGTCAATGCACTTGCAGAGATGATCAAATCAGGCAAAGTAACTGCACAATCTGCAAAACCGACACCTCCAAAACCAGAGGTTACGGTTCCGAAAACGGCTGCTTCCGAAACACCTTCCATTTCGGAAGAGGAGAGTGTTGCAACGGCACCGGCTCCTGAAAAATCAAATGTTGCTGCTACTACTGTAAATACAGGTGGAGATGAAGTAACGGAAGAGTCTCTGGGATTACGTAAAACCGATCTTTACAGCGAAGATAAAGTGACACCGCCACCGGTTAAATATACCGATGCGGCACCGGGAACGGCGAAAAAATTTGACAGATCCTATGAAAATGCACCGCCGCTGATTCCACACAGTGTCGAGGGATTGCTGCCTATTACCAAAGATAACAACCAGTGTCTGGGATGCCATATGCCGGATGTAGCGCCGAGTGTGGGAGCAACACCGATCCCTCCGTCTCATTTTACCAACTTCAGACCGATGACACAGCTGGATAAAGAGGGACATATTATCAAAGAGGGTGTGGCTATCGAGAATACGAGTGATATCAAGATTGTCGCACGTCAGGAAAAGAAACTCTATCAGGGACGCTTTAACTGTTCGCAGTGTCATGTACCTCAGGCAAACGTCAAGCCGCTGGTCAAAAACACTTTTACGCCGGATTACAGAAATCCGGATGAAAAACACAAATCCAATCTCCTCGATGTTATCAACGAGGGTGTCAAGTAGTGGCAAGTCGCCGTGATTTCCTGACGGCTTTTAAAAAGCCGCTGGAATATGCAGCGCAGGAACATCATGAAGAGGTTGTACGCCCGCCGTACGGAAAGGATGAAGCGACTTTCCTAAATATGTGTAGCGGCTGCGATGACAAAGCGTGTGCTTCTGTCTGTGAAGAGCAGATTATCGTTATACGGGCTGACGGTACGCCGATGCTCAACTTTTCCCAAAAAGGGTGTACATTTTGCGATGCGTGCGCTTTGGCATGCAAACCGGAGGTACTGAGTCTCGCAAACAGCCATAACGCCGACAAGATCAATGCACGTTTTATCATTACACCTGACGACTGTGTTGCACATAACGGTGTCATCTGCTTTTCATGTAAAGAACCGTGTATCGACGATGCGATACTGTTCAACGGGATGTTCAATCCTGTGATCGATTCAGATCGCTGTACAGGATGCGGTTACTGTTTCGGGCGTTGCCCGACCAAAGCGATTGCCTATACGGGTGTCGTATTACAAGAGGAGGAGAGAGCGTGAGTCTGGAAACAACCTATCCAAAACTGATGGCAAAAATTACCGAACCGGTATATGATATACGTGATTTGGTAGTAGTAGATGAAAATTATGATGATATCGATTCTGACGAGTTCGATGTATTTGAGCCGGATGAGTATAATTTTCTGGTTTATGTGACAGAGCGGGTACAGCAGATACTCGGGGAAGAGAAGATGCAGGAG
>JALWPY010000009.1 GCA_026994915.1 Campylobacterales bacterium
GACGACCGTTGGTACATGAACCGATGAATACCTGATCGACCGCCAGATCGTCTGCGACCGCCTGACGAACCGATTTTCCGTTTGACGGGAGGTGCGGATAGGCGATGACAGGATCGAGTTTTTCGACATCGATTTCGATGGTTTTGACATATTTCGCGTCAGGGTCGGAGTAGTGGTATTTCGGTGAGTCTCTGAGTTCCTTGTCCTCCAAAAATGCTTTGGTGACGTCATCGACCGCGACGATACCGCTTTTGGCACCCGCTTCGATCGCCATGTTACAGAGGCTGAAACGGTCGTCCATATCAAGGTATTGGATCGTATCACCGGTAAATTCAAGTGTCTGGTAGAGTGCACCGTCGACACCGATCTGCCGAATGATCTCCAGAATCAGATCTTTACCGTAAATATGCTTGCCCGGTTTACCTGTGAAAATGACTTTGATCGACTCCGGTACACGGAACCAGTTTCCACCCGTGATCATCGCAAATGCGAGGTCGGTGGAACCCATACCTGTTGAAAATGCTCCGAGTGCACCGTGTGTACAGGTGTGTGAATCGGCGCCGATAATGACATCTCCCGGAATCACAAGTCCCTTTTCGGGTAAAAGAGCATGCTCAATTCCCATATCTTTCTCATCAAAAAAGAGTTTGAGATCGTGTTTGTAGGCAAATTCACGGCTGATCTTCGCCTGGTTTGCCGATGCGATGTCTTTGGCGGGGATGAAGTGATCCATGACAATGGCGAAGTTGTCCGGTTTCGCCAGAGCCTTCGCGCCGCTCTCTTCAAAAGCGCGGATGGAGATCGGCGTAGTTATGTCGTTTCCGATAATCATGTCGATATCACAGCGGATGATCTCACCCGCTGTGACTTCACGTCCGACATGTTCGCTGAATATTTTTTCGGTGATTGTTTGTCCCATAGTTTCCTCATATTGTGGTGAAAAATTGTGATATAATAGCAAAAGATTGATAAAGGAGTCTCTATGGCTGTTTTGGCAGAGGAAGAGGAGTATATTCCACGATACACATACGATGATTACAAACAGTGGGAAGGGAAGTGGGAACTGATCAGAGGTATCCCATATGCGATGAGTCCCGCACCGGTTATTCGACATCAGGAGATTTCCGCAAATATTTGGCTGGAGTTAAAAGAGAAAGTAAAAAACTGTGAAAAATGTAAATCGCTTCAGGCAGTGGACTGGAAGATCGATGAAAAAACAGTTGTTTGCCCCGATAATCTTCTGGTATGCGGTGATGATATAGGCGAACAGTATCTTGTCAAAACGCCGCAGATCATTTTGGAAGTACTTTCGCCTTCGACGATGTTCAAAGACAGAAACGTCAAGTTCAAACTCTATGAAAAGATGGGGGTTCAGTACTATATTCTGGTGGATACTTCAGCAAAAGTTGCGGAAGTTTTCAGACTGGAAAACGGTGCGTACAAAAAGCTGAAAAATGCACAGGATGAGGTTGTGACATTTACGCTTGAGAATTGTACGATCGATTTTGATTTTGGGAAGATTTGGGAGTGAAAAAGGAAAATTGACAGAACTGTTTGTGAAAAAAACAGCCAAGGGAAGAACTTTATGAGAGAGATCCCTTTTTGTCCGGACGATTTTTACGCAAATTACTTTTGGAGTGTGGGAAAAGGTTATAAAATAAAGGAAGATGTTCTGGTCAAAACTTACCTTGCTAACTTTTTTACGTTTAAAGATATTGTAACATTGTACGTATTGGTAGGGAAAGAGTCTTTGCTCGCCTATGCTGAAGAGCTGGGTATGGAAAAAAGAGTACGAAAACTGGTAGAATTGATCGAAAAATATGCCTAGTCTGCCTTTCTCAGATAGACTGTAAAATCGTGCGGTAGATACCCTGTGCGTGTGATAATCTCACACTCGAATTTTTTGCAGAAATGCTTGACCTCCTGCGGCAGAAAGTAGTTGAAACTGCGGCTTTCGTCTTTGCCATATAGGAGGTTGAAAACGAAGCCTTTTTTAGCGTGTGCGAAACAGCGTTCAATGAAGAAGTACGTTTCGAAACGGCTTAATATATTCATCGACCCGCTGGCGATGTAAAAATCCGCCTTTTCAAGTGGATCATGTAGAATGTCTTTTCGTTCGATGCGCTGTTTTGTCTCCTCCCGGGCGATTTCGACACTTTCATGAACAATCTCATACCCGATATAGTGTACTTCATGAAATGGTTCGATATAACGGTAAAAATCTCCAAAACCACACCCCGCATCGATAATAGTATCGCCTGTTTCAATATCGTTTTGGATCAGTTCATGAATAATCTCAAAACGCTTGATTTGTGAATAATCATCGTGCCAGTTGAGTCCTTTGGCGGTTTGACCATATTTTTTGAGGGCGTTTTTGTAGAATTTTTCGTTGTCGATGCGTGGCATGGTGGAAGTATATCATATTTACGGATTTGCAGAGAAGTATTTATATTTGAGAAAAAGATTTAAGGATTGAAAACTAGGTTGTTCATTGAGGTATGATATGGGGGGTCCCCATATCATATGTGAAACTACTGGAGCAGTCTCATAACATTTTGCTGAGCGGCATTCGCCTGACTCATCGCATAGACACCTGACTGAGCGAGGATGTTTCGTTTCTGGAGGTTCGCACTCTCCGCTGCGAAGTCGACGTCTCTGATTGTAGACTCGGCTGCCGTTACGTTCACCTGTGTGACAGAAATATTTCTGACTGT
Source organism: Campylobacterales bacterium (assembly GCA_026994915.1). Taxonomy (GTDB): domain Bacteria; phylum Campylobacterota; class Campylobacteria; order Campylobacterales; family QNZT01; genus QNZT01. The sequence continues at coordinate 2,715 of JALWPY010000009.1, forward strand.
ACTTTCAAGCTGATTTTGTACAGAACCGATCTGAGATCTGATCGTATCGATCTGTTTCAAAGCGGCATCCGTCGTTTTGATAGCACTCTCCGCACCGCTTCTTGTCGTAACATCGATAGAATTGAGTGCATCACTTGCAGTGATGGTCTGTCCGTTGGTAAAACCGGCATAGGTCTCATTAGCACCGCTAAGAGCGACTGTTTTGTCCGATACCAGAGTGATGATACCACCCTGAGTAACACCTGCAGAGTTGTCACCTGTATGTGTAACGGCATCTGTTGAAGCTGTACCACCCAGAGTGATATCACTACCATCATTTGCAGTCAGTACAAGCTTGCCATCATCGATAGAAGCGGTAACGTTTGTTTGATTCGATACTGCATTGATTGCATTTCTGAGCGCACTGTCAGAATCATTGTTCATCACCGTAACCGCACCGATATCGATTCCGTTGATTGTCAAGGCGCCTGCCGCAATACTTCCGGCTGTCACTGCTGCTGAGCCAGTCAGTGTAGTTGTAGCGGTAGCTGTTACTCCGGTAGAGTTTGAAACTGAGTTGATGGCGTTGACTTTTGCCCAAGCGGAAGCTGCACTGTGTGCTGTTGTATTTGCTCCGCTTGCTGTATCAGCTGTGCTAGCACCTACATCTACACCATTTACGGTCAAGTCACCTGATGAGAGTGCATCGGTGGTCACGGCAGTACCTGCTTCGTCAACATGTGCGCCGATATTGTTGATACTTGCATTTGCAATATCGATTCCCACAGTTTCATTTGCATAAGCACCGATATGGAACTCTTTATTGCTGAATGTACCATCCAGAAGTTTCTGCCCGTTAAAGGAGGTGGTCTGAGCAATGTTGTTGGCCTCTTCCAAAAGTTTGTTGATATCTCTTTGGATAGCGTTTCTTGTATCTGCATTCTGACCGTCAGAAGCCGCCTGAATCGCTTTGGTTCTGACTGTATTGATGATGTTGGTATACTCTTCAAGTGCACCATCGGCAGTCTGTGCTACGTTGATACCGTCGTTAGCGTTTCTGATCGCCTGACCCAGACCGTTTGCCTGTGACTTCAGCTGGTTTGCGATCGCCATACCGGAAGCATCGTCTGCTGCTTTGTTGATACGAAGACCCGTACTTAGTGCTTCAAGTGACTTGTCAAGAGCTCTGTTATTTTGCAATGATCTCATATGTGCATTCATCGCGCCTACGTTTGTGTTGATTTTAAAACCCATGGTAAATCCTTTTAGTTGTTGATTTATGGCATCCTTGCCACTACAGAAACTAAATCGTACCGAAGTAAAGAAACTTAACCCTTTTTGGGTGATTTTTTACCTTTTTTTTGTTATTTGAACAGGTTATGTTTTTTATGAAATATATTTAAATAAATATCAGTTTTTGTACTATTTTATAGAAAGATGTAACTGCAATGCCTGGATATGTTATAATGCATGACATATGATTTTGCAAGGATGTACGATGAAAAACGGTAGCTGGGAGAACAGGATTACGATTGATCCAGATGTATGCAATGGAAAGCCTGTGCTGCGTGGGAAACGCATCACTGTACAGACTATTCTGGAGTTTTTGAGTGCAGGTGACAGCAGGGAAGATATTTTGAAGCAGTACCCTTCTTTAAAAAACGAAGATATTGATGCCGCACTCGCTTTTGCCAGCCATCTGACGGGGCATGATTTTACACTGAAAAAGATTGCCTGAAGATGGCGAAGTATCTTGTTGACGTGAATCTGACGCGCTTTTTTGCATTGTGGAACAGTTCCGAATATGAGTTTGTTGCTAATATTAACGATGAGATGAAAGATAGTGAAGTATGGCAATATGCCAAAGAGCATGCATTGACGATCATCTCTAAAGATGCCGATTTCAGAGAGATGATACTTGCAAACGATCCACCTCCAAAGTTCATCCATATCAAACTGGGAAATATGAAGATGGCTGCATTCCATCAAAAGCTTACAGAGATCTGGGACGAGGTTTGCGATATGAGTGAGCGTTATAAATTGACAGTCGTGTATCATGACAGAATAGAAGGCATCGGCTGATAAAATCTTCTCGTAAAATATCCCCCTAATTAAAATCTGCTATAATACCCACTTAAAAAAATAGTTTAAATGGAACCAAAGTTTGAAAAATCTAATCATAGTCGAGTCACCAACCAAAGCCAAAACCATCGGTAACTTTCTGGGGAAGGATTATACGGTCATCGCCTCCAAGGGGCATATTCGTGATCTTCCGAAGAGTTCGTTCGGGATCAAGATAGAGGGGCAGGAGTTTGTGCCTGAGTACAGAGTATCGCGGGATCACTCCAAAGTGGTCAAGGAGATCAAGGATCTGGCGAAAAAGAGCGATCAAGTCTATATCGCGACGGATGAGGATCGTGAAGGGGAGGCCATAGGCTACCACATCGCCAAAGCGATCGGTGCCGATCCGACGGAGGTGCCGAGGATCGTCTTTCATGAGATCACCAAAAAGGCGATCGACCATTCGCTGAAAAATCCGCGCAAGATCGATCTGGACAGTGTCAATGCCCAGCAGGCGCGTCGTCTGCTCGATCGCATCGTGGGTTATAAGCTCTCTCCGCTGATCGCGTCTAAGATACAGAAAGGGCTCAGTGCGGGGCGTGTGCAGAGTGCGGCGCTGAAGATCGTCGTCGACCGTGAGCGTGAGATCAAGGCGTTCGTTCCGGTCGAGTACTGGAGCATCGATGCGCTCTTTGACAAGACGATCGAATCGATCTTGGTAGAGTACGAGGGTGAGAAGATCGGGAAGATGACGATCTCCGGTGAAGAGCGAGCGAAAGAGATCGAAAGTACGCTCAAAAATGACAGCTACAAAGTCGAGAAGATCGAGAAGCGTCAGCGCAAAACTTCAACCAACCCTCCTTTCATGACATCGACACTGCAGCAGACCGCTTCCTCGGTGCTCGGTTTCAGCCCGCGCAAGACGATGATGGTCGCACAGACGCTCTATGAGGGTGTACAGACCGATCAGGGGACGATGGGTGTCATCACCTATATGAGAACCGACAGTCTCAATATCGCGCAGGAGGCGATCGATGCAGCGCGCGAGAAGATCAAAAACGAGTTCGGTGACAAGTATCTTCCGCCCAAACCCAAATACTACAAATCAAAATCCAAAGGGGCACAGGAGGCGCATGAAGCGATCCGTCCGACGATTCTCTCCTTTACGCCGCAGATAGCGAAGCAGTATCTCAAGCCTGACGAGCTGAAGCTCTATACATTGATCTACAACCGTTTCATCGCATCTCAGATGACCGATGCTATCTTCGAATCTCAGTCGATCATCTTTGCGTCTGAACATGGCAAGTTCAAAGCGAGCGGCAGAAAGCTGATCTTCGACGGTTTTTATCGTGTCATCGGTACCGGGGACAAGGACAAGCTGCTGCCCGATCTGACCGAAGGGCAGGAGGTAGAGCTCAGTGAACTCAAAGCGAACCAGCATTTCACAGAGCCCCCTTCACGCTACTCCGAAGCGAGCCTCATCAAGAAGCTGGAGTCTCTGGAGATCGGACGTCCTTCGACCTATGCACCGACGATATCGCTGCTGACGACGCGTAACTATCTCGAGATTGAGAAGAAGCAGCTGATCCCGACCGAAGTCGCTTTCAAGGTGATCGAAATGCTGGAGCAGCACTTTCCGGACATCGTCGACAGCAACTTCACCGCCAAACTGGAAGAGGAGCTAGACGAGATCGCCGAAGGGAAGAAAGAGTGGCAAAAGGTGCTCTGGGAGTTTTACAATCCTTTTATCGAGGAGGTGGAGAAGGGGAAGAAAAACATCAAGAGCCAGAAAGTTGCCATCCCGACGGGGGAGAAGTGTCCCCAGTGCGGCGAAGAGTTGCTCAGGAGAAAGGGACGCTACGGAGAGTTCATCGCATGTAGTGGCTTTCCGAAGTGTAAATATACCCGTAATGTCGACGGCACCGAAAAAGAGAAGAAGGTACTGCCGACACTGGAAGGGGTCGCATGTCCGGAGTGCGGCGGAGGAATCGTCGAGCGTAAGTCACGACGCGGGAAGTTTTATGGCTGCGCGAACTATCCCAAGTGCAAGTTCATCTCGACTTACAAACCTGTCGATCGTAAATGTCCGGAGTGTGGCTATCTGATGGCGGAGCGGACATTCCGCAAAAAGGATATCTATGAATGCATCAAGTGCAAGCACCGTGAAGATGCCTGACAAGACGGTCTTTCTCTGCGCGATCAGCAATATCTCCAGCGGCAGCTGCAGTGAAGATTGCAGCTTCTGCACGCAGAGTGCGCACTATCATACCGATATCGAGCGCTACCGGTATAAATCGATCGAATCGATTGTCTCTGAAGCGCGTATGGCGCGTACCAATCGTGCGATCGGTTTCTGTCTGGTGACAGCTGGGAAGGGGATCGACGACAGGACGCTCTCCTTCGTCTGTGAAGCGGCGGCTGCGGTCAAAAAGGCGGAGCCCGATCTCAATATCATCGCATGCAACGGCACGGCGAGTGTGGAGCAGATGCGGGAGCTCAAGAAAGCGGGGGTCGGCAGCTACAACCACAATCTCGAGAGTTCGCGCGAGTACTATCCTAAGATCTGCACGACCCATACATGGGAAGAGCGCTACGAGACATGTGAAAACGCCAAAATCGCCGGACTCGATCTCTGCAGCGGCGGGATCTTCGGCATGGGAGAGAGTGAGGCGGATCGTCTCTCGATGGTCGCATCGCTGAAGGCGCTTGCACCGGCATCGGTAGCGATCAACTTCTACCACCCAAATCCCGCGCTGCCGATCACCGAAAATCCTCTGGAGATCGACGAAGCGCTGGAGATCATCCGCTATGTCAAGTCTCAGCTGCCGTCGTCCATGATCATGGTGGCGGGAGGGCGAGAGCGTCTCTTTGGCGAGAGGCAGCCTGAGATCTTCGATGCAGGTGCCAATTCCATCGTCATCGGTAACTATCTGACGACCCTGGGCAATGCACCCGACAAAGATATCGTCATGCTGGAGTCACTCGGACTTACGATCGCACAAAGCTGTCATGACTAGTGCAGTCTCGATTATCGTCACTCTTTCGATAATCATCTTTATCTCCCCCTATATCTCTCGGTTGCTGAAGATCCCCACCACCCCGGTGGAGATTTTGCTCGGGACGCTGATGGGGTACTTTCACTTTCTTGGGGAGAATTACCTCTTCGAGCTGATCGCCGAAGTCGGTTTTTACTATCTGATGTTTCTGGCCGGTACGGAGGTCAACGTTCGTGAACTCTTCAAGATGGACCGTCAGCTTAAGGTGCGCGGACTGCTCTATCTGGCGCTGCTCTATCTCTTCTCCTATATCAGTGTCAGGAGTGTCGGTTTCGATGCGATCTTTACGCTCTTTCTGCCGCTTATATCGATAGGGCTCGTTGTCACGCTCTACAAAGAGTATGGCAAAGATACCAAGTGGCTCAATCTCTCCATGCAGATCGGCGTACTGGGGGAGCTGGTGAGTATCATCGCGCTGACAGTGACCGGTGCGATTCTGGAGCATGGATATGGAATCAAGCTTTATGAAACACTGGGACTTCTGGCGATCTTTCTGCTGGTGCTGGTTGTTACATTTAAACTGTTTCAGGTACTTTTCTGGTGGTACCCGGAGCTGAAGACTTACCTGATCCCTGTCGACTGGGATAAAGACGAGAAAGATATTCGCCTCTCAATGGCGCTCTTTTTTCTGATGATCGCCATCATGCTTGTGCTCGATCTGGAAGTCGCTTTCGGGGCGTTTATCGCGGGTGTATTCATCGCTACCTTTTTCGAGCATCACCGGCAGTTGCCGCATAAACTCTCTACATTTGGCTTCGGTTTTCTGGTACCGATCTTTTTCGTCTATACGGGCTCGACACTGAAACTGAGTGCGCTGGGTGAGGATGGGCTGGTCGCCTTCGCACTGATGATCACCTTTTCGATGATCATTATACGTCTGCTCTCATCTGTCGCATTTTACAAGATCCTGACACGTACCGAAGCGATACTCTTTGCACTCTCTCACTCTATGCCGCTGACCCTGTTGGTCGCCATCGCCACGCTGGGCTATCACAGCCACAAGATCAACCAGTTCGAGTACTACGCATTCATCCTGGCGAGTTTGTTTGAAGTGATCATCGTGATGGTGAGTATCAAAGTGATTGCAATTTACGAGAAAAAGTTCAGAAAAACGTGATGAGATAGCCGTAAGGTTTCTGAGTGAGTTTGTAGCGGAAAGATCTGCCTGTTACAAATGTCACACGGTAAAAACAGGCATGAGTACCTATTTTGAGCTTTTTGACGAGTGAATGGCGCAGGGGTTTGTCGACACTCTCATAGATGACGAAATCATCTCCGAAATCGAGCACGAGACGATGCGGTTTTTTCAGTTTGAAGTGTTTTTGGAGGCAATCGGACGTGACGATTTTGATCTGGCGTGGCTTGAGATAGATAGAGAGATTGTCATTTCTGTAGATGCGGTGAAAACGTGAAATATACCGTTTTTTGCGCTGTTTGAGATGTTTGACTTTATGCAGACGCTTTTTTTTGTGTTTGATCACCGGCTTTTGCGCTTTTTCCGCTTTTGTTTCTCGGGCTTCTTTTTTGGGCGGAAAGTTTTTCCACACTTTTTTGGAGGCTTGTTGCTTTTTGGGGGCAGGGGCTTCCGGGGCAGCCACACACTGTGCCGCCCTGATCACGG
>JALWPY010000010.1 GCA_026994915.1 Campylobacterales bacterium
ATCTCCGCGCGTTCACCGGGGGAGAGGCGCAGGCGTGTGAGTGTGACGGGTGTTTCGAGAAAGGCGTTGTCGGTGGCGATCTGTGCGAAGCTTCTGCCGTCGTCAAATCCCAGATCGTAGACCGAGGCGTTGGAGCCGTTGAGGATGCGAAAGCGTATCTCTTTTGCTTCGAGTGTGACGTAGGGATTGATGGCACCGTTGGTGATGAAGGTGTCTCCGATATAGCCGCGCATGATCTCCATGCGTGAGGGGCTGTAGTCGATCTGTCCGGTACTGTCGAAGCGTCTGTCTTGCAGTACGAGCGGGATATCGTCGATGCCGTAGCGTTTGGGAAGGTCGAGCGCGCGGCTTTCGTCATCTTCGACGATGATCAACCCCGCCAGCCCTTTGTAGACATGTTCGGCGGTTTTGCCCATCAGGTGCGGGTGGTACCAGTTGGTGCAGGCTTTCTGGTTGACTCTGTACCGTGCCGACCAGGTTTCGCCCGGTTTGATCATCTGGTGCGGTCCGCCGTCCATGTTAGCGGGAACATGCATGCCGTGCCCGTGTATAGTAGTGGTTTCTGGGAGGTTGTTGGTGTAGTTGATCGAAACTTCGTCACCGTTTCGAAGCAGCAGTGTTGGACCAAGATATGTACCGTCGATGGCGTAGGTCGCGGTTTGTGTTCCCGGGAAAAACGGATGTGTCGCTTCATGAAGTGTCAGATTGTAGTCTCTTACACCATTGCGTACCTTGCCTTCAAAGAGAGTTGGAATCGGGAGGCTGTTTTTGGTTTCTGTATCGCCACCGTTGTTGTTGGTATTATCGTTACCGTTGGTAGTCGTGCCACTGGTATTGCCGCAACCTGCCAGCAGCAAAGCTGCCGCCGAAATACTAAGTGTGATAAATGTTCTTCGCTTCATAAAATGATCCTTGTGTAAGTTTTCACAGGAGTATAGCGGTTTTGTATGGAGTATGTGTGGAGTGTTGTTTCAAAGTTTATTATCGGATCGACAAATATGCTTAATTTTTGAGAGCGCAGGGTAGTATCTATAATGTAATATGAAAAAGAGTGTATTTCGGGGAGGCTAAATGCCTCACTTCCGAAAAGAGTTGGGTGTCAGCGTATTTCGGTGACTTTTCCACCGGTGATAAATACGGTTACACGGTCTCCGGGTTTGTAAATATTTGGGTTGTTTGCGTCGATGGGCAGTACGGTGGTGATGGTTTTACCGCTGTCAAATTCTATGGTAATGCGCTGGGCATTTTTGATATCGGCGTTGGCACCGGCGATGGAGCCTGCGACTGCGCCGCCCATAGTTGCCAAATCCTGTCCTGCACCGCCGCCTATCTGGTGTCCAAGTACACCGCCCGCGACCATTCCAAGCAGAGATGTGACAGTGCCGTCGCCGTGTACCTGTACAGGTTCGACTGCTTTGACAATGCCTGTGTACGATTCACTGATACTTCCGATTCTGCTTTGTGGTAGTGCTTTGTCTGCGCATCCTGTTGTGATCAGTGTCAGACCGGAAGCAAGAAGAAGTGTTGATAACAATTTTTTCATGAAGATTCTCCTGTAAAAGTTTCTATATTTCGGCAGATTCCCTCAACAAGGCGTTCTCTGGACTCTTTGCTTGCCCATGCGATATGCGGTGTCATCAAAAGACGCTCTTTCGCTTTCACATGAAGCAGCGGATTCTCTTTGGTGACCGGCTCTTTTTCGAGTACGTCCAGACCGGCGTAAATACGGTTTTGGTCGAGGAATGCCGCCAGATCTTTCTCATTGATTATACCACCCCTGCCGAGATTTAGCAAGATGGCATCTTTTTTCAGCAGCGTCAGGTTGTTTTGGTTGATGAGATTGTACGTTTGATCGTTCAGTGGCGCATGAATGCTGATGATGTCGCAGGTGCTGAGGAGATCGTCGAGTGTGGTGCGCTGGTAGTCGTTGTCGCGATTGCGTCCGCTGGTGGAGTAGTAGAGGACATTTGCACCAAACGCTTCGGCGACTTTGGCAACGCCTTTCCCGATACTCCCGAGTCCGATGATACCCCAGTTTTTGTCGCCAAGATCGCTGTACGGCGGGGTAAGAGAGGTGAACACAGGGTTTTTTGCCCAGCCTGTGTCACTTTTGGTATAGTCGTCGAAATGGCGCAGGTGTTGCAGCAGATAGAGAGCCATGGCGAAGGTTGTCTGCACGACGGAGGGCGTGGAGTATCCCGCCACATTTTTGACAGGAATTTTTTTCTCTTCGGCATGTGCCAGGTCGATGTTGTTCATACCTGTCGCGGCGACGCAGATGAGTTTGAGATCGGTGGCGTCCATGACCTCTTTGCCTATTAC
>JALWPY010000011.1 GCA_026994915.1 Campylobacterales bacterium
GTAAAAAATAGTAGTACTTGTGTACTATCGCAACATCTGGAAGAAAAAAGGGAGAAAAGAGCAGGATAAAATTAAAGTGCGCTCTTTGTGAGGGTAAAACGGGAATTTGGTGGAGTCGGAACGCTCCATCATGATTCCCGCCTGATTTTCGGTGTTCAGGAGACGCGCCCCTGGATATAGTAGCTTCTGTTTTGTGGCTGATAGCGAAGTTGTACTTTATATTTTTGTGCCCAGTTCTGGACAATCGTATCTATGCGTGCATCATATTCCTGAGAATCGGTATCTTTTTTGATTTTGAGCAGATCTTTGTTGTTCGAAAGTGCAACGTAGGCCTTGGAGCTCTTCAGGGCATCATTCAACTGAATTAGGTGTCCCTCTATCTGTTCGAATCCGGTCGTGTTTTGAATCACTTTGTGAAGTTTCTCTTTGTTGGCCTCATTGGCAGGGTATCCTAACTGAATCAAAAAACCATCATTTTCAAGATGCACCATAAAAACTCCTTAAATTTATATTGTAGAGATGCAATTATAGCAATATTTAACTGTACAATATCTTAAATAATAAAAAAAAGTTATACAAAAAGGCGTAGCTTGTATGATTCTAAAATAGAGATTTAATTATGAATATTTAAATATTTTTATTCAAAAAACTGTTGAATATAGATTATAATACGGGACTTAAAAGTGGTGAGAATATCGCAGAAAAGGGAGAGTGTGACACAAAGCAGACAAATTCAGGTTTTCGGATTGCTGGGAACTTCGATATTGATTCTTTTTATCGTAATTTTTCTGGGCAAAGATTTCGAGGCACTCTACCTGCACTATACCCACAAAAATGTTTCAGTGCTGGAGGACAGTGTCGTTGTCGATGATGCTACACGCAGTGCAGCACAGCAACAGAGTGAGGCGATTGCAGCTCAGCAACAACAGAAACAGAAAGAAGCAGAGAAACCGGCAGATAAACAGATCGACGCCGGGAAAAGCATGACTTTGGCAAGTGAAGCTGTAAAAGCGGTGGAAGTGAAAAAGCCTCTGGAAAGCGGAGTGGTACAAAGCACGCTTCAGAGCGATGGGATAAAAAAGAGTCTCACACCTGTTGTCGTACAAAAGCACGTCGCAGCAACGGAGGGTGCAGAAAAAGAGAAACGTCTCTCTGCCAAAGCGGAGACAACAGAGGGTGCAAACATGGTCAAAGCCGATCAGCAGCAACAGGCTGAACGAAATACTGCCCTGCAGGCTGCCATGACAGAGATGCCAGCTATAGAGAAAGATGATAAGCGAGCGCCACAACAGCAGCAGCAGCATATCGATCTCAGGATGTTCAATCGTGATATTCACGCGCTGTTGCAGTCCACGCCTTTTTTTCAGAAATCGCTCAGACTGACACCTGAGAACAGAGAGGTTCTGGACAGCGTAGTACAAAAAATAAAAACGCTGCCCTTTGCATACCAAATCGTTACGGAAGGACACACTGCATCGGGGTTGCCTGTGAAACGAAGTCAGCGTATGGCAAAGATTGCTGCGGTATATCTTAAAAAAGCGTTACCCGGTGTGCAGATCACGACAGTCGGATATGGAGCGCGCTATCCGATCATCGATGAGAGCAGGGATCCTGCGAATACGCGTATCGAGATCATAGTCAGAAGGAGAGAGAGATGAGTCTGTTTATGTGGGAACTGATACTGGTTCTGATAGTAATGGTGCTGTTTGGCTATATGATAGGCTACTTTACAGCAAGAGCGAAACTCGAAGAGCGGTATCAGGAGAAGATCGCCAAACTGACTAACATCATCAATGAAAAAAATGCGGCGATCATCAAGATCAAAGGTGATCTTCGTGTGCTGCAGAGACTTCATGAAAACGATCATGGCAGAGAGTATGAACTGCAGCAGGTACTCGAGAAGAAGTCCAAAGAGCTTGCCAATCTCAAAGAGAGTTACAATGAGCTGGAGAAGTTGATCAAAGAGATTCAGAAAGATTTTCATATGATCAAAAACGATAAAGAGCTTTTGCTCAAAGAGCTGGACGAGAAACGGCAGCTGCTTGCCAATCAGGATGACATCATCGTCGTACTCGAACAGAAGATCAAAGAGCTCAAGCACGAAGTGGAGTAACGACACACATTATGAAGTGCAGCATTTCGGGCTGCACGATTTCGCTCATCTTTCTGCTATACTTATGTCATAGAAAATCATCTGATCTCAGGAAGGTGGCTCACTATGGCAAACGCACACCAACATACCAACAGACTCATTCACGAAGACTCTCCCTATCTGCAGCAACATGCGCACAATCCCATCGCATGGTATCCCTGGGGAGAAGAGGCTTTCGAGAAAGCACTCAAAGAGGATAAACCGATCTTTCTCTCTATAGGATACGCTACCTGTCACTGGTGCCATGTGATGGAGCGCGAATCTTTTGAAGATGAAGAGATCGCTGACTATATGAACAGACACTATGTCAATATCAAAGTCGACCGGGAAGAGTTACCGCATATCGACCGCTATTTTCAGGATGTCTATATGCTGCTCAACAAACGTGCGGGTGGCTGGCCGCTGACGATCATCATGACACCGGATCGCAAACCATTCTACGCCGCGACCTATCTGCCGCCCAAAAACCGATACGGACGTCCCGGTTTGCTGGGGATGGCACAGTATCTTTACGAAACATTCCGGGACAAACGGGACAATGTCTACGAGAGTGCAGACTCTGTTGTCTCAGCGATACAGGAGCTCTCTGCCGGAAGCAAAAGCGGGAAAATCGTACCTGTAGATGCCAAAAAAGTGATGGATCGCTTCGTCAAAGGTGTTTCGCAAAACTACGATTCCGTGCATAAAGGGATCGGCGATGCGCCAAAGTTTCCTCATGCATCGACACTAAAAACCCTTCTGGAAATCTACAGGCTGCGTGGTGACAGGCAAGCACTCAAAATGGTGACGGATACACTCGAAGCGATGGCGCATGGCGGTATTTACGATCAGATAGAGGGTGGTTTTTATCGTTACAGTGTCGATGCCATGTGGCAGATCCCCCACTTTGAGAAGATGCTCTACACCAATGCTGAACTGATCGAGCTCTACAGTGAGGCATATGCGGTGACCAAAAATACTCTCTTTGCCGATGTAGTCCGCCAGACAGTCGAAAACCTCGATGAACGCTTTTGTAAAGAGGGTCTCTGCTACTCCGCCAGCGATGCGGACAGTGACGGGGAAGAGGGGAAATATTTTGTGTTCGGGTATGATGAAGCCAGAGAGGCACTGCTTCAAAACGGTTTTTCCGACAAAGAAGCGGATACGGTGCTAGACTATTACAATATCACCCAATCAGGCAATTTCGAAGGCAAAAACAACCCCTTCGTTCATGATGCCCCAGGACCGGAGCGTCTGGATGAGGCGAGAAAAGTACTTCGAACTGTTCGGGCGAAGAAGCACTATCCATTTATAGATTATAAGATTCAGACATCATGGAATGCTCTTTTGATCCAGGGGCTTTTCAAGGCAGCGGTCGTCGACAGACGTTTTGCCGACAAGGCGCAAAAGAGTCTCGACAGATTGCTCGAGAAACTCTATATTGACGGGGTGCTCTACCATCAGGTGGTTCTGCCCAAAAAACCGAAAGTCAGAGCTTATCTGGAAGATTACGCATTTTTGATCGCTGCGCTGATCGAAGCGTATCAAAACAGCTTTGAGAAACGCTATCTCGATCTCGCCGATCAACTGGCCCGTGAGGCGCAGAGGAAATTTCACCAGCAAGGGAAGTGGCTGATGTCCGACGATGCCTTTGAAGCGGAAGCGAGCGTCTATGATGCCTCCTATCGCAGTGCTCTGGCGGTTATGCTCGAAAACCTCTTGATCCTCGCCACCATACATGAAGATCAAAAAGCGTACGCTGCGGCGGAGGAGAAGATCATGGCAGAGGTCTCCCAGATGATGGAATCACCGCACAACTTTCCATCATTGACCAGCCTCTGTCTGCAGTATCGTTATGGCTGGACACTACTGAAAGCACCGAAGGAGGTACTCAAAGAGGCGAAAGATCTGCGCTTTGAGATACGCTACCCCTGGCTGCTTCTGAAACCACATGCGCAGGAGGAGATTTTGGTTTGCAAGATCGACAGATGTTTTGCACATGCGAAAAAGATCGAAGATATTGTCTCAAAAATCGAATAAATCAAAATATTGATCTAAAAAAAAAGAGAAAGGTGCCGATTTAGAGGAAACAGACCTCTTCGAAAAGGAAACGCGTGGCACTTATGGATCTCTTTAAATCCTCTGCAGCAGCTGAATCGACAGCACCCGCAGCGGGGGATTTTCAAAATGTTGTTCTCTACAGCGACAATATCCCGCAGGATCTGACGAAAATAGCTGCCCGTTACAACATTTCCCCCAAACAACTCGATTTCAGAATATTGGCATACAAGACACTCTATCGTCAGAAAAATGCCCCAAAATACAATGAACTGACTCTGCTCGAGCAGGAGAAGTTCTTTACTGAAGAGAATCTGCGCAATCCAAATATCGAAATCAAACAGAAGATCAAAATCGAACTCTTCTTGAAAAGTAAAAGCCAAAAATTGCCCATCAGGATGAGTCTCGGCGGCAATAAAGAGTTGACGAAAGTGGTGCTGAAGATACCACCCCAGGACAATGTCTCCTACAGTGAGTCGCTGCACGCTACACTCGTTTCCCAGATCGATGTCAAAAAAGCGCGTCTGGGATTGCTGATCGGATTTATGCATCAAAAGTCCAAAGCCCAGATCGCCTCGCTTATCTCGGAGATCCAGGTTCATGGCAAAATAGAAGAGGAGCGTGTGATCACGGTCTGTGAAGGGCTCGATCCCATCGATCAGAACAATGGCGAGTTAATTCTGCACTATCTCGACAATGAGAAGGCAGAAGATGAAGATGAGATGGGACGTGTCGACCACAGTCAGCGGGACTTTATGCACACGGTCAAAGAGGGCGAACTTGTCATCGAAGTACGACGCTTTCAGCAGGGTCGTGTCGGCAGAAACTGTAAAGGGGAAGTTCTTGAGTACTCCAAAATCGAGCTTTCGGAGAATCTTGATATCAAGGTGAGCGAAGATTTCCGTGTAGAAGAGGATGACGATACGACATACTACTATGCACTCAAAAGCGGATTTATCTATCAGAGCAGTGACAACGCTTTCGAGATCAAGGATGAACTCTGTGTCGATGAAGTGAGTTTCCGTTCCACCGGTTCGATCGATGCCTCGGAAAACGACCAGGATATCAAGATCAACATCGAAGGCGGGGATTATCTGCGTGATGCGATCGGCCAGGGTGTCAAAGTCGAAAGCAGTGAAGTGCGTACCAAAGGAAACATGGGCAGCGGTGCCGAAGTGCTTGCAAACAGAGTCGAGATAGGGGGCCAGACGCATCAAAGTGCCAAAATCTATGCCGACGAGGTGAGCGTACATCTGCACAAAGGATTGATCGAAGCGAAAGAAGTCCATATCAATATCCTCGAAAACGGTAAAGTGGAAGCGGACAGAGTCTACGTCGAAAAGATGTCGGGAGGGGAGATCATCGCCAAAGAGGTCTATCTCAAAGAGGTCCTCTCCAATGCGACGGTCATCGCATCTCAGTATATCGAGATAGAGATTCTCAATGGCAACGGCAATAAATTTATTATCGATCCCAAATCTCAGAAAGATTTCAAAGAACGTGTGGAAAAGGTCGAAGAGGAGATCGAACAATGCAGAGAAGGAATCAAGGCGAAAACGAAAAAGATCAAAGCACTTCGCAGAAAAATTCAAAACGATCAGGAGAATATCCGTCAAATCAATGAGACAGTACTCAGTCTCAAACAGCGAAATGCTACGGTACCGCTCTCTCTCATCAACAAACTCAAATCCAACCAGGAAAATATTAAAGAGCACAATTTATTGTTAAAAGAGCTAAAAGATGATAAAATCGCGCTCGAAAAGCTCGAAGAGGATCTCAGAGAGTTGATCAATTCGGTCTTCAGTGCCAGAGTGGTCAACAAAACGGTCTGGAAAGAGTTCAACGAAGTCAAATTCAAGGTCGTCGAGCCGCCGGTCGAAGTTTCACACCTCTTTGTCGATGGGGAGATGAGTGAAGAGATCATGCTCAAAACGCTGGAGGATGGCAAGTACGTACTTGAACGCAAAAAAGGATAACAACCTTCATGATCATCGCACTCGAGGGCGAAGTCGTCCATAAAGAGCCCACACTCATACATCTCAGACTCTCAAACGGTATTACCTATCTTGTCCATATCTCTCTCAACTGCAGTGCTGCGATCGACAACAAAAAGATTCGTCTGCACACGACGCAGATCTTCAAAGAGGATAATCAGAGTCTTTACGGTTTTCTCGACAGTGACGAGAAGGAGATTTTCGATCGCGTGATTAGGATCACCAGTATCGGCCCCTCAACTGCACTGGCGATCTGCTCGACATTCAAGCCTTCCGATTTTGCCAAAGCGGTGATGGCACAAGATGTAGGTGCGATCAAAGGGGTGCCGGGCATCGGGCCCAAAAGTGCCAAACGCCTGCTGGTAGAGCTGGGTGATTTCAACCTGCAGAGCGAAGTATCGGAGGGGGTCGGAGCGGGACGCGTGGAAGCGGCGCTGGCTCTCGAGAGTCTGGGCTTTAAAAAAGAGCGCATCCAAAAAGTGCTTGCAACATGTGAAGCGGAGACGACAGAAGCGCTGATCAAAGAGGCACTCAAAAAATTAACCTAAAGGACTATGCATGAAATATGCAATCGTTTTCGGCGGCGTGAGTTATGAACATGAGATCAGTATCGTCAGCGCCATCGCACTCAAAGAGATACTTCAGCGTGAAAAGATCTATATCTTCTGCGATGCGAAAAGAGCGTTCTATCTGATTCCCGAAGCGGATATGAAGTCGAAACTCTTCAGCAGTGGTGATTACAAAAGGTATCCGCAACTGACACTGAAAAACGGTGGCTTTTACCAGAAAAGCCTGCTCGGCGAGAAAAAAGCGGACTATGATATGGTGCTCAATCTCGTGCACGGCGGTGACGGGGAAGATGGGAAACTCGCCGCACTTTTTGGCTTTTTCGAGATTCCTTTTATCGGGCCGAGGGTCGAGGCGAGCGTACTCAGTTTCAACAAACTCTATACCAAATGGTATGCGAAAGAGCTGGGCATCGATGTATTGGAGTATGAAGTGTTGCAGCAGGGAGAGTATACGGCGAAGACCCCTTATCCTTTCATCGTCAAGCCTCTGCGTCTGGGCAGTTCTATCGGTGTGAGCATCGTCAAATCTGATGAAGAGCTGGAGTATGCGCTCGACGTTGCATACGAATTTGATGACGCTGTTTTGATCGAATCTTTTATAGAGGGTGTGAAAGAGTACAATCTCGCAGGATGCAAGGGTGAAAATTTTATCTTTTCGATCGTGGAGGAACCGCAGAAAGAGCAGTTTCTGGATTTTGATAAAAAGTATCTCGACTTTTCCCGCACGGCAGCTCTCCAGGAAGCCGATATCGACGAAAAGCTCAGGGAAAGCCTGCAGGAAGCCTTCAAAAGAGTTTACAACAGACTCTTCGAAGGGGCGCTGATACGGTGTGACTTTTTTCTGATCGATGGCAAGATCTACCTCAATGAGATCAACCCGATCCCCGGCAGTTATGCCAACTATCTCTTCAAAGACTTTTCAGCAGTGATCGAAGAGCTCTCCTATCATCTTCCCAAAGTGCGCCAGATTCCTGTCGAATATAACTATATCCATTCGATTCAAAAAGCCAAAGGGAAATAGCCTAAAACTACTTTCCTCTGGAAGCTGCGACCTCCTCAGCGATCTTTTTGGCCATCTTCAGATCGGTTTTACCGCTGCCCAGACGCGGCATCTCTTCAAGATAATGGTAGAGAGAGGGGCGCATCAGAGGATTGAGGTTACTGCGTGCGATCATCTCTTTCAATTCCCCCTCTGCAATCTCTCCATGATAGAGCAGTACGATCTGTTCTCCCTTTTTGGGATCCGGCGCACCTGCCGCGACGATATCGACACTTTCTGGCACGATCTTGCGTATCTCCTCTTCTACGGCACTGAGGCTGATCATCTCCCCGCCGATTTTAACAAATCTGGAGTAACGGTCGACGATCGTCAGAAAACCATCTTCGTCGAGTTTCCCTTTGTCCCCGGTGATGTACCAGCGTACCCCGTCGATTACCCTGATTACCTCCGCAGTCTTTTCCGGTTCTCCCAGATATCCTTTCATCACCTGTGTACCACCGATCAGGATCATACCCTCTTCACCCACAGGCAATGGTTTCAGTGTCTCAGGATCGACGATTCTGAGGGAAGAACCGGGAAACGGCATACCGACAGTACCAGGTTTGTTACCGATCTGAATCTGCCATGTATCGGTGTTGAGTACATCGGGGATATTGGCCGAGATACCGGGTGTCGTCTCTGTCGTGCCGTACGCCTCGTAGATATCGAGACCAAATTTCTTCTTGAACATCTCCCGTACATCGATAGAGAGTTTCTCCGCACCGCCTACAACGAAACGGATACTTCCGAACATCAGAGGATGCAGTTTTTTCGACTTGGCATAGATACGGAAAAAGGTGGAAGTACCGAAGAGGACAGTACCGTTGTATTTAGCTGCCAGCTTACCGACACTCTCTGCATCGGTAGGATCGGGCTGACAGATAAAAGGGACCCCCTCCAGCAGAGGAGCGAGTGTCGCTACCGTCAGGCCAAAGGAGTGGAAGATCGGCAACGTCGCCATGATCACGTCATCTTCCTGGAAATTGAGCAGGTTGGTAAACTGTTTGATATTGGCCATGAAGTTCTTGTGGGTCAGTTCGATCCCTTTAGGCGTTCCTTCACTGCCGCTGCTGAAGAGGATTGCAGCTGTCTGCTCAGTCGGTATATTTTTGAGATAGAGCAGTTGCAGCAGACGATAAGGCAAGAGTTTCATCGCTGCCCAGTTGCGCAGCACGACAGGCTTGCTGATCTCCTGTTTGAGATCTTCGACAAAGACAACATCGACGTTACTGAGTACCTCTTCGATGTCGATACCCCGGCCTTTCAGTTTTGAGAGGAACTGTCTTGAGGTATAGATCGTATCAAGATCAGAGACAGCGATCGCATGAGCGATCGAAACTTTACTGGCGGTATAGTTGAGATTGACGACCGTTTTTCCCAGTGAGAGGACGGCGAGATTGACGATCGCACCGCCTGCCGAGGTGGGCATCACGATACCGATATTTTGACTTTGAGGAGATTTGGCCCGGATCTTTTGGGCAAAAGCGAAGACGACAGCCGCCAGCTTGTGG
>JALWPY010000012.1:0-7984 GCA_026994915.1 Campylobacterales bacterium
GCGCAGCAGTTGCTGAATGTCCTTGCGGTTCGCGTCGCGGTTGGCGATGCGGGTGTCCAGTTGCCAGCCGCCGTTCTTGTCCAGAAGCAGGCTGCCTTCCACCTGCAGATCGCCCGCCTCGTTGCGGATCCGGATGGTGCTGCCGTCGCCCCTGGGTTCGGCGGCCAGATGCACGTTGCCGAGATCGATGTCCTGTACCCCGCCGATGCGGGCCGACTGCCAGTCGGCCTCGCCGGAGAGGCGCCAGTGTTCGCCCGGCGCGAACGCCGACGACAGGCCGGCGAGACGCAGGCGGCCGTCGAGCACGACGGGGCGGGTGAGGGCGGCGAGGGAGTGGATCTGTTTCGGATTGCCTTTGGGGACGTTGATGGCGGAGACCAGATAGACGACGATCTTTTCGCTTTTGGGATCGACGAGCTTCATCCGTTTGGCCTTCTCCATGTAGTCCGAAGAGCCGGGGAAGTAGAGGTCACCCTGGCGTGTCAGCTTCATCTGGGAGAGGACATGGCCCGACCCGCCAAAGACGAGATCGACATGAATACCCGTCTTCTTTTCGAACGCTTTGGCCGCCTTTTCGGTCGGAGGCTGACTCGCCGATCCGGCAAATACCAGCAGACGGGGCGTCCCGGCAAAGAGCAGCGTCGTCAGCAGAAAACAGAGTGTCAAAAAATAGCGCATCTTCTCTCCTTCATCCGTTAAAACAGATAGTTGATCTCCAGCCGATAGTCCCCATGTGTGGGATCGGCTTTGGTTCCTTTTGCATGACCGTCAATATAGGCAAATCTCGCTTTGAGAAAAAAGCCGGGCAGCGATGCGAACCTTTTCATCAGATCGGTTTCGATCACATCACTGTCGGCCGGCGTACCCGGCTTGGCATCGTCAAAATCCTGCGCGGCACAGCGTACGCACACCCATGCACCGGGCAGGAGGCCCGCTTTTTCGAGGTCGAGATCCAGACATGCCATCTTCGTGACGGTGCCGGCATACCAGTTGTACTGGCCCATCGCCCGGCTAAAGCCCCCGGTCGGAAATCCACGCCACGGTGCGACCAGATCGGCTTTGTCGGCGACGCTCGTATTTCCTAGCCGTACACGCACCGGGCCTTTTGTCAGATCGACTCTGAAGCCAAGGAGTTCGCCGTCCAGCACATATGGCTCTTTGTAACCGGTCGTATCGCCCCTCAGATTGGCACCGCCGATAGCACCCGCCCCGTCGTCATACTGACGTAGGTAACGCACCGCGGGTGTACATGTATAGCCACCCTTCAACTGCATTCGCCAGCATGCATCGAAACTCATACTGTGCAGCAGATCGGGCACGCCGGTGTAGTTGGCCAGCAGCCGCAGCGCGCCGAGGGGTCGGGTTTCGATCTGTGCGACGATCAGACGCGGATCGATCCCTGCCGTGTCGAGCTTCGCCTTTGTCAAGCCCCTGTGCATGGCACCGTCATCGTTCTCCCGGTATCCGTCATACGCCAGAACACTATGAAAATCGGTATGGTCACGCAGTTTCTGACGGGTGAAGTAGCCCAGCTTGATCCGGCTGCGCGGCACTATATCGCTCTGCCAGCTCACCCCTTCGAAACTGTTGGGAATCATCTTGGTATCGTTGGAAGCGGTCAGGCGGCTTTCGAAAAGCTGACGGCCTATCTTCATGGTGCTCTTTGCGGTGCGATAGAGCAGAGAGGCCTGTGCCAGTACCGTCATGCCGTACTTGCTCCGGGTGAGCACGTCATAGCGGCTCATAGTACCTTTGCCTGCACCCAGTGAGGGAATATCGTCACGTTTCATGTGCCAGGGGTTCTGAGAGGTGTAGAGTCCCGCCCGCATCCGCAAACCGTGCCAGAAGGCGCTTTGGTAGAGCAGACTGCCGCCGATTCCGGACGACCACTTCATTTTGGCATGGCGGGGGTCGCTGAGAAAGGTGTTGGAGCGAAGCCGGCCATAAAAGAGCCCTTCGGTAAAGAGTTCCCGCAGATGCGATACCTCCGACGGAACCCGAAGGTATGTCAGCGTCATGTCAGCGTTGAGCGTACGTTTGGGAAGGGGTGTCGCATCTGTTCCGCCATGAAGAAGTGTTGTCAGCAGCATTGTCACCCGCAGTGCATGTCTCATCCCGAACCTTTTGCCAAAGATATCGTTATATATAAAGCGTTATATACAAAAAGATATAACGGGATTGTAACACCGATTCTCTTAACGTGGGTTGAAGGGGGTCAGCGTGCCAGCAGAATCTGACTCGCTTCAAAACATGCATAGGCGCGATCCCCCTCCTGAAGCCCCAGTTCCCGAAAACGCTCCGCCGCCATCGATGCGGTGACGCTGTTTTCCCCTTTCAGTGCAAGCGTGATCTCCGCACGTGTCCCGTCCTCTACGATCCCGACGATCGTACCGGCGAGCATGTTTTTGGCCGCTTTGCACTGTGAAAGGGGGACAATGTCGACCCAGGTGCTCTTGATCAGGGCGAAGAGCGTCTCTCCTTCGGCCACCGCCAGTCTCCGGGCGCTTTCGCGTGTAATCGTCACATACAGATTCTCCCCGCCGCTCAGCCGCAGGGTCACTTCAGATGCCAGCGGGGTTGTCTCGAGTGCGGTCACCGTGCCACTGTACTGGTTGCGCGCACTCGTCTGCAGCGTCAGACGCCTGCCGAATGTGAGAATATCCTCCAGCCGCTCCCCCTGTGTCCCCAGCCGCTCGAAAAATTTACGCTGGAGTGCGTCGATCTCGCGGTAGATACGGATATACTCCTCTCCTTTGGGTGTCAGACGCGTCCCGCCACCCCCTTTGCCGCCCGTCACACGCTCGACGATCGGGGAGGGAGAGAGGTTGTTCATCTCATTGACCGCATCCCATGCCGCCTTGTAACTCATGCCCATCGCTTTGGCCGCTTTGGAGATGGAGCCGTGCCTGCCGATCTCCTCCAGCAGGCGGATACGCCCTTTGCCGAAAAAGGCTTTCTGTTCGTTTTCAAACCAGAGATTGCTTTGGATCTTCATCTTTTCATTATAGCGCAATTCAGAGAGAATCCGGTCCCGGATGCAGCGTTTCACTGTCGCTTCACTATTTTTGGATAGTTTTGGGGCGTATCCCACCTTATTAAGGAGCTAATATGGACAGATCAAGACGCAAATTTATCGGATTTATCTCAGTGCTGGGTGCAGCGAGTCTCAGCGGTATCAGCCTTATCGCTTCGGAGGGATTTGCTGCAAATGGGGTCTATGTCAACCATTCTCATGTCAGTAATGATGCCTTCGATCCCGACGGCTGGCTCTGACACTCTCAAACGGATGCTCTGTGCACAGAGCATCCACCCTTTCACTGTGTACAAAGCTCTTTTTCAATCATCGGTAACAGCTCCTTCTCGATCAAATCATACGTTTTTTCATACTCCTCTTTGGCTTTGCCGCTGGGATCTTCGAAGCCGACATGAATGGTTTTGACCGCTTTGGGGAACATCGGGCAGGTCTCTTTGGCATTGTCGCAGACGGTGACGACCAGATCGAAGGGTGTGTCGAGGACGGTATCGATTGTCTTGGAGTGGTAGTCGTCTCTCCAGACACCTTTTCTTTCAAGCAGCGCTTTGGCATGCGGGTTGACTTTGCCGCTTGCCTGCACACCGGAGCTTTGCGCTTCGACACAGTCGCCAAGTTTCGCATTGACAAGCGCTTCGGCCATGATGGAGCGGCAACTGTTTCCGGTACAGAGTATCAGCACTTTTCTCTTCATAATTGACATGATCCTTTTTCGGAAGTTTTTTGCAGTGGGGGAAGCGGTATGTCGAGATGGCGTATCTCTTCAAGTGCCGCAAGCCTGAAACGATCGAGTGGTGAACGGATAGCGTAGTATGCCCAGCGTCCTTTGCGATTGACGCGCAGAAAGCCTGCATCTTTGAGTATCTTCAGATGTCTGGAGAGTCGTGACTGGATCATCCCAAGCGACGTCTGCAGATCGCAGACGCAAAGTTCTCCGTGCATATCCAGAAAACGGAGTATCAAAATCCTCGTCTCGTCGTTGAGTGCCGAAACCGTTCTCAGAAAATCTTCCACCGTTGCCACCTTTGTCGATTTGATGAAAGTATAGCATAAAAAGTCATATATCAATATATGTTGATTTAACCTGATTCCAGCTATACTTCTGATCAGCAACAATAATAAGAGGTTTTTATGGTTACGGCAATTACGCTTTTTTTGGTCACGCTGGTGTTGATCATCTGGCAGCCGAAGGGATTGCAGATCGGGACGACTGCGGTAATCGGTGCGATAGCGGCACTGCTGCTTGGAGTGGTCGATTTCGGCGATGTGATCACGGTGACGAAGATCGTCTGGGATGCGACGCTGGCGTTTATCGGGATTATCATCATTTCGATGGTGCTCGATGAGATCGGCTTTTTCGAGTGGGCGGCGATCAAGATGGCGAAACTGAGCGGCGGCAGCGGCAACAGGATGTTTGTCTATATTTTGCTTCTGGGTGCGCTGGTGGCGGCCTTTTTCGCCAACGACGGTGCGGCGCTAATTCTGACGCCGATTTTGCTGGCGAAGATGAAGTATCTCAAGATGAATCCGCTGGCGATCTTCGCTTTTCTGATGGCGGGCGGGTTCATCGGAGACAGCGCTTCCAACCCGCTGGTCATCTCCAACCTTACCAACATCGTCACGGCGGACTATTTTCAGATCGGATTTCTGGAGTACGCGAAGCATATGTTCCTGCCCAATCTGCTGAGTATCGTCACTTCGATCGCGGTGCTCTGGTTCTACTTCCGTAAAAATATTCCTCTCAAAGTCGATGTCGATCTGCTACCCGAACCGGCAACGGTCATCCGAAACAAGACAATGTTCAAACTGAGCTGGCTCTTTCTCGCGCTTTTGATGGCGGGGTATCTTATCGGCGATCTCTATCATATCCCGGTCTCGATCTTCGCACTGGGCGGGGCGCTGCTCTTTCTTTGGATCGCCGCGCGCCATAAAGCGGTCAAACCGATCATGACAATTAAGGCGGCACCGTGGCAGGTGGTTTGGTTCAGTATCGGGCTCTATATCGTCGTCTACGGGCTCAAAAATGCGGGATTGACGGAGATGATCGCTTCATGGATCGCGTCTATGACTACGCACGGCGATGCGGTTGCCGTGGTGGGTACCGGCTTTCTCTCGGCGATTATAAGTGCGATTATGAACAATATGCCGACGATTATGATCATGGATATTGCGATCGACCATATCGGCTATGCGGGACATGAGGCGCTAGTCTACGCCAATATCCTCGGCTCCAATCTGGGACCGAAGATGACACCGATCGGTTCACTGGCGACGCTTCTGTGGCTGCATGTGCTGGAGAAAAAAGGGGTCAAAATCGGCTGGGGCGAGTACACGAAAGTGGGGCTTGTCATCACTCCAGTGGTGCTGTTTGTGGCATTGCTGGGATTGTTGTAACATGTGCTCTTTCTGTTAAAATGCTCCTCCGAGGGCAAAAGGATCTGACGGTCACGGTCGGGTTGAGAAAGGGTGCGGTTCCCGCGACGCTCTGCTACTGTTTCGGCTGGACGAAGGAGAAGATCGCCGAAGAGTTGCACCAAACGGGTACAACAGGCGCGCTCGAAGATATCAAAGCAAAGATGAAAGATCCCGGCTGTTCATGTGAGATTTTCAATCTCAGCGGAGGGTGTTGTCCTGGAGATGTGACAGCGGCGATCAAAGCACTTCAGAGCTAAGAGATCTGACACCAATCTCTCATCTTGCAAACAGTCGCTTCAGACACTCCCATCTGAACGTCACCGGAGGTACCTTTCGGGCATAGGCTTCGTAAGCGTCGCTAAATTTGCGGCGTACTTCCATCTCTTCGAAAATCAGCACCATCAGTGCAATAAAAAGCATCTCCAGCGGTGCGATAACGGTAATAAATGTCGGGCTCCCCAGCAGAAATGCCACACCGGGAGGAAGCAGCATAAGCCCAAAGAGCATCGGATGGCGCATGCATGCGTAGAGTCCCGTCGTCACGAGCCTGTTGGTCTCCAGTCGCGGGATCGCACCGACTCTGCCTCTGGCCAGCTCCCTGCCCCCGTTGCCAGCTGCACGAAAGGAGAGCATGATCAGCAACATCCCGATTACGAAAGAGACGACATGAAACCAAAGCGTGTGAAAAAGCGGATTGGTGCGGTCATGATAGATCGAAAAAACCACACCGCCGATCAGCATGAGCAGCCAGAGAAAGATACGGATAACGACGGAAGCGGTCGTGCGAATTTTGGGCATCATACCCGGTTCTGCCGCTGCATCAGGTACTCCCGCACTGCCTCCTTCTCTCCGCGAAAGATGATGCGATCACTCCGCTTCTGCAGCTGGTAGTCATACATCGGATCATAGTACTCCGTCAGCAGCTTTTCGACCCAGACGCGATGTGCCTGAGCATCTCCGGTTCGAAGCTGCTGTTGCAGTGCATCGTCGAAGATCGCACGCACCTCTCTGTGTCGCTCACTCCCCAGCCGCCGCTGGATACGGTCGATGCTGTCACGGATCGCCTCCGCCCAGTAATCCAGCCCCTCCATACCATAGTGTGTCTCGTACACCTGCTGCGCCTGTGTCACATACTCATCAAATGTGATCGTCGTGCGCTCTTCGATCGGGGTTTCGAGGATGACAATCTTACCGGAGATGATGTGCAGTGCAAGCTTTTCCGGGATATAGAGACGGCCGATATTTTTGCCTTCATCTTCAAATACCAGCGTCTGATGGCCTTCATGCAGTTTACCGATCAGATCGAATGCCAGCGCATCTTCGAAGGCGATCTGTGTAGGCTGCGGGACGATCTTGCGTCCAAATGCCGAGCCGCGGTGTTCGGCGAGCCCCTCCAGATCGATCATGTGGGACAATTCCTTCAGCAGCAGCGTCTTGCCGGATCCCGTCCGTCCCCCCAGCAAAATCGGAGTGAAACGTGCCTCCATCGAGTCCATCTGTTCGATCAGATAGCCGCGAAACGCTTTGTAACCCCCTTTGATGCGGGGAACCGTCACACCCGCTTCATGCAGCCACTCCTGCGTGATGCGTGAGCGCTGACCGCCGCGGAAGCAGTAGATCATCGTGCCGGGATGGCTTTCGATGAAATCCCGCCACGCCTGCATACGCATCTCTTTGACCCTGCCGCTTACGAGCTTATAGCCAAGTTTAACCGCTTCTTCGTTCCCTTTGTGCTTGTAGCAGATGCCGACCGCTTTGCGCTCTTCGTCATTCATGAGCGGGAGGTTGACCGCTGTGGGGAAAGCCCCCTTGGCAAACTCGACGGGTGCACGCAGATCGATCAGCGGTGTGCGCTCCGTCACCAGTGCAAGATAGTCATCAAAAAGTGGCAGAGACACTAGAGGACCTCGATCAGGTGTGCGCCCTTTTCGACCGTCTCACCGATAGGTTCGAGGTCGAGTCCCTGCGCTCGGGCGACTTCCTCAAAGGCCTCTCTCCCCTCTTTTTTGACAAGCACCAGCAATCCGCCGGAGGTCTGCGCGTCACAGAGTATCTCACGCTGCTGCTCTGTCATAGGGGAGATCTTGTGGCCGTAGCTTTTGAAGTTCTTCTTCGCACCGCCGGGGATGCAGCCCAGTTGTCGGTACTTCTCGGTATTTGGCAGTTGTGGCACTTTTTCGAAGAAAACCTTCGCACCGATGCCGCTCGCTTCACACACTTCGCTCAGATGCCCCAGCAAGCCAAAACCCGTGACGTCGGTCATGGCCACGACACTCTCCAGCGGCGCGAACGCGGCACCCGCTTTGTTGAGAGTGGTCATCGCTTCAATCGCCGGCTCGATCTCGCCCGGGGCGATCTTCTTCTGTTTCTGTGCGGTCGAGAGTATGCCGATTCCCAGCGGTTTGGTCAGGTAGATATCGCACCCCGCGACGGCGCTGTTGTTTTGCATAAGGTTGGCATTGTCGGCAATACCCGTCACCGCCAGTCCGAAGATCGGTTCGGGCGAATCGATGGAGCGGCCGCCCGCAAGCGGACTCC
>JALWPY010000012.1:7994-9232 GCA_026994915.1 Campylobacterales bacterium
TCCGAAGATCGAGATCGCCATCAGCGGTTTACCGCCCATTGCATAGATGTCACTGATAGCGTTGGTCGCGGCGATCTTGCCAAACACAAATGGATCGTCGACGATCGGCATGAAGAAGTCTGTCGTACTGAGTACCGAAGTGCCGTTGCCCAGATCGAAAGCGGCGGCGTCATCTTTGTCGCTGTTGCCCACCAGCAATTCCTGACAGGGGATATTTTCCCGTGATGTCTGTAGGATCTCCTCCAGCAGCATCGGGGAGATTTTGCATCCGCACCCCGCTCCGTGGCTGTATTCGGTCAGCTTGATCTCTTTTTCCAACGTTTTTCTCCTCGTTTTGGTATACTTAAGTATACCATTTCGGAGCCTTATCTATGATCATAATTCCCAACTACAAAAGCCTCTCGCTGGAACATATCCTCCTTGACTACAACGGCACGATCGCAACCGACGGCCGCCTGCTCGAACCGGTGCGCCGGCTGCTGCCCGAGCTTGCACGAGACTATACACTGCATGTCATCACCGCCGATACCTTCGGAAGTGTCCAAAAGGAGCTGGAGGGGTTCGATGTGCAGGTGACTATTCTGAGGACAGAGAATCACACTGCGGAGAAGGCGGCCTTTGTCGAATCTCTGGGAGCGGAGCGTACCGCAGCGATCGGCAACGGCAACAACGACGCCCTCATGCTGCGCACCGCCGCCCTATCCATCGCGATACTCGGAGATGAAGGGTGCAGCATGCAGGCGATGCAGGAGGCCGATCTGCTCTGCAAAAATATCACCGACGCACTCGAGCTTTTTCTGCATCCTAAAAGGCTCGTCGCTACGTTACGGAAGTGAATACCGGAGCGCTCTGTCGAACACGCTCGGTCCGCATCAGAAGTCAGAAATTTTCAAACTCCTCTTCCATTCTCTGCTCTTCCAGCCGCCTCTTCTCTTCGTCGCTGAGCATAAGCTCTTTCATCTTTTTGACAAAAAAGGTGCGATCGGGAAGCTTCGTAAAATAGGCATACGTGCCGTACATCATGAGAAACACGGTCAGCAGCAGGATAGCCGTCTGCGCGGGAGTGAACTTCTGTACGGGATCTTTGTGCCGGATTTCGCAGATACCGCCCGGGCAGTGGCGCGCCTGCTCCTTGCTGAAGAGGTTGAAGAGTTTGCATCCCAGACAGATCGAAAAGGCGGCTTCGAAAAAGAGCAATGCCATACAGATGAGGCAAACCAGCACTTTGATCGGATTGC
>JALWPY010000013.1 GCA_026994915.1 Campylobacterales bacterium
CGGTCACGGTCATACTGCTTCGGGGAGGGGAGTCTGCCGCCGCTCGTTTTACGCATCTTCCGGTCACGTGCAAAGTTTTTCTGTGCCAGTTCCAGCTGCGCCTCTGCCTGTGCCATCTGCGCTTTGGCTACCGCAAGTGCCGCTTCCATACGATCCAGATTGCTCTGAAACTTCGTCCGATCGATCTGTGCGAGCACCTCACCTTTCTGCACCCGGTCGTTGAAATCGACAAAGACTTTGGTGATCGTTCCCGAAACTTCACTCCCCACTTTGACACGCTCCAGCGGCAGCAGATATCCCGTCGCCGAAACCGTCACTTCCAAAGCGCCCTTTTTCAACGGCTCTGTCATATAGGATGCTGGCTTCTCATGAGAGGGTGCAAAGAGATAGTAAAGCACCCCGCCCGTTCCGATCAGCAGCAACGCCACCATCCAGACCCACGCCTTTTTCCAGAAGGGTCGCGGGCGCAGAATCTGGTCGAGATCTTCCCCTGTTTTCATGACACTACCGCCGCATCGCAAAAAAGAGCGGGAGTTTTTCGAGCAAAATGTTGTAACGCTGAATCTTCTGCTCAAGCCGCTGAATCTGGAGTGAATTTTTCAGTGAAGCGACATCGTAGTCGGTTTTGGTACCGGCGCGGTACTGGGCGCGGGTAAAGCGATAGAGTTCGTCGTAACGTGCGATCATCCGTTTGGAGACGGCGATCTTCTTTCTGCCCGCTTCGATCGCCGCGAGACGTTTGGCATACTCGTTTTCGAGCTCTCTTTTGCGCTCTTTGGCGGTAAGTTTCGTCGTGAGCCATGCGATCTTGTTCGCTTCGATATCTTTTTTGGTGTTGTAGTCGAGCGGCATCGAGAGCTGGATACCGTAGCCGTACTCATCCCCGTCGTAGTTCTGAAAATCGCCGCGAAATCTGCTGTAGCCGTAGTTACCGTTGACGGAGAGTTTGGGGAGGTAGGAGGAGCGGATCGTTTTGTACTTCGCCTCGTCGCTTTGTATCTGTTTGCGGTAGCGCAGCAGTTCGAGGTTTTGGCTCAGATAACTCTCTTTGGCGACCAGCGGAAGTTCGGGCAGTGTCAGTGCCGCCAGCGCACGATCGCCGTAGAGTTTTTTGAGTTCGTACTTTTCGGCAGCGAGGGCGTTTTCGAGCGTGATCAGCCGCTTTTCGGCTTCATCCACCTGCAGCATAACGCGGCTGAGTTCACTGATGTCGGCATCGCCCGCTTTGTAGCGCTCTTTGACCACATCGGCGTCGATCTGGCGGTTTTTGAGGGTCAGTTTCGCCTGCTGCAGCTGGAGGCGGTCACGCTCGTACTGCGCTTTAAGCATGTAGAGCCGCTGCAGCTCTCCCGCCTCTTCCAGATCGATCCCCAGCGCCTGCGCCTCACCCAGCGCTTTGGCGTAGTCGACCGCGTACCAGATCCCGCCGCTTCGGAAGATATCCTGATTGAGCCGTATTGCGGCATTGCTCGTCGTGCCGTCGAAATTGCCGGCATTGACGTTGCGCTGCCACGAAGCGGAGAGGCGCAGCGGCGAGATCCAGCTGTTTTTGAGTTTCGTCGTCTCGGCGGCCTGTTTCTGGCGTTTGAGCTCGAAGAGTTTCGCTTTTTCGGGTGCGAGCGGCGAATCGGCCAGCAGCAGCGACGAGAGGGTCAGCAAAAAGAGTATGCGTCTCATTTACCGCCTCCTATCTCGACCGTCACCACTTTGCCAAAAGGGGCCGGCCCCTTTTTGACCAGTTCGACCCGATAGGAGGAGAGGTACTTCGCATCGGTCGTCTCGGCCGCTTTGTCGATCGTGTAGCCGTGGTCGGTTTTGCCGTCGATCGTGATCGTTTTGCGCTCCAGCCCCTTCCGGTCTTTCGCATCGAGATAAAGCACAATGCGGCTGCCCGAAAGATCTTCGACATCCATCAGCTTCGTCCCCGGCGCCACGAACGCCCCCTGGCGCACATAGAGCTTTTTGAGATACCGCCCATGCAGTGCGATCTCCTTTTTGGCGATCGTATCTTCGAGCGCGGCGATGCGGTTTTTGAGATCTGCGCGTTGCAGTTTGAGTGCGAGCAGTTCGTTCAGAAAGCGCTCTTTGGTGAAGAGGCTCTGCCCTTTGAGATCTTTGACGCGGTTATACTGGCGCTGTTTGATCCCGATCTGCCGGTCGATCAGCTTCAGCTTCGCACGGTCGTTGGCCAGCTCTTCGGATTCGAGCGCATGGTCGATCACAAGCACCGTTTTGTTGAGCATTTTGAGTTCGTCATGCTGGTCGAGCCGGACGATGCGTCCCCCCTTTTCAGCGGCAATCGTTACCGATTCATAGGGTTCGATCTGTGCTTTGTAGCTGCCGGCCAGCAGCGGCAGCGCGGCGATAAGTAGTATCCAGAACTGCTTCATGAAGAGCTCCTTTCGGGTTTGATTCTGTTGATGACGGCATAGAGTGCCGGCAGATAGACGAGGTTGAGCACGGTGCCCCACAGCAGGCCAAAACCAAGAGAAACCGCGATCGGCTGGAGGATCACCGCCTGCCCTGTCGCATAGAAGATCAGGGTAAAAAGTCCCAGAAAAGTGGTGATCGAAGTGATCAGAATTGGCCTGAGCCTCAGTTTCGCCCGCTCATAAAAGGTCTCCGCCTCCCGCGTACCGTGGAGGAAGTCGAGCATGATGATTCCGTCATTGATGACGACCCCCGCAAGCCCCAGCAGACCGATGATCGAAGGCATCGCCAGATTGATCCCAAGCAGCAGATGGCCCGCCAGCGCCCCGACGATCGAGAGCGGAATAACCGACATCACCATTAACACATAACGTATTCTAGGGAAGATGAAAAGCAGCGTGATCAGGATCAGAAAGAGTGCGATCACCCCCGCCTTCTGCATGTCAGATTTGAGTTGTTGATTTTTCTCGTTCTCACCCAGCAGATCGACAGTGACGCCCTCTTTTTTGATCTCGTCGAGTATCGGTTGGATCTTCTGGAGCGCCTGCGATGCGGTGAGGCGCTTTTTGTCGAGATTGGCGAAGACCGTTTTGACCGTTTTGCCGTCGCGTTTTTCGATCTTTTCATACTCTCTGGCAGAGAGAATATCGACCACATCCGTCAGCTTCACACGCTCTCCGGCGGGGGTGGTCACTTCAAAGTCACGCAGTGTCTGTTCCGCATCTTTTCTGAGTGCGCGTGTCTTGATCTCCATGACGCCGTTTTCGTTGAAGGTCATCGCTTTTCGGTTGTCAAGAAAGTATCCCGCAAGCGTCCGGGCAACGGTACCCTCCGTCAGCCCCAGCCGTTCGCCGTAGCTGTTGACGCGTAGTTTGTACTCTGTCTTGCCCAGCTGGGCGTTGTCGCTCACATCTTTGACGCCCGGGATCGTGCGCAGTTTCTCTTCAAGACGCTGAATCGCCGCAAGGATTTTGCGGTTGTCTCTGCCGCTCAGATTGATCTGGATGTCGCTCTTGATCAGACCCGGTTTGTCTTCGCGTACGCCCAGCTCCTCCAGATGAAACCGCTTCTTGAAAGGCATGATCTCTCTGGTCAGATCTTTGGCCAGATCGTAGGTATGTTTTTCACGGATCTTGGTGGGGTCGTTGAAATCGAAGCTGAAGTTGAGAATCGGGTTGATCCAGGCATTCAGAAAGCTCTGCGGTTTCATGTCATAGAGTTCGAGGGTGATGTAAATCATGTTCTCACCCTTTTCGTTTTCACCCGAAAGCGAACGGCGTGATCCTATGACGGTGGAGGTGGCACTGAGGGCATACTCTTTTTTGTGCTCCAGCACAAATTTCTGAATCTCGTGTGCGATCTTTTCACTCTCTTCAATGGTCGTATCGACAGGAGCTTTGGCTGTGATGTAGAGATAGTTGCCGTCGAAACTGGGGAAGAAGTTGAAGTGGAGTTGCTTGAGCGTCAGCACCGTCAGCAGCGGCACCACGACCAGAAAGGTGGCGAGAAAGAGATATTTGTAGCGGATCATCTTGTGTAGCAGCGCTTCGTAGAGATCCTGCAGCTTTGTCCAGTCGAAGAAATTTTTCTGCTTTTTCAGCATCTCCTGCGCATGCAGCGGCAGAAAGATGAAGCTCTCGATCAGCGAGCCGATCAGGATCATGATCACTGCGATCGGGATCAGGATGATGAAGTTCTTGATCTCGCCGCTCATCATGAAAAGGGGCAAAAAGGCGGCGATCGTCGTCAGCGTCGCCAGTGATACGGGCAACAGCATCTCTTTGGTCCCCTGAAGCACCGCCTCCTTCTTGGGTACCCCTTCGTTGATGTATCGCTGGATATTTTCTGCCACGACGATCGCATCATCCACGACGATACCGATGACGATCAACCCGCCCAGCAGCGAAATGATATTGATCGAGTAACCGGTATAGTAGATGAACACGAGCCCGACCGCAAAAGAGACCGGTATCCCCAGTGTCACAATCGACGCGATCCGCAGGTTGATCAGCAGCGCCATCGAGAGAAAGACCAACAACAGACCGAACATAAGGTTGGAGACGACGGTGTTGAGACGATCTTTGACCGGTTTGGAGGTATCCTGATAGAAGTCGAAGTAGATCTTCGGATAGGCCTTCTCAAGCGTCGTTTTGGCATAGCGGCGCAGCTCTTTGGAGAGTTCGATCGCATTGCCCTTGGGCCCTTTGGAGATGACCAGCGTCACATTGGGGCGTCCGTTGTAGGTAGAGAGGGTCTTCTGCTGCGGATAGGTAATCAGCACTTTCGCAATATCTCCCAGACGCAGCGCCCTCCCGTCGATATGCAGCAGCGTACGCTCCCACCCCTCGACATCTTTCTTACCATGCACCGTCGAGAGAAAGATATAGTTGCCGCTCTGCTGGATATCGCCGATCGGATAGATATAGGAGAGTGCAGAGACCGCTTCTGTGACATGCGACGGATCGAGGCCGTAGGCGCGGATCGCTTCGGTATCGAGCCTGACAGAGACCTCCTGATCGGCGTCGCCGTAGATCTTCACTTCGCTCACATAGGGGTTTCGGGCGATCTTCGACTTGATCTCCTTCGCCGCCTCGATCAGCTCCCCTCTGCTCAGTATGTCACTCGAGAGCGAGAGTGAGATGAGGGGGCGGTTATGGATCAGCAACTGCGCCACCGGTTCTACCATGTCGGGAGGCAGATACTGCCGTACCCCCGCGATCGCGTCTTTGGCCTTGTTGAGCGCATCGATCTTGTCCGCCTGCTCGGTCAGAGAGACAACGATCGTGAAGGTCCCGGGCCGGATCACCGTCTCGATCCGATCGATCCCACTGATATCTCCCAGTGCGTCTTCAATGTCGCGCACCGCCATCTTGTCGAGGTTCTCCGCACTCGTACCCGGATAACCGCCGGTAATCATAATCTTGTCGAGCGCGATATCGGGAAAGAGCTCTTTGGGAATATTCTGATACGCGTTATAACCCATAAAAAGTACAAAAAGCAACAGCACATGGTTGAGTCGCTTGTTCTCGATAAAGTATTTGATAATCCGCATCATAGGCATCTCCCCGCAAGATAAAACATTATAATAGTCAAATTTCCCCCACAAAGTGCTAAGTAGTGAAGTTTAGTACAAGAACATTAACACAACGTGACACACGCATGTAAATATATGGGAATTATTCGAAATGATTATTAAACTTTTGCTATACTGTCATAAATAATTATATAGCATAAGGAAATAAGCCATATGGAACAAAGAATCGGCAAATATGAAAACAGTATCGCATCCCTGAAACTGACCGACCGCACACTCTATGAAAACACCCTCATTCTGGGCGAGACAGGTTCGGGAAAGACACACCTCTCCAACAAAATCAGAGACTTCGTCATCCAGAGCGGCGTCCCCACGATCTACTTCGACTTCTCCAATCCCGAGCCCGACAAGATCGAGGATCGCTTCAAAAGTTCAGAGCACTTTCACTACCTCAGATTTGACGAGAGCGAAGCGTTCGAAAAAGCACTCGACGAAGCGATCGCCCAGCGCAAAGATATCTACATGGCGGTCAACCCCGACTTCTTCGCCACCAAAAAAGAGATCAAGAGTCAACTCTCCAAAGTGATTCAGAAAGAGGAACTGCTGCAGAACTACTACTACTTCATGCAGGTGATTGTCCAGCCCGAAGGCTTCTTTACGAAGTTCGAAGATTTTTTCTTCTATATCCTCGATATCGTCAATCGTAAAAAGTTCGGCCTCACCTTCGTCAGCCAGCCTTACGAAACCTTTGAAAACACCAAGATCAAACTGCTCTTCTCTTTCCTCTATCTCGGCCACTGCTCCAGCGCATACTACTACAACACCGCGCTGTTACGCAGCCTCCCGCCGCACAACTTTCTGCATCAGGAGCGTCTCAACTACAAAACCCTCCTCTTCAGTCCGATCCAGACCGATGTCGTCTGTATCGATACCGAGGAGAACCCCAGACCTGTCTGCTGAAAGCCTGAGCACTCTCAGAAAAAGGTACCGTCCAGATAGAGCCACTTTCCGTCCACTTTGCGAAAGCGGCTCTTCTCCCGCAACTCCCCGCTGCCCAGTCGGGCGATAAACGTCACAAATGCCTCCTCTTCTCCCGCTTCGAAGGAGAGAATCTCCAGCCCCGTGAAGCGTTCTGCTTTACAAAAGGCGTCGATCGACACTTTCCACGCTTTGGTATCGCTGCTGAAGTCGGGATTGTCCGGATGGGTCGTTTTGACGATATAGCCGCTCTCCCCCGCCGCATAGGCGCTGTAACGGCTCTTCATGAGCGTCAGGGCATCCGGAGCGAGCGCTCCCTGATGATAGAGCCGGCAACACTTCTTGTACTTTTTGCCGCTGCCGCAGGGACATGCGGCATTGGGAGAGAGGCGCACCGGATCACGCCTCCGGTATTGGAAAGTTTTCGACCACGTAGTCGATATCTTTGTCTCCCCGGCCGCTCAGATTGACCAAAATCGCCTCTTTGGGATTTTCACGCGCATATTGCATCGCATAGGCGATCGCATGCGAACTCTCGAGTGCGGGGATGATCCCCTCGAGCCGCGAAATCTTGTAGAAAGCATCGATCGTCTCTTCATCTGTCGCCGTCGCAACACGGGTCCTGCCGACCGTCTTCAGATAGGCCTGCTCCGGCCCCACGGATGGGTAGTCCAGTCCGCTCGCCACGCTGTGTACCGGCGCCGGCTCACCCGCTTCGTTTTGCAGCATGATAGAGTTGAACCCATGCATGATGCCGTCCTTGCCGTAGGTCAGACTCGCTGCATGCTCGCCCAGCTTTGTCCCTTTGCCCAGCGGTTCAACACCGATGAGCTGCACCGGATCGTCGATGAATCCGCTGAAGATTCCCATCGCGTTGCTGCCGCCGCCCACACATGCGATCACCGCATCGGGCAGCTGCCCGCCTGTCATCTCCATAAACTGCTCTCTCGCTTCAAACCCGACAATACTCTGAAAATCGCGCACCATCTTCGGAAACGGATGCGGCCCCACGACCGAACCAATCGCATAGAGCGCCGTGTCCGCCTGGGCGACATACGCCTCGAAACAGCTGTCGACCGCCTCTTTGAGTGTTTTCAGACCGTGTGTGACCGGTACTACCTTCGCGCCCAGTATCTGCATGCGGATCACGTTGGGCTTCTCTTTCTCGATATCGACCTCACCCATGTGGATCTCACACTCCAGCCCGAAATAGGCCGCCGCCGTCGCCAGCGCCACGCCATGCTGACCCGCCCCCGTCTCGGCCATGATCTTCTTCTTGCCCAAATACTTCGCCAGCAGCGCTTCGGCCATACAGTGGTTGAGCTTGTGAGCCCCGGTATGGTTGAGATCTTCGCGCTTGAAGTAGATGCGCCCTCCCCCGCAGTACTCGCTCATGTTTTTGGCGTAGTAGACCGGTGTCGGCCGCCCCTGATAGTGCTTGCGAATCTGCCGCAACTCCGCCAGAAAGTCGTACGATTTGGAGAGCTTGTCATACGCCTCGTTGATCTCGGCAAACGCCTCCTCCAGCTGTGGTGGGATATAGGCTCCGCCATAGTGTCCGAAGTAACCTTTTTCGTCGGGATGGGATGATAAATATGGTTTTTCCATTCTGAATATGCCTCCTGTTAAGATAATAAAGCATTATACAGATTTTTCGATTAGGAGGAGAAAGGATAGTGGTGGGTCCTCGGGGACTCGAACCCCGGACCGCCCGGTTATGAGCCGGGAGCTCTAACCAACTGAGCTAAAGACCCGTGATATTTTGGAGAAGGGATTTTAGCGCCCATTTACTTAAAGTTTGCCTACTCTTCACCGAATTTTACAGAGTCATAAAGCGTATCGTGCCGGAAACTGAGCAGGTTTTCGAGGATACCGAACAGGATCATGAAAGTGATGAAACTGGTCCCACCGTAACTGAAGAGCGGCAACGGCAAACCCACCACCGGTGCGAAGCCGATCGTCATGGCAATATTGACACCGCTGTAGAGAAAGATGAGCAGCGCCAGTGAAGCAGCGACACTCTCTATGAGATAGTTCCCATGCATGTAGAGTACCATCATCATCAGATACAAAATCAACAATCCGTAGATACCCATCAGCGCCATACCACCCCAGAATCCGAAACGCTCGATAAAGAAGGCGAAGATAAAATCACTCACCGCGATCGGCAGAAACTTCAGATGGGTCTGCGTCGCACTCTCTCTTGGCTGTCCGGTGAGCCCACCCGACCCGATCGCGATGATCGACTGCTCGACATGGTAACTCGGCTTTTCCGCCAGGAAATCGTTGATCCGCTTCTTCTGGTAGGGTTTAAGACCGGCGTAGATGAGCGGTGCGGAGATAGCCAGTGCCACGATGATGCCTACCCAGATCTTCGTGTCTGTACCGATGATGAAAAGAACCCCGTACCCGACGAAAAGAAGGATCAGCGCACTGCCCAGATCGGGCTCTTTGGCGATGAGAATGAAGGGGATCCAGATATAGAGACTGAACCTGGCGAAATCTTTCAGGCCATATCCACGTTTCTCATCGGGGGGATGCTGATAGATCAGATAGGCCAGCATCATGATAAATGCAATCTTCATGATCTCCGAGGGCTGAATTGTGAAGTGCAAAAAGGGCAGCTCCAGCCACCGTCTCGCGCCCAGTTTCGTCACACCGAAAAAATAGACACTGATCAGCAGCAGCACATTGATCCAGTAGACAAAAGGCATAAGCACTAGCAGCCCGCGGAA
>JALWPY010000014.1:0-21666 GCA_026994915.1 Campylobacterales bacterium
GTTTATAGGGACACATAAACAATATGACAAAATAAAAGTTGAGGATTTGTAATTATGAATGTAAAACCAATTAGAAATGAAAAAGATTATGAACTTGCTCTAAAAAGAGTTGAGTCATTGATGGATGCAGAGTTTGGAACTGAGGCTTTTGATGAACTGGAAGTTTTAACAACTTTGATAGAGAGTTATGAAGCAAAACATTTTACAATTGATGCACCAGACCCTATTAAAGCTATAAAATTTAGAATGGAGCAGGAAGGGTTAAGACAAAAAGATTTAGTTGAAATTTTTGGTAATAAAGTTAGAGTTTCAGAAGTTTTAAATAAAAAAAGAAGATTGACATTGGATATGATTAGAAATATAAATCGTGATTTGCATATACCACTTGAGAGCTTATTGAATAGATATGAGCTTGAGAGTGCTTAAAAGATAACAAGTTCGAGGTGAGGAATATCGTTACCAACCGTTTTAAAGATCAAAGGTTATCGTTTCTTTTTCTTTTCGAGAGAAGAGTTGCGGGAACATATACATATTCAGTCGCAAAATGGAGAGGCTAAATTTTCTCACAGAGAGTGCAAGCACAACTGTAAAAGCTGGCTTCACCTCATAAAAACTCTCTCACCCCTCCGCCTGCTTCTCCGGAAGTAAAATCGCAAAGATATTTTTCCCATCCTCATACCGATATTCTAGCTTCGCGCCGTGGATCTCCAGGATCGACTTGACGATGTAGAGGCCCAGTCCAAAGCCGTCGTTTTTCTTCTCTTCCTGGCTGAAGGGTTCGGTATAGTAGGAGAGGGGGTGTCTGAGCGGTTCGCCGTGTGAGATGATCTCGATCTTTCTGGGGGTGGCGCGGATGATCGCTTTGTGGTCGGTGCTGAACTTGATGGCGTTGTCGATGAGATTTTTGAGGACGATGACAAAGTGGTCGGGATCGACGGTGAGGCGGAAGTTGTGGTACTCCTTGACGACGCGCTCCTCCTGACAGAGCAGCAGCTTCTTCGCCTTTTCGACGAGCGCGTCGAAGGAGACGATCTGCGGGTTGAGGGTGAGGTTTCGGGAGGTGAGCTTCTCGACCCGCGCCAGCTCGGTGATGATCTCGTTCATACGTTCAAATGACTTGATCAGCAGCTCTTTGTCCTCGAAGTCGTCGATACTCTCGGCGAGGATGCGCCCCTTGGTGATGGGGGTCTTGAGCTCATGCATCATGTTGCGCATAAAGAGGTTTTTGGACTCCATCTGCTCTTTGAGGGAATCGACCGCTTTTTTGAATGTCGCGGCGATTTTTCCGATTTCGTCATGGCCGTGCGGTTTGATGTCGAGATCGAGATCGCCCCGGGCAAACTTCTGTACTTCACGGTCGAGCTCCTTGAGCGGGGAGAGCTTTCTGCGCAGGATCGTATAGATGAATGTGAGGATACCGCTGAAGAGTGCCAGCAGGAGCAGGGCGATCGCCTGTCGCGGGTGGCGTGGCCGGAGATCTTTGAGCATGAGGTTGTATCCGAGGCTCTGGACGTAGATGTAGCGGTCGTGCCCTCTGGCGTAGATGCGTACGCGGCCGAAAATGGTGTTTTTGATGTAGAGCAGTTTCGCATGCTGGATGATGTCGAGGCGCTCTTTGGGGTCGTCGATGAGTTTGACATGAAAGTGCTTGTAACGCTTTTCGAGGTCCTGATCGTTTGGCAGGAATTGCAGCCCCGAGAGAAAGGCATCGGCGATGAGGCTGTAACGCTGCTCTTCCGCCTCTGCGTAACGCTCCTGCTCCATCTTGCTGAAGAGCAGATAGGTGCTGATGACCCCCACGAAGGCGATCACGAAGATCATGTTGATAAAGGCAATGATCGAGATATTACGCATGGTGCTATTTGTTGGGTTGCGGGGGATCTAGCAGCTGGTATCCGACACCGCGGACCGACTTGATGTAGGTATGGTCGGGATCGTATTTGGCGATCTTACTGCGGATTTTGGAGACCATAACGTCGACATTTTTGTAACTGCTGTCGTCGTTGATGAACTCGCTGTTGTAGATGATATCCGCACGGGAGACGACGCCGTTTTTGTGCTTGATGAGCATGTTGAGTATGTCGAATTCGGCTGGGGTGAGTTGCAGCGGGTGGCCCTTGAAGCTGATCATCATCCCCTCTTCGTTGACTTCGAAGGTCTTTTGCTGCCTGGCCTGCTTCTCTTCCGTTTTGTTATGACGGCGCAGGATCGACTTGATACGTGCTTCGAGTTCCCGGGGGTTGTAGGGTTTTGGGAGGTAGTCGTCGGCTCCCCGTTCCAGTCCGACCACTTTGTCGACGATATCGTCGCGGGCAGAGGAGATGATGACGGGAATGTCGGAGACTTTGCGAATCTTTTGCAACAGCTCCAGCCCGTCCATTCCGGGGAGTGTCAGATCGAGGATCAGCAGGTCGTAGTCTCCGATCTCAAGCTTGGAGAGGCCTATGTAGGGATCTTCGGCATTGGTGACCTCGATGTCGAACTTCGCCAGATAGCGGGTGATAATATCGGCCAGTTCGGGATCGTCTTCGATCATCAATACCTTGATCATATCTGCTCCTGTCGGATTATTTGATGACAAGCATCAGAATCGTACCGTAACGGTTGACATAGACGCGTTTGGGCTGTTTCTTGTACTTTTTGAGTGCTTCTTGTAAGTCATGAATCGACTCGATCGGGTCATCTTCTACCTGGATTATAACATCTCCGGCTTGAAAGCCCACTTTTTCCGCTTTGCTCATCGGTTTGATGTCGGCGATGAGTACACCGTTGATCATCGGCGGTATGCGGTACTGGTAGCGGATCTCTCCGGTGAGGGGTACGATGCGCATTCCCTTGAAGATCTGCTGCGTACTCTCGTCGAGTGTATAGGCGTCTCTGGAGGAGAGCACGGCGTCGATTTTGATATCTTTCTTGTCTCTCTCCACTCCCAGTGTCACCTTTTCGTTTGGCTTATGTGTGGCGATCGCCTGTTTGAGTTCGGTTGCGTTTCGGATACGTTTTCCGTTGACATCGAAGATCAGATCTCCGCGTTTGAGTCCCGCTTTCTCTGCCGGTGAGTCAGGCTCGATGCTCAGTATCACAGCGCCTTTTTTGTGGTTGTAGACGCTTTTGTACTCTTTTGTCACGTCAGAGATACTGACACCGATATAGCCGCGTGTGACATGGCCTGACTCGATCAGGTGGGTCGTGATATTTTTGACCATATCGACCGGGATGGCGAAACCGATGCCGTTATTTCCACCGCTTCGGGAGATGATGACGGAGTTGATGCCGATCAGCGCGCCGCGGCTGTCGACGAGTGCACCGCCGGAGTTCCCGGGATTGATCGAGGCGTCGGTCTGGATGAAGTTTTCATACTGGTTTATACCGACGCGGTTTTTGTTGAGTGCCGAGATGATTCCCTGGGTGACACTCTCACCGACACCGAAAGGATTTCCTACGGCAAAGACCACATCTCCCACGCGGAGGCTATCGGCATTGGCAAGTTTGATGGGTTTGAGATTTTTGGCCTCGATTTTGATAACGGCCAGATCACTCTCTTTGTCGGTGCCGATCAGTTTGGCTTTGTACTCATCCTTGGAGTCGGGGAGGATGACGGTAATATCTTCCGCATCTTCGATGACATGGTTGTTGGTGACGATATAGCCATCCTCTGTCAGGATCACTCCCGATCCGAGTGCATGTGGTCGCGGCATGCGTGAGTAGGGGTAGGGATGGTAGGGCGGGTAGTAGCCACGTCCGGGCTGGATACTCTTGGTTGTCGAGATATTGACGACGCTTTTGACGACATCTTTGATCCCTTTATGAAAAGAGAGCACTTCCTCGGGCCCGACGGGCATGACATGTTTGGGGTGGGAGTCGGCGAGTTTGAAGTCGACTGCACTTGCACCCATCGCGACCATCAGCAGTGAAGTCGCTGCCAGAAATTTTTTCATCATTTGTTTCCTTTGTCATAAGATCTACTATTGTACAGAGAAGTATAAGACAGAAGGATTAACTAAGCATAAATAACTATTAATAATAGATTAATGTTCTGTTGCACAAAACGGATCGCTTCATGCAACAGAGAGAGGGAGCCTCTTACTGAAGTTTTTTGGCCAGTGCGTCGGCATCTTTGACGTAGTCGACAGCTTTGACCACTTTGTTCTGGAGTGTGACAAGCATGATGTCGTCAGCATGCTCTGGGTTTTTGAACTGAGTGGCGATCTTCTCTTCGTAGATCAGCAGTACAGGATAGTTGCTCTTTTTGAGGTCGGGCATCGCAAATGCGTTTCGAATGATCACAGGCATGGGGTGGATGTCAGCGATATATTCGGCTTCATGCGTCAGCAGAAAATCCTCCGGCTGCTGTTTGAGAAAGTTTCGTACCGTATGGGAACTCTCTTTGGCGAACGTCAGGATCAGCGTCTGTGTACCTGCTTCAAGTGTGTGAGGTTTGCCAAACTGGTCGGGCAGCGTATAGTCGATTTTGGAGCCGGGCTTCAACGGTGAGGGGGTGACAGTCGCGCTGTATTTGGTCGGGTCATAATTCTCTTTGGCGTTGATGAAGGCGAAAACAGCCCCTGCGATTACTATGAGTGCCATGAGGGCAAGGATGATTTTTTTCATATGTATGTTCCTTTGTTTGTCAAAATTGGATTTTTGGAAGTGCGATTGTAGCATAAAAAGGTAACGGTTTTGAAAAGGGAGTGAAAAGTGGAGAAAAAAAACCGGCGCAGGGCCGGTTTGGTATGACTAGAGTCTTGACTCGTAGCGTCTGAGAATATAGAGTTTTTTAAGCATTTTTTTCTTAGCTGCGATTTTCTGTTTCTTTCGCTTTTCAGTACCTGTTTCGTAGAACCTTCTGGCTCTTTTTTCAGTAACGATCAGGTTTCTGTCAGTCTGCTTTTTAAACTTTCTATAGGCTTCTTCAAACGACTCGTTTGGTTTGACAACGATGCCTGGCATAGGATATCACCACCTCTCTTTGTAAATTTGGCGCCAATTATAGCAGAGTTAGCTAAATATAATATTAGAGAAGGGGTCATACATAGGCAGTTTGGTCGTTTCGGCTTCAGGAGTCCGGTACAAAGTCGATTTAGAGAGAAGATCAAAGAGACTAAATATCTAAAAGGTAGTATATGAAACGGGGATTTATGGCTGTTATGACACTGCTGACAGTGACAGTATCTGTCCGGGCGGAGGGGATTGCTGATATCAGGGCATCGCTGGCCAATATCGTGGATCAGGCGTATCAGACCCAGGCGACGCAGAACCATATCATCGCGCTTGCGGCCAGAAACAAAATGCTCTCACAAAAGATTGCCAAAGAGGCTGTTAAGATGCAGTATGGCATCGATCAAGAGGGTGCGCGAAGACGCATGATGGATGCGGCACAGGAGTTTGATGCGACGATCGAAGGGTTACTGAAAGGGGATCCATCCCGCCATATTCCAAAAGTGGAGGATCCCCGGGCACTGGCACATCTGCATGAAGTAGTGGCGGTATGGCAGCCGTTTTACCGGCATGTCCGGCAGGCAAAAGCGGCAGATGTTGCCTATATCATTGCGCATAACGAAAAACTGTTGCGTCTGAGCCACAAACTGACCCAGACACTCAAAAACAACATGGTCATCTCCGATACCCTCAACAAAGTGGTCGAGCACACCCTCAAAATCGCAGACAGACAGCGCATGCTGACACAGAAGATGCTCAAGGAGAAGTTGCTGATTCACTACGGTGTCGATCCCAAACGTAACGAAGTACGTCTGAAGGGAAGCATCATCCTCTTTGAAAACGGTCTCAAAGGACTTTTGAAGGGTGAGAAGCGACGGGGACTGGTGAAGATCACCAATAAAAGGATCCATGCCAAACTGGAAGAGATATGGGATCTGTGGCAGCAAGCCGCGCCACTCTACCGCAAATCCTCTCTCTCGGATGATGAAGTGCGCAAACTCGAACAGATCGAACCGCAGCTACTGAAAAAGAGTGATGAAGTGGTGACGCTCGTCGAAAAATCACTGGAACTGTAGGAGGAAAAGCGTATGAAAAAGATAGTTTTGGGTCTGATGTTTATGACGATGATCGTCACACTGCAGGCACGGGAGATCGACAGAGTGACCGGACTCGTCGTCGACAGAGGGCTGGACGATATTAAAGAGAACTGTACCGTCTGCCATCCGGGGAGGTTCATCGTCGTCAATGGCGGAGACAGAAAGTTCTGGCGCTACAAGATATCTGTCATGCAGAAGGGATTCGGTCTGTGGGATCTGCCCGAACCGACCAAAAAACGCATCGTCGACTATCTTGCCAAAAACTATCAGAAAAAGCGGGAAGTTTCGATCGACAAGTGACGCTTTGTCACTGGCGGGAAGAGGCCTATCCTCTGCTCCAGTAGCGGATCGGTCCCGTATCGATATGCATGAAGCCCGACTTCGGATAGTATCCTACGCCACCGCGTCGGAGGAAGGCAGCGAGTTTTCTGAGATCTCTCAGTTCGGTACCGGGAAGGTTGATATCGATCGCCTGTGCTTTGAGATGAAAGCTGTTTTTGGCAACACCTTCACTTCGTCTGCGCAGCTGGGCGTTGGTCCTGGGTGAGCGGTAACCGGAGATGACCTGAAAGGGTCGTTCGGTATCCCGGATGAGCTGGATGGCGTAGAGCAGGTCCAGCAGTTTGACATCCATCATCTGTACATCACCGGTGCGATAGTCGCGCAGAAAGTAGTTGATCCGCTCGAGTTCACTCAGTACATAGTGGTCTTTGGCCCAGTAGGTCGCTTTGAGATGCTCCCCTGTGTGGATATTGTAGAGTTTGATCTCTTTGTCTATTGGGATAGAGAGTCCGAAGAGTTCATACGGGCTCAGACTCAGTCCGGCTCCCAGAAAGATACTCTTTTTCAGAAACGCTCTTCTTTGGTTCATGTGTGAAACCCCTCTTTAATCGTATTGAGATTATTGATAGAGCTAATATCGGACAATAATGAAAAATCTTTATCTATTTGTATGAAAATGTGAAGATCGGCAATTTACCCGCACCAAAATGTGCAGGTAAATGTGCCTTTGTCAAGGTTATTTGTATGTTTTGCAGAAATCTCTGATACGCTGGATACCTTCGCGGATATTCTCTTCGGATGTGGCAAAAGAGAAGCGAATATATCCTTCACTGCCGAAACCGACACCAGGCACGACTGCCACCCCTTTGGATGCGAGGAGATCTTTGCTGAACTGCATCGAGTCGTTGGATACTTTTTTGATATTGATAAAGAGATAAAAGGCGCCCGCCGGGGAGAGGACGGAGAGATTTTCATCTTCGTTGAAGAGTTCCACCGCGATATCGCGTCTCTTCTGAAACGCCTGTCGCATCATCTCTATGTCGGCATCCGCTCTGCCGTCAAGACCTGCGATCGCCGCTTTCTGGGTGATGGAGTTGATGTTGGAAGTGCTCTGTGACTGCAGCTTTTTCATCGCTGCGATCAGTTCGTCATTGGGGGAGGCGAGATAACCGAAGCGCCACCCTGTCATCGCGACCGATTTGCTGAGACCGTTGACGGTGATGGTACGCTGAAACATGTCATCGCTGACACTCGCTGTCGCGGTAAACTCACCGTCGTAGATCAGCTTCTCGTACATTTCATCAGAGACGACGAAGATATCGGTTCCCTCCAGTACTTTACCCAGTGCCTGTAGCTCTTGTCTGGTATAGACTGCACCGGTAGGGTTGGAAGGGGAGGTGAGAATCAGCATCTTGGTGCGGGGTGTG
Organism: Campylobacterales bacterium; assembly: GCA_026994915.1. Lineage (GTDB taxonomy): Bacteria > Campylobacterota > Campylobacteria > Campylobacterales > QNZT01 > QNZT01. The sequence goes on from JALWPY010000014.1 coordinate 7,745, forward strand.
ATGGCGTTTTTGAGTTGCTCGGGTGTGATCTTGAACCCGTCGCGGTCTTCGGTCTCGATGATGACCGATTTACCGCCGCTGTAGGTGACGAGTTCGGGGTAAGTGACCCAGTAGGGACTTGGGATGATCACTTCGTCTCCCTCTTCGATAAGTGCCTGCATGATATTGAAAAGTGAATGTTTTGCACCATTGCTGGCGATGATCTGGGAAGGTTTGTAGTCGAGGCCGTTGTCTCTTTTGAGCTTGGCTGCGATCGCCTCGAGGAGTTCCGGAATACCTGGAACGGGTGTATAGCGTGTGAAGCCTTCGTTGATCGCTTTGATCGCTTCCTCTTTGATCACCTGCGGTGTGTCGAAATCCGGTTCACCGGCAGAAAAGCTGATGACATCCTTTCCTTGCGCTTTCAGTTCACCGGCGAGTGTAGTGATGGCGATTGTAAGCGAGGTAGAGAGAGAATTGATACGTTTGGTCAGCATGAAACCCCTTTTTCTGTTGTTTTAAGAGAAATTATAACGAAAAAGGGGTAAAGAGTGCCCTGTCAGAGAGATTCAGGAGGTGAGGATTTCGTAGGGGCGGCGTATCTTTTCGATCAACAGCGGTACACTGACATTTCTGGATTCTCTGGCAAACTCTTTGCCATCGAGATAGACGAGGATCGTGGGTACCGAAAAGATCTGCAGTGCGGCGGGTATCTGTGGTGTTTTGGAGGCATCTACAAAGATCCGCTCGATTTTGGGAAAGTGGGTGGCAAACGCCCCTTCGATCTTGGGTCTGAGTGCATGACAGACATTGCATGTCGGGGTAGAGAAGTAGACGAGCACACCCGGTTTTGCATGGATTTCAGCCTCCAGCGCTTCGAAAGAGTCGATATCTTCTCGCATATTCATGCCGCGACCTTCTGTTTGGGGAGTTTCGGTACGATGATCTCAAGTTTGCCTTTGGTGTATTTGGTCTGGAGTTTCTCGATCATGGCGTCGTCGGGGACTCGGACGAGCACCTGCTTTTTGTGTACGAGTTCTTTCTCGACGACGACACCGTTCTCTTCGTGTGACTCCTTTGTCACTTCGTTGATCCGTACGATCAGAAAGCCTTTTTTGACTTTGACATCGACGGTACTTTTGTTGTTGTCCGGCACATCGATATCGAGTACGTAGAGATTGCCTTTTTGCGTAAACTCCAGCGCTTTTGGCATAGGAAAGTTCTGAAAAAGCTCTTTGAGCAGCGGATCCTCTCTGGATGCCTGCTGAAGCTGTGCCGTCATCTCGACAATCGCTTTCTGAAACTCATTCATCCCCTGAGAGAGCTCCTGCTGCATCTGTTGGATATTTTGCTGGATCTGCGCTTTGACCTGCGGATTGCCGAAAATATCCTTGATGAGTCGAGAGAAGTCCTCACGGACTTTCTCTTCGAGCGCTTTTGCGTTTGCCGCTGTCGCATTGGGTTCGGTGGCCATTTTGGAGGGTGGCTGCTGTGTTACAGGCTGCTCTTTCTCTATCTCTACGGTGATTTTGGGTTCGTTTTTGACCACTTTGGGGCTCTGAGGTACGGAGGCAGCCTCTTTTTTACCCAGCATGTAGGCTTGCCATGCGATGATCGCGACCAGTACGATACCGATCAGGGCGATGAGATTTTTGTTCATTGATACTCCTCTGTTGCTGTTTGTACCATCATACAAAAAAAAGGTAAATCATCGCTTTTGTGGGTCAACACATATAGCATAGAGGAGTTGCGATCGCAGATCTTTCCATCTTTTTCATAAAAATAGATTATAATACCACATGCAGATTCACTACAGGACCCTTTTTTTAGCCCTTTTTTCATCATTGCTCGTACTGGTACTGGGCGCATTTGTATGGGTTTCACTCAAACTGGACAGGACAAAAGTCGAAGAGGCGAGCGACAATATTTTGACGATGTTTCGTCATGAACTCGACCGGGAGATGTCCAATGCCCTCTTTCTCTCTGTCGCACTTTCCGACAACAAAGCACTAAAAGAAGCACTGCTCGAGGAGGATGAGGAGGCGGGGTACCGTATATTGCTCAGTACGCTGAAAAAGCTCAAAACCTACACCTATGTCAAAGATATTCGCATGCAGATCATCACGCGTGATCTCGATATCTTTGCCAGAAGCTGGGACAACAGCTATGCCGGAATGCCGCTGGAGGGGTTTCGTGTCGATCTGCAGCGTATCCGGCGGCTGCGCAAACCCAAAGTCTCCATCGATCCGGGCCGTCTGCTGACGATCAAAGCGACGACGCCGTTTCGTGACGGTGTGAAGATCATCGGCTATATCGAAGCGATCAAAACTTTCGATACACTGACGAAAAGGCTGCGGGGACAGGGGATCGAACTGACGGTACTGATGGATGAGCGTTTTCTCGACATCGCGACACTGATGCGGGAAAATCCGACGCTGGGTCCCTATGTCGTCTCCAACAAAAACTACAACAGCGTACTTCTGAAGCGTCTGCATCCCTATGCCGGGAAGATCGCGACCAACAGCTACTTCAAAAGTAATGAATATCTGCATGTCGTCGATGCACTCAGAGACAGTGCCGGAGAGCGTATCGGTTACTACCTGCTGAGTGTCCCTCTGGAGAGGATCGGCGAGTTCGGGAACAAACAGGAGAAGATCTCTTTCTTCCTGCAACTCTCCAAAGAGGATCTCTACCATATCGTCGAGCGATGGGAGAGTGACCGGGGCTCTTTCAAAAGTATGTACGACAAAGAGTTTATCAAACTGCTTGCAAACATTACACCTGCGGAACGGCAGATGTTCGAAGAAGAGGCGAGGGAAATTTTGCAAAACTATACCAAAGAGGAGTTGATCGACGTGATACTCAAAGAGGGCTATCAGGATATCAAAGAGGGTAAAATACGATGAAAACGAAGATACTGCTGCTGGAAGATGAGTACAGTCTGCGTGAGAGTGTACGGGAGTATCTCGAAGATTTCGGCTTTGGAGTGGACGCCTTCGAGAACGGGGAAGAGGCGATGGATGCCCTCTACAAAGGGCGTTATGGATTACTGCTGCTGGATGTGCAGGTACCGGGTATCAACGGTTTTGAACTGCTGGCGGAACTGCGTAAAAGCGGTGACCGGACACCCGCGATCTTCATCACCTCCTTGACCAATATTGAAAATCTTGCCAAAGGGTTTGAGATTGGTTGCAGTGACTACATCAAAAAGCCTTTTGAACTGAGAGAGTTGCAGCTGCGTCTGGAGCATGCCCTCAAAACCGAGTGTTTTCGCACGCAAAACGACATCATTACTCTCTCCGACAGATACAGCTACGATCTGAAAAATTTCGTTCTGCGGGATGGTGAAGTGGAGATACAGCTGAGTAAAACGGAGAAGCGGATTTTGGAGGCGCTGGTGAAGCATCGTGGCAGTGTCGTCAGCATGGAACAGTTTCAGGATGAGGTATGGGGCGAGTATATGGACCCTGCGAACATACGGGTGCAGATCAACAAACTCCGCAAGAAGATGGATGAAGAGATCATTCGGAACGTGCGCGGTCTGGGGTATAAGATTGACGCTTGACAAAAAGCACTATGCCAGAAAATATGGCTTGCTCTATACTTCGATCATCGCCGTCATCCTGCTGGTGCCCTTCTTTGTCTATATCGACCTGATGGTCAACATCAACGAAACCAAAAACGAGATCGAACTGCGCAAAAAGAGTTATGAAATTCTGCATCGCATGCAATCTTTTTCGGGAGAGAACGAGGCGTATTTTACATTCCCGCGCTATAACCGCTATCGTGGCGGGCTTTTCGATGAGAACTTCCGTCCCATCTTTTCACTGCTGGATGCCATGCCTCCCTCTTTCACACCCGGATATAGCCGGCGTGGCCAGAAACGTTTTTATATATTGCCACTGCCCGAAGGGAAATATTTCGGTGCGAGTTATCTGATCGTCGAGAGTGAGATCAACAACTACGAGATCTATCAGATGGCGCTGCTGGTGGCGCTGGGAATATTGCTGCTGCTCTTCGTACTCTCCTATGTCATCTTCAAAAACTTTGCGCTTCCGTTTGAGAAGGTCAACACCCGTCTGGACAGCTTCATCAAAGACTCCATGCATGAGATCAATACACCGCTCTCGATCATCAATGTCAATATCGATATGTTCGCGAACAAATTTGGCCCGAGCAAGTATCTCTCCCGCATCAAAGCCGCCTCCAAAACCCTTGCGACGATCTACAACGATATGGATTATCTGATCAAACAGGATCGTTTCCGTTTCGAAAAGGAGTCGATCGACATGAGCGCCTTTCTGAAAGAGCGGGTCGACTATTTCAGTGATGTCGCCATGCTGCGCCACATCGATATCAAAAGCGCTATCGAGGAGGATATCACCCTCTATTTCAACCCGACGAAACTGCAGCGTATCGTCGACAACACGATCTCCAATGCGATCAAATACAGCTATGAACGAAGCCATATCGAAGTAAAGCTCCGGCTCGAAGAGGGGCATATCGTTTTCGAAGTGCGTGATTTCGGAGTGGGCATCGAAAATCCCGGCAAGATCTTCGAGCGCTACTACCGTGAAAATCTCAACAAAGGAGGGTTTGGTATCGGGCTCAACATCGTCAAACAGATCATCGATGAACATGGGATCGACCTGGAGATCGACTCGAAGCCGGGTGAGGGGACCACTTTTCGTTACCGCTTCTGATCGTCGGCAAAACGCTCGGTGAAACGTGTCGTCAGAAAGCTTTTGAATGTCTCGAAGAGATGGCTGTGGTACTTCTCCTGGTGATAGATGAGGTAGAGTTTGCGTTCGAATGTGAGATTTTTGAGCGGTACTTCAAAGAGTGTGCCGCGTGCAAGCTCTTTGTGTACGACGAAGCGTGAGATACATGCGAGCGTTTCGCGCTGATCTTCGAGTATCGTCTTCATCTCTTCAAACTCTGTAAATTCCATGAAGATCGTGAGCTCTTTGGCAATCTCTCCCAGACGCTCCAGAAAAAGCTCCCGCGTACCCGAACCCGCTTCGCGCAGCAGCCACTTTCTGGAGGCAAGCTGATCGATATAGTGCGCCTTGTTTCCCAGAACAGGGTCACTCGTGACGACAACGAGTCTGTCGTCACCGAGCCTCTCTTTAACGATGGCGGGTTCGTCACACACGGTTTCGATAATCCCCAGATCGATCTGTCCCTCGCGCACCATCTGGATGATCTGCGCCGAGTTGTGAATCTCACGCTCTATAGTGATTCTGGGGTTCTGGAGCATAAAGTCGAAGATCAGAGTCGGCATGATGAAGTTGCCTGCCGTTTTGCTCGATGCGATCTTCAGCATACCGGCCAGACGCTCCTGCTGAAAGTTTCGCTGTGCATCTTTCAGTGCAAGAAAATGTTTGTAGGTCTCCTCTTTGAAAAGGCGTCCACGCTCGTTGAGGACTAGTTTTTTGCCGATCCGGTCGAAGAGCGGTTCATCCAGTTTGCTCTCGAGAGACTTGATCGCCAGAGAGATAGCCGACTGGCTCATGGCGATCTCTTTGGCGAGTCTGGAGATGTGCGGGTTGTCGCAGAGATAGTAGAAGAGTTCGAGCTCTCTGAGGGTCACTTTTTTCCTTATTGGCAATATCGATCATTATATCAAGTTTTATATATTTTGTAAAATGATTCACATTATAGTATCATTGCGAAAATGTGTCGGTTTTGAGGGGATTGCATGCCTGTAGCAAACTTTCAGAGCCTCAACAAATCAAAATAAAGGATCTACATGGCATTTTCACCCGAAAATCGCAAAGGTACCATCAACGGTATCATCTTTGTCGGTATCTTCGCGGCCGCTGCAACGGCGATCGCCAATCTCTCATTTGTCAAGGCTCTGGGTATCTCCCCGCTGGTCATCGGTATTGTGATGGGTATCTTCTACGCAAATACCCTGCATAACCATATCCCCAAAGAGTGGGAGACGGGTATCACCTTCTCAGCCAAAAAGATTCTCCGTTTTGCGATCGTCTTCTACGGTTTCCGCCTGACATTTCAGCAGATTCTCGATGTCGGAATGGCAGGTTTCCTCGTATCGGTCATCATGCTCAGTACCACCTTTTTGCTGGGTACATGGCTTGGGCACAAAATCTTCAAGATGGAAGAGGATACTTCCATGCTGACCGCGGCTGGTGCGGCGGTGTGTGGTGCTGCTGCGGTCCTGGCGACTGAGCCCGTACTCAAGTCCGAAGGGTACAAAGCGGCGGTCGCCGTCTCTATGGTTGTCCTTTTCGGTACGATCTCGATGTTTCTCTATCCGGTTCTCTACGCCTCCATCATCGAGCCTGCTACCGGTTTCCTCCACATGACACCGCAGCAGTTCGGTATCTATGTCGGCGGTACAATTCATGAAGTGGCGCAGGTGGTCGCGGTTCCGGCATCGATTCCAGGCTCTCCCGCAGATATGGCCAACTCCGCGGTTATCGTCAAAATGACCCGTGTCATTCTGATCGCGCCGATGCTGATCGTACTGGGTATCTGGCTCTCCATGCGTGCGAAAAAGACCGGCTCCGAAGCGGGCGGCGTGAAGCTGGTCATCCCCTGGTTTGCCGTCTACTTCATCGCTATGGCCGGTTTCAACTCTCTGCATATCGTGCCGGAAAATGTTGTCGGTGTCATCAACGAGATCGATACCTTCCTGCTGACGATGGCGATGACCGCATTGGGTATGGGGACGATCTTCTCCAAGTTCAAGGGACTGGGGATGGCGCCGCTGTATACCGCTATGGGTATGTTTGCCTGGCTGGTGATCGGGGGATTTGTCGTGACCAAGTTCGTTACAAGTATTTTTTAACTTTCAGGAGTATCTCCGGATCAAATGTTGTTAAAAGTATATAGCTCTTTTGGGTTGCCTTGGATCGTCTAGTCAGATACATGGCAACTTTTTTCTCCTAAAAACAGATTTCTATAGTCAAACATCACCTGCATAAACTTTTTTTATACAAAAAAGAGAAAATTTACACAAAATTTACACTTGACCCGTTATACTTTCGTCATAAATTTATCTTATAGAAGGAGAGATGATGACGAAAACGAAGATAGTTTCGCTTCTGACAGGCGCTTCGCTGCTGCTGGGTGCATCGATTGCCGGTGCGACCGATTGCAAAAAAGCGGTAGAAGTCCCCGATGCGAGCAAGATACTCGAAAAAGACAAACTCAAGCCACCCAAAGTATGGAAGATGCCGGCAGGGTGTATCAGTACCGATCCCAAAGTGATCGCGATCGGAAAATATATCTTTCACAACCTCAATGGGAAAAAGGCTAAAACCCCTCCGCCACCGGGTCTGTCCAAAACACAGATGAAACCGGGCAAGACTTACAAACCGGGTGACAAAATACCGCCCAAACAGTACGGCAACTGCGTCGCATGCCACAACATCGAAGGCGCTGTGGGTGCCGGAAACATCGGTCCCGATCTGCACCACTACAAAGAGCATTTCATCGATACGAAAGCGAGAGACTATCAGTATGTCTATCAGCAGATCGCCGATGCCAGGATCAACAACAAAGATACCCGCATGACAATCAACCTTACGACAGGGCTCTTTACGCCTGAAGAGGTGTGTGCGATCACATCGTACGTCGTCAGCGATAAAAAAGAGAAATAACAACAATCTACAGAGAATGAAGGAGATAAAAAAGATGAAAAGAAGAAATTTTTTAAAAACGATGGCAGCGACTGCGCCACTGGCAATGGTCTCGACACCGGTACTTTTGAGTGCCAAAGATGCCAAGCCAAAAGGGCCAAATGCAATGGATATCAAAACAGCGGTCAAGACCGTTACGGGCGGTAAAGGTGCCAAAGATTCGAAGAAGATCAAGCTGACAGTGCCCGAGATCGCCGAAAACGGTGCGGTTGTTCCCGTCAAAGTGGAAGTCGATCATCCGATGGAGCCGAACAACTATGTCAAGGGGATCCATGTCTACGCGACACAAAACTCCAATGTCCGCTGTGCGGATGTCGCGCTGACACCGATGAACGGCAGAGGCTACTTCGCAACACGTGTGAAGCTTGCGAAGAGTCAGAATGTTATGGCGCTGGTAGAGCTGAGTGATGGGACATTTATCAAAGCGGAAAAACCGGTCAAAGTAACCATCGGTGGATGTGGTTGATTGAGACGACATCGGAACAGAAGAAGAGAAATATTAAATAAACAGAGTAAAACAGGAGAATATTATGGGAAAAGCACTTGTCAAAATCAAACCGAAAAAGTATAAAGTGGGCGACATCGTCAAAGTAGATTTCATCGCGATCCATCCGATGGAAACGGGTATGCGTAAAGATAAGAAGACGGGAAAAATCATTCCTGCGAAGTATATCAATGAAGTGAAGTTTTACTACAATGGTAAACTCTTCACCAACATGACGATCTGGGAATCGACCTCGACCAACCCCTACCTTTCCGTCAACCTCAAGATCACCGAACCGGGTGAAGTGAAGGTAACCTACAAAGATAACACGGGAGAGTCGGGTGAGAAGAGCAAAAAAATCAAACCAAAAGCCTAAGGAGCGGAGATGAAAAAGTTAGTCGTAACGGCAGCCCTGTGCGGTGCTGCGATGCTGATGGCCGCCGATCCGGGGCAGTTCAGCATGAGTGACAAAGACAGGGCGATGTACCAGGAGATGCTCGAAAACAATCCTGGCGAGATCTTTGTCGCCGAGGGTGAGGAGCTCTTCGAGGATCTGATCACCGAAGAGGGGCTGGCCAAATATCTGGGCATCGAGACCAAAGATCTGCCCAAATATATCGCCGGTTTTCCCCGCTATGTCAAGAAACTCGACATGGTTGCGGGACTGGATCAGGTGATGCAGGCGATCATGTGTGAGAATGGCAAGAAGCCATTCAAACTCAAGAGTAAAAAGATGTTTAACATGCTCGCCTATGCGAAATCACTGGCGAACGACGAGAAGATCAACATTGACGTCAATGCCGATGCACATATCAAAAAGGCGTATGCATTGGGCAAACATGTCTACAACACCCCCAGAGGCGGACGCGGGCTTGCATGTCTGAGCTGCCACTCGGAAGCGACGGTTGGTCTGGCGCTTCGAACGCAGATCCTGCCCAATCTCGGCGCTGTCAATGCCGGTGGTACATGGCCGGCATACCGTATGACGAAGTCCTCTCTCAGAACGCTGCAGAGACGTTTTCAGGGATGTATGAAAAATGCGCTGATGGCAGTCATTCCAATCGGTTCCAAAGAGATGGTAGCGCTGGAAGTCTATGTGACCAATATGGCAAAGGGTAAACCGATCGCCATTCCCGGTCTGAAGCGTTAGGGGCAGGTTATGGATATCAACAGAAGAGATTTCCTGCAGATCGCCGCGGCACTGGGGCTTTTGTCCCTGACGCCGGGCAGTCTGGTTGCGGGAGAGAAAGCGAAAGAGAAGCTTGAGAATCTCAGCTTCAAAGACATCATGGCGTTCGAGCCGAAGGGCAAGGCGACGATCCTGCATATCTGCGACATGCATGCGCACATCAAGCCGCTCTACTGGAGGGAACCATCGACGCTCATCTCTGCACCGAACCTGGTCGGTACGCCGGGGTTCATCTGCGGCAAGACATTTGAAGAGTTCTACGGCATCAAGCCGGGCAGTCTGGATGAGTATTTCGATACCTATCTCAACTTCGAGACACTGGCCAGAAAGTTTGGCAAGATGGGTGGTATTTCCCATATGAAGACGATGATCGACGCCGTCAGGAAGGAGCGGGGCGAGAAAAATGTGCTGCTGCTCGATTCGGGCGATACATGGCAGGGGACGGCCGTGGCGCTCAAAACAAGAGGTGAAGCGATTGTCGATGCGCAGAACTATCTGGGGGTCGATGTCATGGTCGGTCACTGGGAGTTTACCTACGGCAAGAAACGGGTCAAAGAGCTGATCGGCATGCTCAAGGGTGAGTTCATCTCCCAGAATGTCGTCAACGACGACCCCTTCTCGGATGAGTTCGAAGAGCTGGTCTTCCCTCCCTATACGATCAAAGAGATCGGCGGTGCGAAGATCGGTATTATCGGGCAGTCTTTTCCGTTTACGTCGACAGCCAATCCCAAGAAGTTCACACAGGGATGGAGTTTCGGTCTCAGACACGAGAGCCTGCAGGAGTATATCGACGAGCTTCGTAAAGAGAAGAAAGTTGACTGTGTCGTCGTACTCAGCCACGACGGTTTCTCGGTCGATCAGGAGCTCGCCAAGAAGGTTAAGGGTGTCGACTTCATCCTCAGCGGCCATACGCATGATCCTTCTCCCAAACCGATCGTTGTCAACGATACGGTTATTTTGATCGCGGGCAGTCACGGCAAATTTGTCGGGCGCCTCGATCTCGAAGTCAAGAACAAAAAAGTGACAGGGTACAGCTTCAAACTGATGCCGGTCGCCTCCAAACTCATCCCTGCAGACCCTGCAGGTGAGAAGCTGGTAGAGAAGTGGTACAAACCCTACAACAAAGAGCTCAATGAAGTGCTCGGTACGACCAAAGGGACACTCTACAAGAGAGATACCTTCTACTCGACTTTCGATGCACTGATCGGAGAGGCGATACAGGATGAGATGGGGAGCGATATCGTCTTTACCCCGGGATATCGCTGGGGTACGAGCCTGCTTCCGGGAGACAAGATTCTCAAAGACAATGTCTACGAGATGACGGCGATCACCTATCCCGAAGTCTACACTTTTCAGCTCAAAGGGGCTAAAATCGCCCAGTTACTGGAGGATATCGCGGACAATGTCTTCAATGCCAATCCGCTCTATCAGCAGGGTGGCGACATGAGCCGTCTGACAGGTGCGAGTTACAGCATCAAAATCGGTGCCAAATCAGGCAAGCGCATCTCCGATCTCAAGATCGGGGGCAAACCGCTCGATCCAAACAAGATGTACAAAGTCTCTTCATGGGGCGGCAACCTGCAAAATGCGGGTGAGAATCTGGAAACCAAAAAGATTCGGCCGGTCTATGAAGTGGTGAGCGACTACATCCGTAAGAAGAAGGTGGTGGACATCAGTCCCAAATCGAACGTCAAAATCCTCGATTACGACTGTGGATGTCCTAAAAAAGGCGCCAAATGCTAAGTACTGTGCAATCGTGTATGGGCCTTGCGCCGGGCAAAACTCAGCGTTAGCGTAGTGAATCGGGCAAAGCCCGATTCACGTATCAAAATGAAAATAATTTAAAGGAAAGAACATGAAAAAAACGACCAAACTGGCTATAGCGGCATCCGCAGTGCTGCTGATGACGACCAATGCAAATGCATTTAAAATGCAGAAACAGATCGGAGCGCAGAAAACAACGCTCAAGATCTACGGCTTCTCCCAGCTGGAAGCCAGAGGCGGTGACGGTATCATCAAAGACGATCAGGACGCGGCCGTTAAATTCGGTGCACAGCGTATCCGTCTGGGTGTCAACTATACGGCAGGACAGGTACGCGGTAAATTGTTCCTCGATTTCAATCGTCCGCATACCGACAAGAGCGGTGTGGGCCTGCCGGGCATGATCAAAGATGCCTTCATAACTTACTTCATCGACAAGAGTGTTGCGATCAAGTTCGGTCTGATTAAGACACCGATGGGTATGGGATTTACAATTCCGGGCTGGAACCTCGATGTGGTTGAGCGTGGATTTGACAAGCAGCTGGCGTTCGAGCGTGATATGGGTCTGATGATCTCGGGCCGCGGTATCGGTTATGAGGGCAACAAAGTCAGCGGTTTCGAAATGGGCCATGAGCGTCCATGGAAAGGGTTCGGATACGACATCATGATCGCCAACCAGGCGGGACGAAGTGGCGCGGTCACCAAAGCGCAGCCGGGCAACGACAACGCCTACATCGGCCGTGTTATGTGGGACTGGACGGAACTCTTCCATACTGAGCTCTCCTACGGTGTCTCCAAGCAGGCGGGCGGTCTGGGTACTGAAGACTACAAAGCGCTCAACTTCGGTATCGATTCGCACTTTGGTGAAGGAAATGTGAAGTTCGAGATGTTCCGCGCCGAAAATATCAAAGGCGTCGATGGCTGGAAAGAGAATACCTATGCCGTCACCGGTACCTACTATGTCGATCCGCAGGTCGAGCTGGCACTCAAACATATTCAGGGTGACGCGGAGAAGGGCGGTGTCAGCACCAATCTCGGCAACACCTACATCGGCGTCAACTACTATGTCAGCCCGTTTGATGCGAAGATGAGCAGAAGTGCGAAGCGTAAAAGAAACGCCCATCGTATTCAGTTCAACTATGTCGTTGCCAGTGGTGACACGGACGGAGCCAAAGTTTGGAACGGCCTCAAGGGCTACAAAGACGATGCGTGGCTGGTACAGTACCAGTATAAATTCTAAAAAGAGAAGTGTTGCATACCGCCTCTTTTCCTCCTTTTGGAGGCGGTACGCGATCTGAGTAAAGGAAACCGATGCGATATCTGATAGTGCTGGCTTTTTTTTCTATGGCGTTGTTTGCCTTCGACGGTGAAGCGGTATATAAAAAGAAGTGCGCCTCATGTCACGAAGCCTATATCCCGATGGGTGCGCTCAAAGAGAACTTTGTCGAGTACAACAACACAAAGCTCAGACTCAGGGCACCCACGCTCAACCAGCTCTCTTTTCGGCTCAGACAGCGCATCGGCGATCCAAACGGTGATCGTGATATTCAGCTGATGGAGATCACCGACTTCGTGACGAACTATCTCTACCATCCTGACAAAGAGAAGAGTATCTGTATGGATGAAGTCACAGCGGCGTTTGAGACGATGCCTTCGATGAAAGGCAAAATCAGCGAAGAGGAGATCGAAGCGGTGACCGCCTATATCTACGACTTCGATCAGAAGATGCTGGAGCGACATCAACCGGTCTATACGGGCTTTGACGAAGCGCTGAAGCGTGCCAGAAAAGAGGGGAAGATCGTTATGATCAAAGCGACCAGTCCCTACTGTCACTACTGCAAGCAGATGGATCGTGAAGTATTGAGCGATCCCGAAGTGGTTACACTGCTCAAGAAAGGATTTCTGCCTGTGGAAGTGGATGTCTATAAAGAGCCGCTGCCGATGGGGCTCAAATACCGCTTTACCCCGACACTCTTTTTTGTAGATGGCTCGGGCAAAGTGATTCTGACTGTACCGGGTGCACTGGGCAAAGAGGATTTTATCAAACTGCTGAAGGAGTTACGAAAATGAAATATCTGCTCATCATACTGCTGCTTATGGGCAGCTTCATCTCTGCCGATACAGAGTTTGCCGATCCAAAACCCTCCATCGACAATCCCCGCAGATTTGTCTTTCCCATCTCTGAGGGTACTGACGCCGCGATCAACCATGTCCTCAGCTCCACCAACAACGTTATGAAGTTCTACGGGCCGGAGAAGTGTGAAGTCTGCATCGTCTGCTACTCCAAAGGGATCAAGGCGCTCCAGAAGCACCGCAGCTTCTCCAAGCGGGTCAAGTCACTCATGACCTACGATGTCGAGTTCATTGCATGCGGTAATACGATGCGCACCCTCAAAATCAAAGAGAAGGATCTGCTCGATGGTGTCGAAGTGGTGACAGCGGGTATCGTCGAACTGATAGAGCGTCAGCTGCGCGGCTGGATCTATATACGGCCGTAAGCCATAGCGAGCCATACAATCAAAAGAAAGGAATAATATGAAAATTATCAAACTACTGGCAGCACTGCTGATCGCAGTTGCAAGCCTCCATGCAAGTGCGGATATCATCGTCTACTCGGTAGAGAACGCCAAAGGAAAAATCACCCCCAAAACAGTGGAAGAGGCGCTGAAAAAGAGCGGCTATATCGTTCCAGTCAACCGTGATATGAACGGACCTTTTAAAAAGCAGTTTCAAAAGAGTAGCTTCGAGATCTACAATCTGCTAATCGCCTACCATAAAAAGATTTCGATGGCTCTGGTGCTGAAAAATGCCGACAGCGGCGTATACGTCCCTTTCTCAA
>JALWPY010000014.1:21676-30873 GCA_026994915.1 Campylobacterales bacterium
CTTTCTCAATGGGTATCTGGCAGAAAAAGGGTGATAAAGCATTTAGTGTCTCCTTTTTGAGTGGGGATGCGATGAGCCGGATCGTCGGTGGAGAGAAACCACTCTTTGCCAAACTGGAAGCCGAGACCCGAAAAGCGGTTGAAGCGGCACTGCCGGGAGCTAAAGAGGTCAAAACCGGCGGCAAACGTGCGAAAGTCGACCATGCGCTCCTGACGAAGATTCTGGTCGAAAACGATCCCGAAGAGGCGGAGGACAATTTCGACGAGATCAAGATGACGATCGAAACGGGACTCAAGCCGATCGGCTTCATCCTTGCCAACCAGCTCGATTACGGCATGGATCTGGATGAAGCGGGCCATGACGATTTCATCTTCTACCAGAACTATTCGCTTTGCAAACTCAAAGTGATCTACAACATCGCACAGTCACATCCCGAAGCGGGTGCTTTCGCTCCCTGTACGCTGGCGATGTATCAGAAGAAAGGTGCAGAAGAGACGACGCTTGTTTTCCCCAACGTCTATAACTGGATCGCCAGCCTCAATCTACAGGATCAAAAGCTAAAAGCGCTGCTGCTCAAAGCGCAGAGCGATATGGAAGCACTGCTGAACTCTCTCAACGAGTAGTGGTTACTGTGCCGGTAATATCTCATAGAATTTTACTTCTTCATATTCTTTTATCGGCATGGAAAAGAGAGAAGCAGGTTTCATCAGAGCCTGCTTTTGCATTGTTGTTTTTACCTAAATTCAAACTGCCTGGGCCTTCTCTCTAAGCTCGGAAACACTGGAAGCAACATGTATGCTGAGTTTGGAGATCTTTTCGATCTCTTCACTGTTTTGCAGCGTACGTTCTCTGGCTGCATTGATCAGTTTCTCTGTCTGTGCAATTCTCTGTTCCATAAACTGTGATTTTTTTGCACTTTCACTGCTTAGCAGTGAAGCGCTTTTGATGATCTCTCTTCCTGTATTGATTTGCTGATTGACGTTGTTGGTGTGATCCACGATTGTTTCCAGTTCTTTGATACTGTTTTGCATTTCGGTACCGACATTGGCGATTCCCTGTACGATAATATTAATAGTGGTGTTAATATCGGATAAGCTTTTCTGCGTACGTTCTGCAAGCTGTCGTACTTCATCTGCGACAACTGCGAAGCCCCGACCGTGTTCGCCGGCACGTGCCGCTTCGATGGCAGCATTAAGGGCAAGGAGGTTGGTTTGATCTGCGATATCGCTGATAATGTTGAGGACACCTTTAACTTCGGTTGATTGTTGGGAGAGATTCTGCAGACTGCTATTGATCTCATTCTCTTCGTCATTGCGTCTGTTTAGTGTTTCATTGAGTTGGCGAATATCATTTTGAAGTTTTTCGAAGATCGCTCCTGCTTTTTCGATACTTTCACTTGAAGCTTTCGAGATAGATCCGTTTTCGAGGCTGTTTTGCAAAGAGATATGGAGCTGTTCTATCGAATTTTCGATCGCCTTATTGATATCTTCGGTATGGCTGGCAACATTTTTTGAGAGGTTTGCCATCTCTTTGGATACTCTGTCAGTCTCTCCTGCACTTTGTGAAATATCGAGTGCATCCGCAAGTCTTGCAGAAAAGTCGTTGATCAGATGCGCCATCTGGTTGTACTCACTGGAATATTTGAGATCGACATCGAGTCTGTCGCCTGCTTTGAAGCCGGAGAGATAGGCGATCATCTTTTTGGCAGCATCTACCCCATTGTATTTCTCGTCAAGATCATGGACAAGGATTACAGCTGCTGTGACGTACTGTATGATTGAACCAATTATGTTGTCAGTAAAGAAGACACCATTGATAATCAGCAGAGCCATACCTATAAAATGTACAATGCGCATGCGAAAAAAGAGGGAGTGCATTAGGGAGTTTTGTGTCATAACTTCGCCTTTGTATATATTTTATTAGGAATAAATCGGTTAAAACCTCTATTTATTTAATCGGAGAGTAAAAGGCTCTGCCTTTTTTGTATTCGTTCGCATACATCCATACATCACTGTTGTCGTTTTATAAAGAATTGAACAGAGATTCCCATAAAGCACTCTTCTTTTTTTTCATATATTGCGTTTTTTCGATTGTTAGAGGTGAATATTTTAGTAAGTTGTAGATCAGTTTTTCAAACTCTATAAAGGCACGCTTTCTGTTATTACAGTAGTGAAAATAGCACTCTCTTTGCCATGTGGGATCATGAAAGGATGCAGTATGTAGTTTCATTCCAGCTTTTTCAAATCCAGAGAGCCATTTCCCCAGCAATCTGATACGCCCCGTATGTTCGGGAGAACTGACGATTAGCACGCTTTTGTATCCATGACGCAGCATATAGTCGCGGATGAAAAAGAGCTCTTCGGCAGTGTTGAAGATGACCCCTCTGGGGACATAGACGATCTTTTCCGCAGGCACACCATGTTGCAATAAAAAAGTGCGCTTGCTGAAGGATGCGGGCGGTTTGAGGGCGGGGTTGACGATGTCACGCCCGGTATAGAGAAATTTGCCCGATCTGGAGTAGCCCTCCTGCCAAAGCTTCAGTGCCTCTTTGATCCGTCTGCCGTCACCGCCGCCCAGTGATACGATCAGGTCGGCCTTGACCGGCCTCTCTCCGGCATCGACGATGAAACCGAGTGAAAGGAAGAGGAGGAGGACCGCAAGCGCCACAGCGAGTATGGCATAGAGGAGTTTTCTAAACAAGGTGCAGGTATTGGAGCGCCTGATAGGTTCCCGCCGAACAGATCGCGGCAAAGACACCGGCGAGCAGGTCGTCACCCATGACACCCAGACCCCCTTTGACTTCACGGTCGATCCGTCCGATGACGGAGGGTTTCCAGATATCGAAGAGGCGGAAATAGAGCACTGTAAAAACGATCTGATACCAGTTGCCCGAACTCATTGAAAGTGCCAGCCAGACCCCCGCCACTTCGTCGATGACGATTTCACTGGCGTCGTGGATACCGCTTTGTGCCTCTTCTGCATTGATCTCACGGATGGCGATCAGTGTCAGGAGCAGTGAGGCGAGAAAAAGTGTTGTAGGGGGAAAGTACCAGAGGATCGGGAGTGCGGCGAGTGCCCCCGCGATGGTACCGAAAGTGCCTGGTGCTTTGGGTAGCAGACCTGTATAGAAAAAAGTGAGGAAAAGTTTACGCATGAGTTCCCTTAGGTGAGTGATGCCGTCTGATGCAGCTTCATGATCTCCAGATAGAACTTCTCTTCGGTCATCTCTTCGAGAAGCCCCTCACTGGGGAAGAAATTGTTGTATTTGTGGATGATTTTGTCGAAGCGGTTGGGGTAGAGCTGACTGAGCAGAATGGCGGAGATCTCCTTGCGTACAAGTACGGCGGGAGGCAGGACACCGGCATTGAGCAGTTCGAGGATAAATTCTGAGTTGTAGGAGATATGGTGATGGCTGCCGTGCGGGCAGGTCATGGTACTGACAAGTGTTTTGCAGATGTTGCAGTAGACGAACTCGTTGCTGACATCGATGGTGATATTGAGATCGTTGAAATGGTCGACGATCGATTTGGTCCCGCTCTTGTCGTAGTAGAGTCCGATACCGGCATGGTTTTGCCCGACAGCCAGATGGTTGCAGCCAAAATTTTTGGCGGCGATGGCGTCGAGGATCAGATTGTTGAATCCGGCAAAGATGTAGGTGTTTTCAAAGGGTACGATCAGCACCCGGTTGGTAGGCAGGAAGTTGTCGACGAAATATTTGAGTACTTTGTGCCGCAGTTCGTAGGAGTAGGTATCTTTCTTGTAGGGTTTGAGGAGAAAGAGTACCAGCAGATCGCTCTTCTCCAGCGTCATGCGGATGAAGCGCTCATGTCCCCGATGCAACGGCTTGCCCGAGATCATGATGGCGGAGACCTTCTTGGCCTTGGTGCGTTCGATCATTGTGGTGATAGCGTTTTTGACACTGCGGATCGCACTGCAGTCGACTTTGTAGTCACCGCTGATCGCATAGTGTCCGAGCCTGGCATAGGTGTCGCGTACGCCGGGGTGTTCGGGATCGGTAGTGCCGAAGATCTTTTCGACGCGCGCATCCCGGTCGATAGGAAAGATATCTTCCACGACAATCTCACCGCGGTTTTGCCCGTCGACGACGAGGTAGAGAATATCGCCTTTCTGGGCCTGTTCGAGTACTTTTTCGTTGCGTTTGCCGGAGGGGGCGAGGATAAAGGAGAAAGGGAAAAAACGGCCTTTGTAGCGTGAAGTGCGGTCGACTTCTTCGGCTTCTTCACGGTTCATCAGTTTGTCGACAGGGGAGAGAATCCCCTCTTTGGCCATCGCGAGTGTGCTCAGTGCCTCGTTGTCGAGATGAATTTCATTATTTCTTTTTGGAGATCCCATACTTTTTACGTTTTTCCCATAAACTTTTCCTGGAAATCCCCAGCTTTTTGGAGAGTTCGGTATCCGGAAACTTGTTTTGATATTTGACGATGATATATTTGACATAGTTTTCGATGGAGAGAATATCTCCTTTTTCAAAAACACCTTCATCATTTTTGACGTCGATACATTCGATTGCATCGTCACACATATCGTTCATATCGGTAGTGGAGAGTATAACACGCCTGTTTTGAATAAGAGATAAAACCTTTAGTTTATCACTCTTTTTGAGATTCTGGAAGTTGATCAGGTAGATCAGCTCACTCTCCTGAATCTTCTTCAGCTGGGAAAGGGCGTCGGCATCGTCGAGAGAGATGAAAGTGAAAGACTCGTTATACTCCTGTGCATATTTGAAAACGATCGCGTCGGCGTTTTTCTGGTAGTTGACACGCAGCAGTACCGGCAGGGAAGTCTTGTTTGTGATCTCCTGCGGCGGTTTCTTTTTAAGCAGATGGTCGATGTAACTGCGGTAGGTTTCATTCTCCTTTTTGAAACTGATATAGTCCTGGAGGTGGTTCAGTTTACGCACCAGCTCCTCAATCATGAAAGGTTTGAGAATATAGTCGTCCGCACCCGCCTTGAGTGGTCCGGAGACGGTGTCGTTGCTGACATAGGTGACCATCAGGATAATGATAGCGTTTTGATAGTGTTCGATGACAGGATAAAAGTTTTGGCCCGAGATATTGGTGGAGAGCAGTACTGCATTGAACTCTTCATCTCTGATAGCATCTTTGATCGTGGTGGCGACTTCACAGTTGTGTCCCAGTTCCGTCAGCTTGGTCGAAATACTCTGTGCCAGGTATATCTCATTTTCAACGATTAAAATCTTCATATTCTCTTCCAGTTATAGTATTTTACGGATGCGGCGGCTTCGACCGCGACACCCTCTTTGCGTCCGACAAAACCGAGCTTTTCGGTCGTCGTCGCTTTGATATTGACATTGATCGGTGCGATTCCCAGAATCCGGGAGATCGTCTCTCTCATTCTCTCTTTATAGGGAGAGAGTTTCGGCGTTTGCGCCATGATCGTGATATCGACGTTTTCGATCTCGTGGCCGGTGCCGGTAATGAAACGGACCACCTCTGCGAGCATCTTTTTGGAGTCGATATCCTTGTTCGCCATGTCGGTATCGGGGTAAAGTTCACCGATATCGCCGGCACCGATCGCACCCAAAAGGGCGTCGATCAGTGCATGCAGTGCCACATCTCCGTCCGAATGGGCTTCGAACCCAAATTCGGAGTCGATAACGACACCACCCAGGACCATCTCTCTGTCCCGGCAGAAGCGGTGCACATCAAATCCGATTCCTGTTTTGATGCTCGCTGTGGGAGCCTTCAAACAAGGTAACGCTTCTAAATCGTCAAATACTGTAATTTTTTTAGCGTTTATTGAACCTTTTACATAATAAACCGTACCGCCGATCGCTTTGACGGCACTGCTGTCGTCGGTGTAGAGCACTTCGGAGTCGAGTGCTTTGCGCAGTGTTTCGGTGCGGGAGAGCTGGGGGGTCTGAATCAATTTTACTTCATCGCGATTGATTGTTTCGTTTTGATACACTACCGTGTCGCTGACAGCCAGATAGGGGACGATGATATCTGCACGCTCTCTCGCTTCGAGAATGCGCTGAAGCATCGTTTCGGGGACGCATGCTCTGGCGACATCGGTTACGAGTACCCATGGGGTCTCGACCTTTTCGAGTGCATTTTTAAGAGATTCCTGCCTGCTTGCACCTCCCGTGACGATTGTGTAGTCTCCGTGCAGGCGCATATAGGCGGCTTCGTCAGGGTGGGCGGTGATGATACAGCTTTTGGCATCGATTTCGCCTGCAAGTGTATCGGCGACAAATTGCCACAGCGGCTTCTCCCCGATACGCAGCCACTGCTTCTTGACCCTCTGTGCAAAACGGGTAGAATTACCGGCTGAAAGGATCACGAGTGTTAAATCAGGCAATTTTTGTCCTTATTGTTTAAAGTGTTACGGAATTATACATATAAAAAGCTTTTTTTTCCCTAATATAGCGTTCGTTATCTATATTGTTGTAGAATTGTCTGTACCAATTATTTATAGGGGAAATTATGAGAGAAGAATGGGTAAAAAAACGTGAAAACGATCAGATAAGAACCCAGATGTATTATGCAAAGCAGGGGATCATCACTGAAGAGATGTACTATGTGGCACAGGTCGAGAATCTCGACGCCGAACTGGTGCGCAGTGAAGTCGCCAGAGGGCGTATGATCATCCCGGCAAATATCAACCACACCAACCTCAAACCGATGGCGATCGGTATCGCCGCGAAGTGTAAGATCAATTCCAATATCGGCTCTTCGGCACTCGCATCCGATCCGCAGATGGAGGTGGAGAAGCTCAAAGTCTCGGAGAAGTATGGCGCCGACACGCTGATGGATCTCTCCACCGGCGGCGATCTGGATGCGATCCGCAAAGAGGTCATTGCCAATGCGACCATCCCGATCGGGACAGTGCCTATCTATCAGATACTGCATGATGTCAACAACAAAATCGAGGATCTGACGATCGAAAAGATGCTCGAAGTGCTGGAACGTCAGGCGCAGCAGGGTGTCAGCTACTTTACCATTCATGCGGGATTCCTGCTGGAGTTCATGCCGCATGTCGCCAAACGCAAGATGGGTATCGTCAGCCGCGGCGGTTCACTGATGGCGGCCTGGATGATGCACTACCACAAAGAGAATCCGTTCTATACGGCGTATGATGATATTCTCGAAATCTGCCGTAAATATGACGTATCGCTCTCACTGGGCGACAGTCTGCGACCCGGATGTCTCTACGATGCGAGCGACACGGCACAGCTGAGTGAACTGAAGGTGCTGGGCGAACTGACACTCAGAGCCTGGGAGAAAGATGTGCAGGTCATGATCGAAGGGCCGGGCCATGTACCGATGAACCAGATCGAGCGCAACATGAAGCTCGAGCAGGAGTATTGTCATGAAGCGCCGTTCTATATCCTTGGACCGCTGGTGACCGATATCGCGGCGGGATACGACCACATCTCCTCAGCGATCGGTGCGGCGATCGGCGGATGGCACGGAGCCAGCATGCTCTGCTACGTCACACCCAAAGAGCACCTCGGCTTACCCAACGCCGAAGATGTCCGGAACGGAATCATCGCCTACAAAATTGCGGCGCATGCGGCGGATATCGCCAGAGGCAGAAAAGATGCGATGAAAGTGGATGACGAAATGAGCGATGCGCGCTACGCTTTCGACTGGAAGAAACAGTTCGAGCTTGCACTCGATCCGGAGCGTGCCAAAGAGTACCATGACGAAACACTCCCGCAGGACGTCTTCAAAGAGGCGGAGTTTTGCTCCATGTGCGGGCCGAAGTTCTGCTCGTACAAGATTACTCAGGAGATCGTGGCAGAGCATAGTCTGTAGCGATGTGTGACGCCCGCACTCTTGCCGACAGGCAAAGCTTCAGCGAAACGGCAGGCGGCTTTGCCGCATGTCGTTTCAAAAAGATAGGCACGGACCGAAGTTTTGCTCGTACAAGATTACTCAGGAGATTGTGGCAGAGCACAGTCTCTAAAAATACGCTATAATAACAACCAATAAAAAATATCAGGGGAATTAATGATAACAAGAGATGCAGTAGAAGAGAAACTCAAAGAAGTGACCTATCCGGGATTTACGAAGAGTATCGTAGATTTCGGTTTTGTCAAAGATATCGATGTCAGCGATGATCATGTCTATGTCGAGGTAGATATCTCCTCCTCTGCTCCGGAAGTGGAGCAGCAACTCAGAGACGATATCACGGCAAAGCTCCAGCTTCTGGGGGCAAGTAAAATTGACATCGTGATTACCAAGCCAAAAATGCCAAAACAGTCCAGTTCACAGGGTAAAAATATTGCCCCGCAGGTGAAGAACTTTGTGATGGTCAGTTCTGGAAAGGGTGGCGTGGGCAAATCGACCACGACAACCAATCTCGCGATCGCACTGGCGATGCAAGGCAAAAAAGTGGGGCTGCTCGATGCCGATATCTACGGACCGAATATTCCCCGTATGATGGGGATCGAAGGGCAACAGCCGGAGATCGTGGGCAACAAAGTCAAGCCTATCCTCAGCCACGGCGTGGAAGTGATGTCTATGGGCTCACTGATGGAAGAGGGACAGTCGCTCATCTGGAGAGGTGCGATGATCATGAAGGCGATCCAGCAGTTGCTGCAGGATATCCTCTGGAGCGATCTGGATGTACTCGTCATCGATATGCCTCCCGGAACCGGTGATGCACAGCTGACACTGGCGCAAAGCGTTCCCGTCACGGCAGGTGTCTGTGTCACGACACCACAGAAAGTCGCATTGGACGACACGACCAGAAGTCTGGATATGTTTGAAAAACTGCATATTCCCATCGCGGGAATCGTCGAAAATATGAGCGGATTTATCTGCCCATCCGACGGTACGGAGTATGACATCTTCGGTAAAGGAACTACAGCGCCACTGGCAGAACAGTTCAATACGCAAGTACTCAGCGAGATACCGATCGAGCCGGCGGTCAGAGAGGGTGGCGATACCGGTAAACCAGTCGTTTTCCATCAGCCTGAATCTGAAACAGCCAAACGCTATCAGCAGGCAGCAAGAAAACTGTGGCATGAGATAGAGCGTATCAACGAAGAGGGTGGTGTCGACAACGAAGCGATCCAGCCGACAACCCCTCCGGGCGTGAGCGCATGCTCTACCGGCGGTGCCGCAGGCGGTGGTACACAGAGTGGCGGCGGACACGGCGGCGGCGGAAGCTGCGGCTGCAGTTAATCCACTTTTTCGGGCCCCTGC
>JALWPY010000015.1:0-3622 GCA_026994915.1 Campylobacterales bacterium
GTATAGGAGAGCCCCAGCAGAAAGAGGATGTCGAAGAGGTGCCACTCCAGCTCCTGCAATGCGACCGAACCGCTGTGAAAGAGATAGCGGCTGACAGCGTCGTAGACCACGAGCAGGGAGAGGGCGATGACGAGCAGTGCGGCGACTTTGGCGAAAAAGGCGATCGTTTTTTCGACTGCGGCCACCATCTTCTCCATCGGTTACTCCTTCAGTGCCCTGACGGAGGAGACGATATCGTCCTGACGCATGAAGTGTTCACCGATCAGGAAGGCGTCGACACCGACATCATGCAGCCTGTGGATCGTCTCTTTGTCGTTGATACCGCTTTCGGCGACGATGATCTTGCCGTTGGGGATCAGCGGGATGAGCTTTTCACTCAGCTGCATATCCATCTCGAAGGTTTCGAGATTGCGGTGGTTGATCCCGATGATATCGGCACCGGCATGGATCGCTTTCTTCAGGTCCTCTTTGTCATGAATCTCCACCAGTGCATTCATCCCCAGATGCCAGGTGTAGTTGAGCAGATCTTTGAGCTCCTTTTTGGAGAGCATCTTGGCGATCAGCAGCACGAAATCGGCTCCGTAGACGAGCGCTTCGACCAGCTGATACTCACAGTAGATGAAATCTTTGCGCAGCAGCGGCGTACCGGTGTAACGGCGTATGCCGGTCAGATACTCGATATCTCCCTGAAAAAAGAAGGGTTCCGTCAGCACACTGATCGCATCGACACCCGCTTTTTCATACGCCTGCGCAATCGCGATGGGATCGAAATCTTCGCGGATCACCCCCTTGGAAGGGCTCGCTTTTTTCACTTCGGCAATAATGCGGTAAGGGTTCTCCGGTGTGGATGTGAGGTAAGGCTTGACATCGCGCGGCACGTAGGGGTTGTAGGCGAGTGAACGTCCCAGCCAGTCCAGCGGAAGCGCCTTTTCACGCTCTTTGACCAGTTTTTTTGTCTCTTTGAGAATCTTGTCGAGAATCACTGTTTCTTTTCCTTTAGACACTGTTTGATTTTTTCGATATGTTCGACGATTTCAGGCTCTTTCTCATTTTCATAAGGCTTCATAAGTCTGTAGGCTTCGTCGCATTTTCCCTCTTTGAAGTATCCCCATGCGAGTGTATCGATATAGAAGAGGGAGTCGGGTTCGAGCGCGAGCGCTTTTTTGACCAGTTCGATCCCTTTGGGAATATCGATATCATGATCGATCAGCAGATATGCGTAGTAGTTGTAGTAGAGGGCACTCTCCAGCTGATAGACCGACTTTTCAAACTTGGCGATCACATCTTTTAACAATTTTTTGCTCTTTTTCGGGGTACTCTCATACTCCAGAATCGCCGCTTTTGCGAGAAATTTCGGGTCGAGCCGCTCTTTGTAGAGTTTCATCGCCAGATCATACGCTTTTTTGTAATCTTTTTTGGCGGTGTAGACATCGAGCAGTATCTCGTCGTCGAAATGGTACTTTTTCAAAAAAGCGATCGCCGCATCGTAGTTTTTCTCGTAGCTGTAGAGTTCGAGCAGTGCATTGGCGTAGAGTGGATCCTTTGTCGTGACATAGAGCTTTTTGTAGAGGGATGCGAGTGCACCCAGATCCTGTTTCTGCGTATAGATCTTGACCAGTGCGGTGCAGAGTGCCTTGTCGCAGCCGTAGATGCGTACATGCGTCTCCATCAGGCGGATCGCTTCATCTGTTTTGTTCTGTCGCAGCAGGATCTCGCTCAGCTGGAGCAGTATGCGCGGGTTGTGTTTGAGACGATAGGCTTTGAGGAAGTAGTTTTTGGCGCGTTTCGGATTTCCCTGGAGTTTGGCGAGGAGGGCAGCCAGTTCGAAATCTTTCTCGTCCGGTTTCTCTCTGAGCAGCTTGCGGACGACGTTGGCGGCTTTGTCGATCTCGCCTTTGTCGAGATAGTATGCGACGAGATAGCGGTTGATGAATTTGTCGTCACCAAATTCACCCTGGCCCTTTTCGATAAGCCTTCTGATACGCGGAAAATCCTTGACCATGCTCGCTGCTTTGATTGCGTCGATAAGATACGCTTTCTGCGGATCGAGATCGTAGAGTTTCTCGAAATAGACGGCAGCTGTGGCAAAATCATGCCTCTCATAGGCATCCATCGCGATGATGGCATACGTTTCGATTTTGGTAATATTGTTGTCGACATTCACATGGACGACTTTGGACTGCTGCAGAGGGAGTGGTTGTACATTTTCCGCTTTTCTGGCGCATGCAGAAAATGTCAGCACGAGCAGTGCTGCTAGGATGGGTTGGGTAGGATGATACCTGGACATTCTTCGACCACCTCGTCTATATGTTGTTTAAAATAGTCCCAGAAGGGAAAAGTGGCGCACTGTGAAGGGCGTACCGGATAGATCGAGCAGTTTTTCGCTTCAGTGTCGAAAAAGATACACTCGTAACTCTCGCCGCACTTCCGCTCTTTGAGGGAGTAGCGATACTTCACCTTGTGAAGATAACGGGCTTTGAAATCTTCAGGTGAAATATGCAAAAAATCTGCGATCTTCTGCATCTCTGCAGGCGTCAGCCAGATATATCCGCTCTCACCCGTACAGCACTTGCCCTGGCACTCGGCGCACTTCGAGGGGTCAAATCGATAATCGAACCCCTCCTCTTTCATGATATCTTGCATTTTATACTATATGTCCTTGTTTTTTGATAAATGGATTTTACCTCTTCTGTCATCTCTGCGTTTTGGAAATGGATCAGAGGAGGGTGGATTTTGGTCAGTGCACGGGAACCTTTTCTGGCATGTACAAGCACCAGCTGCGCAGGCTTTTGGGCGGTACCGTGGACAAACCTCAGATCGCTGACGCGAAACTTCGCGGCATGGAGTACGGCCATCAGATCGGGCAACTGTTTGGCATCGTAGCAGAAGAGGAAGTGCCCTCTGGGCTGGATGATCGTGTTGATCCTGGCGACCATCGCTTCAAATTCCAGAAACGCGGCATGTTTGCTGATGGCTACAGGTGCTTTGTCACTCCGGTCTGCACCGCTGTGGTAATAGGGTGGGTTGGAGACGATGAAGTCAAAACGCTTTTCAAAAGCATACTGAAGAAAATCCCCTTCGATCACTTCGGCTTTGATCCGGTTGATACGGGCGTTTTGGGCCGAGAGGAGGGCGTTTTGGGACTGGATGTCGATCATCGTGAGCCGGACCGGAAAATCTCTGGCCGTCAGCAGACCGACGATGCCGCACCCCGATCCGATGTCGAGCAGGTTTCCCCGCGGGGAGAAACGGGAGATGAAGTCGTAGAGGAAGTGCGCGTCCGAGTTGAAGAGGAAGCCGTCACGCTCCTGATAGAGATACAAAGCATAAACCTTTTTTTGTTACCATTTCTTACCTGTTTTTGACTTTATTGGGAGTTCCTCCTTCGAGGACAAATCCTCCCTGCGGTCTGAGCCTCTCGTCGGACTCCCAATAAAGTCAAAATTGTAACCAAATAATCCCTAAAGGTCTATAGATGATAATCATACCCGCACGTCTGGCTTCCAGCCGCTTTCCCGGAAAAGTACTCGCAGATATCAACGGTCTTCCCATGGTGATCGCTACCGCAAAGCGTGTCGAAGAGATCGATCAGGTCGCGATCGCGACAGATGCCAGAGAGGTA
>JALWPY010000015.1:3632-9122 GCA_026994915.1 Campylobacterales bacterium
GAGAGGTAGCGGACGTGGCCGAGGCGTACGGTTTCGAAGCGGTGATGACCTCAGACCAACACAAAAGCGGTACCGACCGTATCAACGAAGCGGCACGGATACTGGGTGTCGATGCCGACGAGATCATCGTCAATGTCCAGGCGGATGAGCCTTTCATCGAACCGGAAGTGGTCGAAAAGGTCTATGAGAGGGTGCGTCAGTCGATTGAGACGGGAGAAGCGCTCATGATGGCAAGCTGCTACAAAAAGATCCCGCCCTCTTTTGCAGGTGACCCCAACCATGTCAAGGTGATTATGGACCATGACGGCTACGCCATCTATTTCTCGCGCAGCAAGATTCCCTATGACAGAGAAGAGCACCTGGACTATTTCGGACACCTGGGTATCTACGGCTTCACGAAAAAGAGTCTCGAAAAATTTTGTACGCTGGGTACCTCTCCGCTGGAAGATATCGAAAAGCTGGAGCAGTTGCGTGCACTCTACTATGGTCAAAAGATCGCGATGGTGGAAGTGGAGAGCAGAAGTTTCGGTATCGATACGACGGAGGATCTGGAAAAAGCGTTAAAATTGTTTACCTGATACAGGACAAGTTGAAAGAGGCCCTGCAGTACCCCAAAAGAGGAGGAGTTGAAAAAGAGTACCGCAAAGGCTTACTCTTATATCGGTAATGCGAAAAAAAGTTTTAGTTATTTTGTCGCATTTTTGGCGATTTTTCTGACGATGAAAGTCAAAAAAGTGTATAATGGTTTGATAATTTTGTCATTGTGCGCAAAAAATAAAGAGATTGATTTTTTGCGTCATGTGAATTTTACATTGTGGAAAAAAGGTAACACAAACTGTTTAGTTTTGATAAAAGTTAAAATTTATCTAACAAAAATTTTCAAAAGTCCGATTTGCTAGGTAAGTACGAAAGTGTACTTGTAAAAAATTAAAGGCAGGTATATTCCTATGGTTGGAAAGAAAATGTTTTTTATCAAAGCGTTTTTACGCTCTGAGAGATTGCGGGACCAGGTGTCGTTCGATGATTTTCTGGCGACTTACACCAAAGAGAAACTGACCGCTTTTGCAAATTCGGATATCCACAATGACCGTAACAATGAGAAAGAGCTTTCATTCGTTCTTTTCAAGATGACGTGGGAAAAAGATGATCCGTTTTTCGTGAAAGAGGCGACAGAAAAACTCTTTGAAAATGTCAAATTCGAAACGCGTGAGCACGATGTGCTGGCAAGATGGGATGAAGATCGCTTCCTGCTTCTGCTGCCCGAATGCAGCGAAGAGTCGGCACAGAAGATTGCCCATCTGATCAAAAGTATCTGCGAAGCCAAACGCTTCGTCAACATGCATGTCAAACTCGACTACGCACTAACTGTGCACGAAGAGAACGACACACCCGATTCACTGATGCAGCGACTTGAAACAGCACTGGAAGAGAAGTGTGAAACGGCCTGACGGCTACTTACCGTTCTCCTCTTCGAGCGCCAGCTCGCTGATGCCATCTACAAAT
Source organism: Campylobacterales bacterium (assembly GCA_026994915.1). Taxonomy (GTDB): domain Bacteria; phylum Campylobacterota; class Campylobacteria; order Campylobacterales; family QNZT01; genus QNZT01. Next base: position 5,136 of record JALWPY010000015.1, read on the forward strand.
CGTCTGATCAGCGGATTGTCCGTCTTTTTGAAAAATTCGGGATCCGCATCGGCGAGCACTTTCCCTTCATAGAGCATGATCATCTGATCGGCTATCTTGAAACTCTCCTTGATATCATGCGATATAACGATCGATGTGGTTCCCAGATCTCTCTGCAGTTTGACGATCAGCCTTGAAATAAGATCGCTGGCGATCGGATCGAGCCCCGATGTCGGCTCATCGTAGAGGATGATATCGGGGCGCAGGATGATGGTCCTTGCGATCGCGGCACGCTTTTGCATACCACCGCTCAGTTCATCGGGATAGAGCGACATCACTTCGTCAGGATCGAGCCCCACCATCGAGATCGCTTCACGCACCTTTTGCGCAACCTTCTCTTCCGGCAGATCGGTATGCTCATGGAGTGGAAAAGCGACATTCTCATAGACGGTCATACTGTCAAAAAGTGCCCCGAACTGAAACGCGAACCCCACCTTTTTTCGGATTTTCAGCAGTGTCTCTTCGTCTGCAGTCTCGACATGCGTACCCTCTACAACTACTTCACCCGAAGTCGGCTTCAAAAGACCGACGATGTGCTTGATGACCGTCGATTTACCGGTACCAGAGGGGCCCATGACGACACAGATCTTCCCCTCCTGTACCCGAAAACTGATATCTTTGAGGACCACTTTGGACCCGAAAGCCTTGCGTACATGGTTAAAAACTACAACATCTCTGGCTTCGATGATTTACTCCTTGAGTGTGGCGATAAAACCGCGGTCGAAACCGCTGTAATCCTGATAGAAACGTACCTGATCGATGCCCTTTTCATGCATATAATCGTCTAATGGTGCCCGCTGGTCATATCCCATCTCACATGCAAGATAACGCACCCCTCTAGCTACGGCGATATCGATGATCTCTCTGAGTATCTCGTCCCCTCTTTCGCCGCCGAAAAGGGCGTTTTGCGGCTCGTAACCAAGCGGTTTTTCCAGCGGAAAATCACGGGCGATGTAGGGTGGATTGGAGAGGATCATATCAAACTTTTGGTTAATGCCCTCCAGATAAGAGGTCTCGATGAAGGTGATCTGTGCCTCTACCCCAAAACGACGGGCATTTTCACGGGCGATCGCCAGTGCCTCGGGATTGATGTCGGTCGCGGTGATCTGAAGATCGGGGAAAAAACCTGCCAGCATGACTGCGATGATGCCGCTGCCGGTGCCGATCTCTGCGACACGCTCTAACTTTTCGGAGGCGATAATCTCTCTGGCCCGGTCGATCAGCAGTTCCGTCTCGGGCCGCGGAATCAGCGCACCGGGCCGGATGAAGAACTCCTCTCCATAGAAACTTACTTTTCGGGTGATATATTCGATCGGCTCATGCGCCTTGCGTCGGGAGACGAGTGCAAAATAGCCTTCGGGATCTTCGAGTGGCACTTGATCGTGTGTCATGAGCCAGAGGCGGTCACGTTCAAGATGTGAGGCGAGCAGCAGCGCTGCCTCTTTAGCGTTCCCGAGCTCTTTCGAGGCAGTTTTGAGCGCTTCGCGGATGCTAAGGGTTCGGCTCATCGTCTATTTTGACGCCCAGATGACGCAGCCGCTCGATCAGCGGCGGATGGGTGTAGTAGAAGAAGATGAAGAGCGGATGCGATTTGGGAAAGCTCTTGTTTTCGTTTGCCAGCTTCTGCAGCGCGTTGGCAAGGGCGGGGGCATCCTGTGATTCGGCACCGAAGGCATCTGCAGCATACTCGTTCGCCCGGCTGACGATGCCGACGATCGGCATGAAAAAGAAGCTGATGATCGGTGCAAAGATCAGGAAAAAGGCGATGATCGTATGAGGTGCTTTGGGGACACCGACTGCATCGAAAAGCGCCTGTGGAAGATGGCCGAAGATGTAGAACATGATGAACATGAGTGTCCCGGTCATAAAGATATTTTTGAGGATATCTTTATGTTTATAGTGGCCCAGTTCATGGCCCAGGACGGCAAGCAGTTCGTGTTCGTTGAGCTTTTGGACCAGTGTATCGTAAAGGACGACGCGTTTGCTTTTGCCCAGTCCGCCGAAGTAGGCGTTGAGACGGTTGTCTCGCTTGCTTGCATCGATCGTGAAGACCCCTTCACTTTTGAGTCCGACAGTCGCGAGCAGCTTCTCGATAGACTCTTTGAGTCTCTCATCCTTGAGCACTTCGAACTTGTTGAAGATCGGGGCGATCAGGGTCGGGTAGATCAGATTGATGACGAGGATGACCAGAAAGATAAATCCAAATCCCCAGATCCACCAGTTATCTCCCATTGCGATAAATTTGACCAGTACATAGATGATTGCACCACCGAAAACGAAAAAGAGTGCAGCCGACTTGAGGGTATCGATGATATAGAGTTTGGGCGTCATGTTGGAGAAACCGAACTTTTTGTCCAGATAGAAGGTTTTGTAGAGATCAAACGGCAGGGAGACAAGATAGCCAATGAGCACAAAAGCCATGACATAGGCGACCGATTTAAGAGTCGGGTCCTGGATTGTGATCACCTTCTCCAGCCATCTGAGACCGAAACCGATCCAGAAGATGAACATGAGATATTCGACCAGGGTGGAGAGCATCTCCATCCGCTGCGTCGCAATCTTGTAGTTGGCCGCCTTGATATAGTTTGAAGGGTCCAGGATGACGGCAGGGTCCTGTTTCGCTTTGGTGACGAACCCGATCTCCATCGTCGAGACATAGATCTTCGTCAACACGTAGATAAAGTAGATGATTCCAATGGTAAGTAACATATTATGATTGTCCTAGTGCTTTTTTGAGTATGGGGATGAACGCTTCCGGCGGTTTATAACCGATCGTCTTGAGATCTTTGCGCTCCTTGCCCGATTTGTCATAGAAAATGAGCGCCGGCGGTCCGAAGAGATTGTAACGTTTGAGCATCGCTTTGTCTTCGGGGCTGTTTTTGGTCACATCGGCACGCAGGAGTGTGAAGTGTTGCATGAGTGCGATCACTTCCGGATCTTTGAAGGTGATATGTTCCAGCTCCTTGCATGCGCTGCACCACGCGGCACTGAAGTCGAGCAGTACCGGTTTGTCGCTCGCTTTGATCGCGGCATCGAGCTCATCGATATTTTTGACGATCTTAAACTGCACGGTTTGTGCAGGCGCAGCTCTGCCTGCAGTGACAGCTCTGCCGGAAGATTTGAGTTTCTCAAGTGGATCGAGCGGGTTGGTCGCGCCGGTAAAGGCACCGATGATTTCGAGGATACCGATGACCAGCATGATGACCGCTGCCACTTTAATCAGCTTCATCTCGTTGCGGATCCCCTCTTTGAAAGGCTCCAGGGCACCCATGTAGATGGCACTACCGGTAAAGAGGAGGCCCCAGAGGAAGAGTGTGACATAACCGGGCAGGATGCGGTCGAGCATCCAGACGGCGATACCCAGCATGACGACACCGAAGATCTGAGAGACCAGCGTCATCCAGCCGCCGGGACGCGGCATAAATTTACCCGCACCCGCACCGACGATCAGCAGCGGTACACCCATACCCAGACTCATGACAAAGAGTGCGGCACCGCCGAGCAGTGCGTCACCCGTCTGCCCGATGTAAACCAGTGCACCCGCCAGTGCCGGAGCCACACAGGGCCCCACGATCAGCGCAGAGAGAAAGCCCATCACGGCGACACCGACGAGACCACCCTTGTTCTGGGCGGAGTCGGATGTTTTGGTCAGTTTGCTCTGCAGAGACTGAGGCAGCTGGATCTCGTAGTAGCCAAACATCGAAAAAGCGAGTGCGACGAAAACCAGAGCAAATGCGCTCAGTACCCACGGGTTTTGAAGCGCAGTCTGAATATTTGCCCCGAAGAGTCCGGCAAAAACACCGGCGATCGTGTAGGCGACGGCCATCGAAAGGACATAGATAACAGAGAGAAACAGCCCGCGTCCCGCACTCATCTTTGCCTTGCCCTCTCCCGACTGTGAGACGATGATGGAGGAGAGGATCGGGATCATCGGGAAGATACAGGGGG
>JALWPY010000016.1 GCA_026994915.1 Campylobacterales bacterium
CACTTTGAGGGAGAGAACGCTGATGCCGAAGAGTTTGAAGATCAGCTGCCCGGTATAGAGCGTGACCAGCGAGGCGATGATGACGGTCAGTGTCGCCTTGAGTGCGACAGGTCGGATGTTTTCCGGTGTCGGTGGTGAGAGACTATCGTCACCAGAATACTCGCCGCAGCGATGGGGTTGAGAATGGTGATGAGTGCGATGATGTCATGAGAGTATTGAGATATATGCTTGCATGGTTATTCCTTTGTGTCAGTTTGTTTTTTCAGGATGAGTTTGTGCAGGTCGAAGTTGAGTGTCGCCAGCCAGGTAACGAGGACGACTGCCAGACCGGTAGGTACGATGACGTTGTAGTCGTAGGTGGTCTCCAGTGCCAGAACGATGGCTGTCAGCGGCAGCCGCATGATGACACCCATAAAGACAGCTGAACCGATCGCGGCAAAATAGAAAGTCTCGACATGCCACGGGGCGAAGGTATTGACCACCTCCCCGAAACCGTATCCGATCAGTGCGCCTATACTCATGAGTGCGATGAAGATACCGCCGACAGCATTGGCGTAGAGTGAGACTGTTGTTGCCAGAATACGCAGGATGATGATCACAAAGATCACCCACAGCGGCAGGTGGAAAGAGTTGTCGATAAGCGTTTTGACCACTTCATGACCGCTGAATACGGCGAAAGGGGTATAGATCATGATGGTTGCGATGATCGACCCGGGTAAGATCGCGACGATGTACTTTTTCAAATGGGGCAGATGTGTATCGATCCTGTCTCTGATAAAAAAGAGAATTTTGTCTTTCATGCCCAGATAAAAATAGACAAAGAGGGTCATGAGGGGGATGAAGTAGAGTGTGGCGTAGAGATAGTGATAATTGAGTGCTTTTCCCGTCGAGTAGCCAAAGACCAGAGATTCCAGAAAGAGCGATACCACGCTAAATGCCAAAACACTTCCGACCATGAGATATCCGGCATAGTTTTTGACAAATGTATAGGCGATGTTTTCGATTGCGAACATGATTCCTGTCACCGGAGAGACGAAGATCGCCGCGATACCACTACTGGCACCGATACTCAGTGAGATACGTACCATCTCTTTGGGCAGTTTCATGAAGTGGTGTAGTTTATAGGCGATCATCGCTCCGATAGCGGCACTCGGACCTTCGTTTCCGACGGCGAAACCGCTGGCGAGTGAGAGTGCAGAAGCGAAGGTTTTGATAAGCAGCTCTTTGATGCCAAATACCAGCCTGTTTGCTTCGATGGCATCAGCAATCTCTTTGACACCGTACTCTTTGAGTGCGTCGTTTCGGGCGATGAGGTGGTTGACGATATAGATTGAGATGATAGGTATCAGGTAGATATACCAGACCGGCAGTGTGGCTATCGTATGCATCGGATCACCCCAAAAGAGCAGATAGGTGAGTCCTTTGGTCAGCAGCGCATAAAAGATGATGAATGCACCCGTGGCGACACCCGTTAAAACCGAAAGTAGCAACAGGAAAGTGATCAACTTTTCCGCTCCTTATCTTTAGGTTCCTGTATGGAAACGGGCAGTGTCGTATTGACAGAGCGGATGTGCAGATCGCGCTGAGGAAAGGGGATTTCGATGCCGTTGGCATACAGTGCGTTGTAGATGAGGATCAGAAAGCGTGATGTAGTGCGTCTTGGGTAGAGGATTGCCTGTCCGATAACCCAGACAAAGAGTTCAAAATCGACACTGCTGTCACCCATGTCGGTCATAATGACTCTGGTATATCTTTCAGGTGTGGTGTAGATGTCGTTGAAGTTGCTGTTTTTGACCGCTTCAAGTACGACATCGATCACTTTTTGCGGATCGGTGCCGTATGCCACACCGAAAGGGATTTCGAAACGGCGTATCTTGTCATTCATCGTCCAGTTGATGACACGGTTTTGGATCAGATCCTGATTTGGGACGATGACATCGATATTGGAGTTGGTGTTGATGGTGATAGAGCGCATCTTGATGTCGACAACATGTCCGCGTATGTCGCTATCGAGCTGGATATAGTCTCCGATCTTGACGCTGCGTTCGACCATCAGGATCATGCCTGAGACAAAGTTGGAGATGATATTTTGCAGCCCGAAACCGATACCCACAGAGAGTGCACCGGCAACCAGTGCGATGGAACTCAGATCGATGCCAAGCACTTTGAGAACGATAAAAAAGGTGATCACAAAGATCAGATAGTAGCCCATATTGGACAGAAGCGTACGGGTGCTTGCAGTGACGGCTCTGTTTTTACG
>JALWPY010000017.1 GCA_026994915.1 Campylobacterales bacterium
TGAAGGAGAGCGAGGAGATCGAGCAGGGGGCCGACTTCTGGAACGATGCGAAGGAGGCGGCGAAGATTCAGCAGGAGAAGAACAGGATCCTTTCGATGCTCAAGAAATACAACGAAGCGAGCTCCGCGGTTGAAGATGCGAAGGAGTTGCTCGAGATGGCGCAGGCGGAGGGAGATGCCGAGACGATCGAGGAGCTTTACGCCGATGCGGAGAATCTGAAAGAGAAGGTGACGAAGCTGGAGATCGAGATGATGCTCAGCGGTGAGGACGACAGCAAGAATGCGATCGTGACGATCCACCCGGGTGCCGGGGGTACGGAGAGTCAGGACTGGGCGAGCATGCTCTATCGCATGTATCTGCGCTGGGCGGAGCGTATGGGCTTCAAGGTGGAGGAGCTCGACTACCAGGCGGGTGAAGAGGCGGGGATCAAAGATGTCAGCTTCATCGTCAAGGGCGAGAACGCCTACGGTTATCTGAAGGCGGAGAACGGGATTCACCGGCTGGTGCGTATCTCGCCGTTTGATTCCAACGCCAAGCGCCATACCTCCTTTACGTCGGTGATGGTTTCACCGGAGGTGGATGACGATATTGACATCGATATCGAGGAGAAAGATATTCGTGTCGATACTTACCGCGCGAGCGGTGCGGGCGGGCAGCATGTCAACAAGACCGACTCGGCGATTCGTATTACTCATATTCCGACAGGGGTGGTGGTGCAGTGTCAGAATGACCGCAGTCAGCACAAAAACCGCGCCAATGCGATGAAGATGCTCAAATCGCGCCTTTACGAGCTGGAGCTGGAGAAGCAGCAGGCGGCCAAGGACGGTGTGGAAAAGAGTGAGATCGGATGGGGGCATCAGATCCGCTCTTATGTACTGGCACCCTACCGTCAGGTCAAGGACAACCGCTCCGGCATCGCCTACTCTAACGTTGACGCGATTCTCGACGGTGACATCACCAAAGTGATCGAGGATGTGTTGATTTCACAAAGCAGGTAGAAAACTAAAACTTTTATTAACTATTTTATTTACTATTAAGGTGTCCCGTGTAAAATATAGTTTAAATAATTTAGTTAAAAAGGATTTTTATGGTTAAAAGCTTACTCGCACTCTCTATGATAGCTTCTCTGGCGTTAGTGACTGTTGGATGTGGCAGTAATGGCGACAATGGCTCTCCCGCACCTATAGATACAGCAGGGCCGGTATTTAACAACCCTACCACTACCTTCCATACACAGGAAGAGCATAATAGTACGATTACCCTTCAGGCGACGGATCCTTCTGCTCCCGTGATGTTTTCAATTTCTCAGACACCGCACTTCATGCTGGCGGGCAGTGCATTGACTTTTTCGGCACCTGCTTACGAGGATAACGCTTCCAACGAATATTATGTCACTGTGACGGCCAAAGACAGCGTAGGCAATAGCAGTACGAAAATCTTTTCATTTATTGTCGATCCTCTCAAAGCGTCACCGATGCCGGTTCCTGTCGGAGACAAGAATCTGACGGTCCAAGGCGATATCATCACAGGTCCTACCGGTTTGAAGTGGCTCAATACAACAGCATCTGTGACCAAATATAGTGACGCGGTCGCTTTCTGCGAGAATCCAAACAATGGTAAAGGGTTTCATATTGCGCGTAGAGATCAGATTCTGAATTTGATTGACTATAGTAAAGGCAATGGCGTGAATGCATCACTTCTCGAAGATGAGTTCGACAAGAATGACAAAGCGACAACATGGGCACAAAAAGTCGCAGATACCTATTTCTCAGTCAATTTCGTTGCCGGTGCCGACGTTATCGAGCCAGGGGAAGATACACCGATCAGCGGTGGTAATGCGGCACAATATACTGTTATGTGTGTCAAAGGGTTGCCTGCCGATCCGCATACGTTTGTCGCCGATGAACAGAACGCTTCGATCGTGATCGATCAGACGACAGGCATGAAGTGGACGAAGGTCGATACAGACAATGATGAGATCAGACGTGCCATCGAACCGGATGCCACTACCGCTTCTCAGCAAAAAGCTGCCGACTACTGTCCTGCCGGCTTCAGATTGCCGACGATCAACGAATTGCGCACACTGGTCGATTACAGCGACAACAGTGTGAACGAGCTGGTGGCTCCCAAACCTGCCGATACAAATAAAGAGCCGATCCTCTGGTCTTCGACGAAGTTTACCAATAGCAATGTCGATAAAAACTACTATCTCAATACCAAAACAACGCTGATCAGCGCCGAAGTGACGAGTGAAGCCTACTTTGTGACATGTGTCAAAGCGACGCAATAACGTTATAACTGATCAACACTCTTTGCACTCTCTGTTTTTCAGAGAGTGCAATATATTTCATTTATTCTTATACATAATATATATATTTAATCTATTACAATCGATTAATATCTGTTTACTTTTTATTTGTACACTGAATCGTGTAAATAGATTGTCATTTTGGACGATATACCTCATACAAAACAACTTAAAAGGATCAAAAAGATGAAAAAAACAATTTTTCTCTCACTTGTAGCAGGTGCAATGATATTCACCGGATGCGGTGGCGGAGGTGGAGGCACTTCAGGAGGTAGTACGGGTGGAACAACAGGAGGCAATACCGGTGGAACAACAGGAGGTAATACCGGTGGAACCACTGGTGGAAATACAACTCAAACATATTCTAAATATCAATATTCTGCTGATAAATTGAATACGCCGAATTTGATCACTGTCAGCAATGCCAGCAATATCTGGATCGTCAATCCAGATACAAGAACTGCCGGAGCGACAACAGTCGACAAGACGTATGATCAGGCTGTACAATTTTGTAGAGACAATAATCAAAGTTTACCTTCTCCCAAAGATCTCCTGACGACGACACTGAAACCTACCGATGGTACTTCAGCATCATGGGCAGCAGGAAAATTTGTAGCATATTTCACGGATGATATTATTGGTCAGAGTTCCAATGAAAATGCGACAGAACAGCGTAAAGTCATCTGTATGCAGGGAAATACAATAGAAAAAAAGCATTTGACAGCGAATATAGATGTCAATCTTACAGAAAATAATGTAAGTATCGCTTTACAAGGTGTGCAAGATACTGTGACAGGTTTGTCATGGACTCCTATTCATACATATGATAAAGATACTCTCAATCCCGGACATGCGAATGAAGCCAGATTTCCAATTGCAGGTGCCGCGGCACCTCAAATCACTGCTGCAGCGTATTGCCAAAAATTTGGTGCAGGCTGGAGATTGCCAACTTTGGCTGAACTAAGAACGATTGCCTATCTGGATGGTACGACAGGACTCAATGACCCTGAAAATCTGAAACCAACAGTTATATGGACAAGTACTCCGGGAGTAAATGCTGATACCAGTTACGCTGTCCATTTGAATCCAAACAATGATACAAGTATACCTTACTATTCAGAAGCACCGGAAGCGGATACAGATAGTTACTTTGTTACCTGTGTTCATGAATAAGTGGTACTTATTTAAAGTTTTTTAAATCACACCTTCGACTTCACGATAATCCTGGAGGGCTCAAAAAGCTCTCCGGCCTTTTTGACAAAGGGATCTTCCAGAATATTACTTCCGTCTATCTCTTTGTTCTCCGTACTGCCTATGGTCTGATTGGCAATACAGCTGTCGGCGGGATGGGCGTTTTCTACCTCTTTTTCATTTTCGATTTGCTGCGGTGCCTGCTCTCGCTCTGTGCTCTTTTCCCCTTCATTACTACTTTGTTGTTGCGGTTTATGATCGCATGGTTCCATAGCGATTTTACTTTCGAGGCCGTAGACCTCTTTGACGAAATGTTTGATGATTCCCGAACTCATTCTGAGCAGTTTTTTGCACGGATCGGTAGCGCATGACATCATAGTGAGGGTGTTCGCTTCATAGGAGAGAAAGGTGATACTCTTCTCGAAACACTCTCCCAGTTCATAGTTTCTGTCGTAGAGTTTGTCGATGAGCGCTTTGAACTCCGTCTTTCCGGCAACGGGTGTCGGTGCAGTTGTGCTCTCTGCTGTGATGGAACCCTGAGGATACGGCTCAGCCGGGGCAGGAGGTGCAGACGGTGTGGTGAGTGGTTTGGGATTGACTTGTTGGGCAGGTGTGGTGGTGTTTTCCGGTGCAGGAGATGGGGTAGGCGTCGCTGCAGGAGCCTCTTGTTTCTGGGTATGTGGTGTTGTAGCATGCGAGAGCGTGGCTTTGGGGGTGCCGGCGGCGATGCGTGACTCCATATTTTCGATCATATCGTCGACCGCTTTGATCTTTGTCGCTTCGATCATCTTGAAAAAGAGGAGCGTCAGTACGAAGGTGGTGTCAGCGTTGAGAAAGAGGAGCTTTTTCGATTCGCTCAGGATTTTGAAGAAGCGATCACTGAGCATCGTCGAGAAGCGTGGATCACCGGCGAAGAAGCGCTCTTTGAGGTAGGAGATGAGTTCGTCGATGACTACCTCTCCTTCGTAGTTTTCCAGCTCCTGGATCGTTTCGAGGATTTTCTCACGGTCACTGCGCAGCACGGCGTCGAAGATTTCGCTGAGCACTTCAGGATCAAGGACGCCGAGCATCTGTGCGACACTTTTGGCGTCGACGTAGTTTTTGGAGTAGATGATCGCCTGATCGAGCAGGGTGAGGGTGTCGCGCAGCGACCCGTTTCCCGCTCTGGTCAGGATACCCAGCGCTTCGTTTTCAAATGGGATATTTTCGAGATTGAGAATATGGGAGAGGTGTTTGATGACCGCCCCCAGCGGGATCTTTTTGAAACGAAAGTGCTGGGTACGTGAGAGGATGGTGGGCGGGAGTTTCATTGGATCAGTGGTGGCGAGGATGAATTTGACATATTCAGGTGGCTCTTCGAGGGTTTTGAGAAGGGCATTGAAGGCCTCCTTGGTGAGCATGTGGACTTCGTCGATGATGAAGATCTTGAATTTGGCGCTGTTGGGTTTGTATTTGGTCTGTTCGATAAGGCTTCGGATGTCGTCGATCTTACGGCTGCTGGCGGCATCCATCTCGATGATGTCAATGTGTCTGTTTTCATTGGCCATCCGGCAGTTTTCGCATGTTTCGCATGGGGTGGAGGTAGGGCCGCTATCACAGACGAGGCACTTGGCGAAGATTCTGGCAGTGGAGGTTTTGCCGCTTCCGCGAAGGCCTGAGAAGAGGTAGGCGTGTGAGAGTCTGTTTTGGTCGAGTGCCTGTGTAAGGGTCTGTGTGATGCTCTCCTGCCCGATCAGTTTTTCGAACGAGGAGGGGCGGTATTTGAGTGCTAAAACTTGTGACACTGCGTTTCCTTTGGGGTTATATGCTGATATATTGTACTCTAAATTGGTAAAGTTTTTATTGAATATTCCGATGGTTGATATAGTGGAGTGTGTTCTTTGATACACTGACTCCAGGGGCAAATCCTCCCGATGGTCTGAGCCCTTGCGTCAGCGCATCAAAGAACACACTCCATTCACCGGCAAAACACAACTTTAAGGAGAAAAGATGCAAAAAATATATCTGGTACTTGTTGCGGTACTTGCATTGACCGCTTTGAGCGGTTGCGAAAAGACCGAATACAAACACCCGCTGCACCGGGCTCAGGGGAAATAGTATGCCGTACGATCTCTGATTATAACGCTGCGGCGATTGTCGGATCGTCGAGCCAGAGTGCGGCGGTCTTTTTGAGGTGTTCCGGGTTTTCGGAGGCGAAGAGTTTGAGCTGCGTGTTGGCAAAGCGGTTTGTCAGGCGGTGTTCTCTCTCCAGAAACTCGACGATCGCGTCGCCGGAGTGGATTAGGATCGCTTCAGGGAAGTAGCGGCCGATCGCTTCGGCGATGAGTGGGAAGTGGGTGCATCCGAGGATGATGAAGTCGGGTGGTTCGATCTCGGCAAAGTAGTGTTGCATCGCTGTATCGAGTACCGCGCCTTCGAAGAGCCCCTCTTCAACGATCGGGACGAAGAGTGAGGGGGCGAGGGCGGTGATGTTCTCAAAACCGTACGCACGCAGGAGTTTCTCATATTTTCCACTGGCGATCGTGGCACGGGTGCCGAGAATCAGGATACTGCTCTCTTTGGATGGAGCACGGTTTTTGAGTGCGAGGACACCGGGTTCGATGACGCCGGAGACTTTGAAGGGAGCGTTGTGTCGCAGCTCTTCGATGGCATAGGCGCTGACGGAGTTGCATGCGGCGATCATAATGTCAATTTCGAAATTTTTGAAAAACTCCAGTGCTTCAAGGGAATAGCGGATGATGGTGTTTTTGTCCTTGACTCCGTAGGGGACGCGTGCGGTATCGCCGAAATAGATGATTTCTGAGAAGAGGCGGTGTGACCGCAGACTCTTGACGACGGTCAGGCCGCCGACACCGCTGTCGAAGACTCCCGCACGCATACTGGTGCTACGCGCCTTCGTTCATGATTGAGAGAAATTCCTGGTTGTTGGCGGTCTTCTGCATTTTTGAATAGAGGAATTTGAGTGCTTCAACATCTTCCATCTGCGTCATGGCGGAGCGCAGGGCCCACACTTTTTGCAGGACATCCGGTGGAAGGAGTAACTCCTCTTTTCTGGTACCCGATTTCAGTATGTCGATAGCGGGATAGATACGACGCTCGGCGATACTTCTGTTGAGGACGGTTTCACTGTTTCCGGTTCCCTTGAACTCTTCGAAGATCACTTCATCCATGCGACTTCCGGTTTCGATGAGTGCGGTGGAGATGATGGTGAGACTACCGCCCTCTTCGATGTTTCTCGCTGCACCGAAGAAGCGCTTGGGTTTGTGCAGGGCATTGGCATCGACACCACCACTGAGGACTTTACCACTTGAAGGGGTGACGGTGTTGTAGGCGCGTGCGAGTCGGGTGATAGAGTCGAGCAGGATGACGACATCTTTACCCATCTCGACCATTCTCTTGCCTCTTTCGACGACCAGTTCCGCGACACGGACATGGTTTTGGGCCGGCATATCGAAGGTGGAGCTGTAGACATCTCCCTTGACGGAGCGCTGCATGTCGGTCACCTCTTCGGGGCGCTCGTCGACCAGCAGGACCAGCAGCATCACTTCGGGATGGTTGTGGGTGATACCGTGGGCGATCTCTTTGAGGAGTTCGGTTTTACCGGTTCTGGGCGGTGCGACGACAAGCCCTCTTTGGCCTTTCCCGACCGGAGAGAAGAGATCGATGACGCGGCCGGTCAGTTTGAGCGGGTCATACTCCAGTTTCAGCTGTTCCGTAGGATGCAGCGGCGTGAGGTTGTCGAAGAGCGGGCGATTTCGGCTCTCTTTCATCGGGAGGTAGTTGATCGCTTCGATCTTCAGCAGTGCGTAGTAGCGTTCCTGATCTTTGGGCGGACGCACCTGCCCTGTGACAATATCTCCGGTTCTGAGGGCGAACTTCCGTATCTGTGTCGCGCTGACGTAGGCGTCGCTGGAGGAGTTGGAGAAGTTGGCATCGAGGGCTCTGAGAAAGCCGTATCCATCGTTGGCGATCTCGAGGATCCCGGTGAAGAGAATGTATCCTCCCTGTGAGACCTGGGATTTGAGGATTTCAAACATGAGATCCTGGCGTTTGAGCTGGTGGGGATTTTCGACGTTGAGTTTCTCTGCGATCTGGAGGAGTTCTTCGAGGGGTTTGGTTCTGAGATCTTCGATGGTATAGCCCTCTACGGGGACATGGGTTCTCGATTTACCATTTTTTACATTGTTACTGGTTTGTGGTTTGTCCATTTTGCCTTCTTTGGAAGTTTTACTTGTTGTAGTTTGTTCGCTTCTGTGTTACAGATAGTGCTGTTTTACCGAAATGGAAAAATACAGAAGAGATAAAAAGTGCCCTATTGTAGTAAAAAAAGTGTTAAAATGTCAAGCGATTTGTGAAAATCGGATTCCTAATCTAGATCGTATTATAATTGGGAGCGTTTTGTTCTTATCGGGCTGGCAAAAGAGGACAAATCCTCCCTACGGTTTGAGCCTCTTTTGCAAGCCCGATAAAAACAAAACTATATTCGCTTGAAATGAGACTGTAACAAAAACAAAGGCAATTTAATTTTGAAAAAAATAGCATGTGATCATTGTCATCTGGAGTTTGATGAAGATGTCATGATCGAAGAGCGGGAGGGAGAACAGGTTCGCTACTTCTGTTGTAAAGGGTGTCAGGGAGTTTACCATCTCCTCAAAGAGGAGGGGCTGGATACATTCTATGACAAAGTGGGAAACACCAAACTGCAGCCCGCTGCAACAGTCAGTGAAAACTTGCAAAAGTTCGATACCGAAGGATTTTTTAAAAGATATATCAAAGAACGCGACGGGCTTTATGAGATCAATCTGATCATCGAGGGCATCCACTGCAGTGCATGCGTCTGGCTCAACGAAAAGGTTCTTCACAAAACTGACGGTATCATCGACGCAGTGATTAACTTCAGCAATCACAAAGCCAAAATCGTCTGGGATCCGGAGCAGCTCAAACTCTCGGAGATCATCGCCAAAATCCAGTCGATCGGCTACAACGCCTACCCTTACGACGCTAAAATACAGGAAGAGCGTATCAACAAAGAGCGACGTAACTACTACGCACGTCTGCTGGTGGGTGTTTTTGCGACGATGAATATTATGTGGATCGCGATTGCGCAGTATCTGGGCTACTTCAGCGGCATGCGCAGTGACTACAAAAATATCCTCAATATCGCCGAGTTTATTCTGGCGACACCGACGCTCTTCTATACCGGCTGGGTCTACTACCGGGGTGCATGGTATGGGCTTAAAAACCGCTTCATCAATATGGATTTTCTGATCGCCACCGGTGCCACGCTGGCCTATATCTACTCGATCTATGCGATGGTGACGCAGAGGGGTGAAGTTTATTTCGATTCGGTTGTGATGATGGTCACATTTATCTTTGTCGGTAAATATCTGGAAGTGCTGAGTAAGAAAAAAGCGATCGATACACTCGATACGATGACCGCTTCGCTGCCGACAGAGGTGATCGTGATCGAAGAGCATGAGAAACATCTCAAAAGCGTCGAAGAGGTGCAG
>JALWPY010000018.1:0-754 GCA_026994915.1 Campylobacterales bacterium
GTTAAGTGGATTTGAACAGTCTGAAGAACCTGGAGTTGCTTTACGTAGAAGATGACGTCGATGTCATGAACCAGACCAAGCTGATACTGGATGACTTCGTCAAAAAGGTACATACCGCAAGTAACGGTGAAGAGGGGCTGGAAATCGCCCTGAACCAGCCGATCGACATCATCGTCGCCGATATCAACATGCCGGTGATGAACGGCATCGAGATGATCAAAAAGCTCAAAAAAGAGCATGAGAAAGATATTCCTGTCATCATCACCACCGCCCATACTGACACCGAATATCTGATCGACGCGATCAATCTGAAAGTGGACGGCTACATCATCAAACCGATCAACATCAAAGATCTGATCAACTCCATCTATACTGTCATGCTGCCGATCCTCCAGAAAAAAGAGATCGAAGGGTGCGCACACGTCGTCGACTCTCTCGCGGCACTCGTCGGCGGCAAGAAGATCGAGATCCTCAAGTATATCATCGACAATCTCGATGAGGAGGGTGTTTTCCACGGCTCCTATCAGGATATCATGGAGGCGCTGGATGTCAGTAAACCGACCGTCGTCAACATGTTCAAGCAACTCATCGGTGCCGGAATTCTCGAAAAGATCAAAAACAAAGTCTACAAATTTAAAAGACAGGATCTTATCCACTAAAACAGAGGGGGCTGAAAGAGAGATCTTTTATCCCCTTTTGGCTACCATTATTTCACTATATTTCATATCTTATCATCACAAGGAACGATCATGAA
>JALWPY010000018.1:764-2224 GCA_026994915.1 Campylobacterales bacterium
CATGAAAAGAGTACTTTTTCTGCTGCTTGTTGCATTTACAGCATCGCTTTTTGCCCAAAACCCGATTGCCGTTATGAAAACAAACCAGGGTACTATCAAACTGGAGCTCTACCCGGACATTGCCCCCAAAGCGGTCGAAAACTTCATCAAACTCTCCCGGAAAGGATACTACAATGGTGTCATCTTTCACAGAGTCATCAAAGGTTTCATGATTCAGGGTGGTGATCCCACAGGCACCGGTCGCGGCGGAGAGTCGATCTGGGGGAAAGAGTTTGAAAACGAGTACAAACCCAACGTCGTTTTCGACAAACCGGGTCTTCTTGCGATGGCCAACCGCGGGCCCAACACAAACGGCAGCCAGTTTTTCATCACCGTAGCACCGGCACCCTGGCTCAACGGCGGATATACGATCTTCGGCAAAGTGATCGAAGGATTCGATGTCGTCAAAAAGATCGAAAACAGCAAAACCGGCGCAATGGACAAACCGTTGAAAAAACAGATTATCGAAAAGATCACAATCCAAAACCCAGACCAAAACGCTACAACACCGGCTCTGTAACGCAAAAAACGTTATAATACTCCCAAAACACTTGCCGGCAGCATGCCGGCAAGAGCTCATAAAGGAGTACTATGCAACTGACCCTCAACTCTCCCCTGGATATGCACCTGCATCTGCGTGATGGCGAGATGCTCAAAACCGTCGCCCCTCTCTCTGCACATTCGTTTGCTGCAGCTATCGTGATGCCAAACCTCGTCCCGCCTGTCACCACTATCGAAGATGTGATCGCTTACAAAACGCGCATCATGGAAGCGATCGGTGATGAAACGTTCGAACCTCTGATGACACTCTTTTTCAAAGATAGTTACGACTTTGCCTATCTCGAGAAAGCCAAACCCTACATCCGTGGGATCAAACTCTACCCTGCCGGCATCACCACCAACTCCGAAGGGGGTGTCGGCACGATCGACAGTGCGGCACTCAACATGACACTGACGGCCATGAGCGATCTGGGAATCCCCCTGCTGATTCACGGCGAGAGCGGCGGTTTTGTCATGGACCGCGAAAAAGAGTTTATCCCGGTCTACGAGGAGCTGGCGACGCAGTTTCCGGAACTGACGATCGTCATGGAGCACATCACCACGAAAGAGAGTGTCGCGGCACTTGAGCGGCATGAAAACCTCTACGCCACCATCACACTGCATCATCTGCTCATCACGCTCGACGAAGTGGCGGGCGGCATGCTGCAGCCCCACCTCTTCTGCAAACCGATCGCCAAACGTCCCGAAGATCGTGAAGCCCTGCTCTCCGTCGCCCTCTCCGCACACCCCAAAGTGATGTTCGGTTCCGACTCCGCGCCCCATCCCCAGAGCGCCAAAGAGAGTTGCGGCTGTGCGGCAGGTGTCTTTACCGCCCCCATCGCCCTGCAGGCACTGGCGCAGCTCTTCGAGCAGCATAACAC
>JALWPY010000019.1 GCA_026994915.1 Campylobacterales bacterium
ATCTCAAAGAGAAGGAGATCACACTGCCTGTATTGCTGGGGGGTGCGGCGCTGACGAGCAAATTTGTCGACGAGTATTGTCGTCCGGCATACGACGGGCCGATCTTCTACTGTAAGGATGCCTTTGATGGAATGGTTGCGATGAGCCGTATCGAGGAGGGCAATTTCGATACGAATCTGGGTGGTTCGGAGAAGAAGGATCTCGATGTCGCTGTCGTGAAGAAAAAGTCCAAAAAGGATATACCGCCACTCTCGCAGATCAAGATGCCCAGTCGCGAGATCGCGATTCCCAATCCTCCCTTCTGGGGACGTCGTGTGATGGATGCGAAAGTGGATGAGCTTGCTTTCGACTGGATCAACCACAAGATGCTCTTCAATCAACGCTGGGGGTATGTCAACAAGAAGCTGACAAAAGAGGAGCGCGAGAAGATCGAGAAGGAGAAGCTTTGGCCTCTCTTCGAGCAGATGAAACGCGACATTCTCAAAGAGAAACTGCTCGAGCCGGTGACGCTCTACGGCTACTATCCCTGCCGTGCCGATGGCGATGCACTGCTGGTCTTCGACGAGAGTGAGGGATGGTACAATGAAGAGGAGATCAACCGTGAACCGCTTGAGAAGGTGCGTGAACGTGCGAAGTACCGCTTCGAATTTCCCCGTCAGATGCGCAAACCCTATCGCTGTCTGAGTGACTACTTCCGCAGTGACCGGCATGATGTCGTGGCATTTCAGCTGGCGAGTGCGGGACCGAAGTTCAGTATCAAAGAGCAGGAGCTCTACGCTGCCGGCAAATATAGTGAATACCATCACCTGCACGGCATTTCCGTTGAGCTGGCTGAGGCTATCGCTGAGATCATCCACAAACAGATCCGTCTGGAGCTGGGGATCGCCGAGAAAGAGGGGCACTCGATCCGCGACGTCAAGATGAGTCGCTATCACGGTACACGTTACTCCTTCGGCTATGCGGCATGTCCCGACCTGGCGATGAACAGAGAGCTGTTTGAGATGCTGCGTCCCGAAGAGTTTGGCATCGAGCTGGGAGAGACCTATCAGATGCATCCGGAGCAGACCACCAGTGCATTGGTGGTGCACCATCCCGAGTCACTCTATTTCGCTATCTGAGTGCTTCATCAAATTGTTCTGAATGCCGATATTGCTTCTATACTATCTAACAGGAGCGATACGAGATGAAAAAATGGATTCTATGGCTGGCTTTACCCTCGATACTTTTTGCAGATCCCTCTGCATGTGGGTGTGTCAATGCAGAGACTATGACTGCGACTGCTGCACCACAGACCCACTGTGGAGGCAGTGATCTGACGGATGCGATGGAAGCGCTGGAGCGAGGTGAGTTCGAAATCGCCGTCGCAATTTTCAAAACGCTTGCAGAGCAGGGCAATTTTATTGCAGAACAAAATCTTGGTGTTATGTATCATAACGGATACGGTGTGCCAAAAAATCTCAAAATAGCAACCTACTGGTTTGACAAAGCAGAGGAGACATGGAAAGCGAAAAAATCTCACCATCAGGAGAACTTATGCAGTGATAGCATGGGAAATAAGATTCACAGTAAAACGTTTGTCTGCGAAAATATTGCCGTCAGCTGCTATTGAGCTTCCAGAAAATCTCCCAGTTTCTTTCCATGTTTTTGAAGCAGCGTCTCGAACGCCGCTTCGTCATCTTCGAAACGATCGAGCAGCAGATTGCTCTCTCCCAGCAGTACCAGATATTTCCGCTCTTCATAGCCGATCAGTACGATACGGTTTCGCATATCGAGCGGTTTCTGCGCCAGTAGTCTGATATCGCCGTTTTGTGCCGTTTCACCGAAGAGCCACGAAGCACCGCTCTTTTTCATCATCCACCGTTTCAGAAACCAGAGCACGCCCGCCAGAAAGAGGAGTACGAACAGCACTTTGAGAAATGCGAACGAGAAGTCGACATCGTCACTTTTGGGTGCGGCGGGTTCGGGAATGGGATGCAGCGGAGCGTCGGAGAGGGCCGCTTCGGGTTCGATGCGGATCCGCAGTCCCGTGTTGTCGATCGTTTTGGAGGCGTTGATTTTGAGCTTTTTCTCCGACCGGAGTGTGATCATCGTCGCATCTTTGAGCGGTGTGATCGTGATCGACTCTACAAGATCGGATGCCGTTTTGCGCACCATTTTTTGACGGGGAAAGGTGACGTCGCGAAGCAGCAGCATGATGTTGCCCGATTCGGTTGTGCGGG
>JALWPY010000020.1 GCA_026994915.1 Campylobacterales bacterium
GTCGGGTCGGGCAGCACGCCAAACAGTTGCAGTGTTTTCTCTTTGGGTGTGGCGGTAAAGGCGTAAAAGCTCAGGTCTTTTTTATGCCCCTCACTCTCGAGCGCCGCACTGATGACATCTTCGGCGCTGATCTCCTCCTGCGCATCGATTTGTGTAGCACCCAGCACCTCTCTCAGTTTTTTGGCAGTCGCCCCGGTTTGTGAAGAGTGCGCTTCATCGGCGATGATGGCGTATTTTTTACCTTTGAGTGTCGTACGACTCTGAATCGCTTTAAGCACGAACGGAAAAGTCTGAATCGTCGTGATGATGATCTTTGCCTCCCGTTCCAGCGCGTCGGCGAGCTGCGTGGATTTTGACGCAAGGTTCCCTTCACGGCTGATTCTGGCAATAACGCCCTCTTTGTGTTCAAAGCTGCTGATCGTCTCCTGAAGCTGATTGTCCAGCACTGTCCTGTCGGTGATGACAATCACCGAATCGAAAACAGCCTCTTCATCTGCACCATGCAGTGAAGAGAGCTGGTGCGCCAGCCAGGCAATGGAGTTCGACTTTCCCGAACCGGCGCTGTGCTGTATGAGGTAGTGTCTCCCGGCACCGTGGTTTTGGGTATCGGCAAGCAGCTTGCGCACGACATCGAGCTGATGGTAGCGGGGGAAGATGAGTGTTTCACTTTTGTACCGCTTTCCCTGATGGTTCTCTTTCTCTTTGACTTCGAGGTGTATGTAGCGGGCAAAGATGTTCAGCAGCGTATCGCGCTGGAGTATATCTTCCCACAGATATGCGGTTGCGTAGCCTTTTTCTGAGGGAGGATTACCGGCGCTTCCGTCGGGTTTACCCCGGTTGAAGGGGAGAAAACGTGTTTGTGCCCCTTCGAGTCTGGTCGTCATATAGACTTCGTCGGTGCTGACGGCAAAATGGACAAGTGCACGTTTGTTGAAAGTGAGCAGAACTTCTCCTTTTGGATTGCGGTCGTAGCGATACTGATTGATTGCATCTCTGACATTTTGGGTAAAGTCGGTTTTGAGTTCCGCAGTGGCGACAGGGATACCGTTGAGGAAAAAGAGAAGATCGATACTGTTACTGTTTCGCGTACTGTAGTAGACCTGCCGGACGACCCGGAGGATGTTGGCATCGTATCTGGCTTGTGTGTCGGGATTGGGGAGTTCGGGTCGAAACTGACAAAGCCGGAACTTCGCACCTATGTACCTGACTTCTCTGCGCAGATAGTGGAGTGCGCCGTGCTTGTCCAGCTCCCGGGCAACGTGGCGGCAAAGCACTTCATCGGTCGCCGCACCTTCGCGCTTTTGCATCTTCTGGTATGCTTGCGGCTGCGTGGTTTTGATGTAGTGGAGCAGGTCTTCAGGGTAGAGCCCCAGCTCTTTGTCATACCCGTGGGAAGTACCCTCGACCCAGCCGTGTGTTGTCAGGTGTGCGACGATCTCGGTTTCGAAGGTATGCTCTTTATGTTTGCTCATATGACCTGCTCCTTCAGCTCTTTGTAACAGAGCCATCCATAGGGTGAAAAGAGTGCATCGGTAAAACCGTCATAGTCTCTGAATATATCCGGTAACATACCTACTACGGCATTGACTAGTTCTGTAGAAATACCAAGTTCTTCCGCTGTATGAAAGGTGCTTGCAGTATCGTATTCCCATCCGCTTATCTGGTCTCCCAGGCTGATGATTATCTGATTTTGTAACTCTTTATCACATTTAGCTAGGCGTTCGAGGAGGGAAAAGTAAATTGATTCAGGCATTGCGACAAATGATTCATGTGGAAGATCGATATTGTAAATTTCGTTATGATGATTTAACGATTTTCCCAGTTTTGTGATACTATCACTAAAATCATCTGTCTCATACATTTCCATATTTCACCCCGTTACTTGACCCGAATATTTCATATGTAATATGATAACATCAATTTCTTCAAAGTTTCAGAACTTAACATTTTATAGTAAAATATGCAAGAATATATGTAAATTGGATACCAATAATGCAATTTTCCTATATTTAGCACGATATATACAGCAAGAGAAAGATATTAAAGACTAATTTAAAAATTTAGTTTAAGTTTAATCTTTGCTCTTATCTGTTAAAATCTACCTTGAATTCACTACCTATCGGTAGCATGAATCTATCGAGGTCTCGATCGCTGAACCAGCGTAGCAAATCAGCGATCACTTCTTTTTGCTTCTTAATAATTCCAGACATTCATCTAAATGCCACAACGGTGACATTCTTATTTTATTGATACTGTTGTCAGCTTGATAACAAGTGACAAAATTTCCTTTCAGAGAACCATCTTTTTTAAGACTCAAGCGAATAATAACCACAAAATTTTCATAAACTACACTTACTCTGCCATCAGCAAAATAAGACTTTTTTCTGGCATTCCATCCCTGATATAACGTTGCTTCTTTACATTGAAGCGTATTTTTGATCCAATCTATTCTCTGCGCTCTTTGCAATGAAAAAACATCTTTTGCCCCTCTTCTGTCACTACTCTCATAAAAAGCGTGTGTAAATTTATTCTTTGGAAAGAAAACCCTGATACCGTCAAAAGTAATAACAGGTCGTTTACAATAATATTTTTCATAATGTTGCCTGTATTCATCTACCGTTTCATAAATCACTAACTCAGGAAACATTACCAGCCACCGTTCAACATAATCTGAAATACATTCCACTTTTGTTCATCCATCACAGTAGGTTTTATCTTCCTGCCTAAGTGTTTTTCAATATATTGAATCAATGCCTTTTTGGTCGGATTGATAAGTGTTGTATTGTTGATTCGTGCACTTGTAGCACCCAGAAACAGATCAGCAAGTTGTATCAAAACCACCTCTTTGGAGGGCAAGGCTTGTACCCTCATAATATTGGCATTCCAGTTGGCTTTTTCAAGAATTTCATGAAGCTTTCCCAATCTCGTTAAATCTCTGTTGACTTTAGCATCGCAGTAAATGGCATACTCATTAAAGTCACTTAGCCATTTATGTAATAGAAAATAATAAAACTTGTAAAAACCAAGCTCTCTGTCATTACCATGCACTGCCCAGTTGATCTGTCTAGGATCTACTGCAATAGCCCTGAAACGACTTTGCAGTCCATATGAAAAAAACAGATCAACCAGCTCAAAATAGAAGTTTTTCTTTGAATTGGAAACTTTTGTCCACTTGATTTCACCCCAGCACTCATATTTCGCACGCAAAATTTTAATCTTTGCTTTGATATCTTCCCTGAGTTGCGACTCTATCCACAAGCTTCCAATCATCAACTTTTTATCAATCGGTTTTGTAGTTGAAAACAGATCAGGCAATGTCTCATCACAATAAACAAAAAACTTCATGATACCTCCTCTCTGACATCGATCTTCCCCGTCACCGCTGCGCTGATGAGCGCCGTGCGGCGCTCTTTGAGAAGGGTGATGGACTGGCGGGCTTTGTTAACAAGCTTATCAACGTGATCATTTTGAGTTTCAATATAACTCAGTATGTCTCTTACCTCTTCTTTGGGAGGAAAAACAATTTTCAAGTTTTTAAACTCTTCCCAATACAATCTTAGCCTAAAGTCCGTGATACCTCGAGAGTATCGGCGCATTTCTTCAGTCGCAGGCTTTGTTCGCAACAGTAGCTCTACGAAGGTTGTATCCAGAGGTTTTAGTGGTTTTGCTACTACATATGCCGGGCTTACTAAACCATCGACTTTCACAGCTCCAAAACCTCCTTGCCAGGCTCTCATCATATTGTAAACGAGATCACCGGGTTTTACACATTTGTATTTTGATCGGTCTTCACTTCTTGCCACTTTCCGATCCATCTCTTCTGTTAAATATTCTCTGTCAGAAACACCGTCATGTATAGAGACTCTCAAAATGGGTAAATCTGTTTTTCCATATTCGGTTGCTTCTCTAAAAATATTTCCAATTCGACATATCTCCCAATGCTCCGGCACCTCTCCCAGCCATTCGACTCCGCTCTCTTTCATCTTCACATTCGGATCAAGTCCTTTGGTGACGGCATGTGAGATGAGCGCCTGCCGCTTCTCTCGCAGCAGTTCGATCAGTCGCTCCTGCTTGCTGATCAGTGTGTCGATTTTGGCAGTTTCACGGTCGAGGAAGTCAGCGATAGCGGTTTGTTCGTCAAATGCAGGATTCAGTATAGGCATTTCCCCTATAAAATCAGCACTTGCTCTTGGCATTTTCGTTCCATATGTTGAACTATCAACGATGTGAATAAAGTGATGAGAAAGCAATGTATAAAAAGCGTAAAGTGCATTAAAATCCTCATTTGGACGGTAAGATAGCAAATCACCAAAAGCAATTCCATCGTCTCTGCATAAATATACTTTTGAAAGATATGGACGAAGCTTTCCAAATAGAATATCGTTTTTTTTGCACGATACATCTTCCCCTTGATAGTTCGTGTCACTTTCAAGTAACTTCCCAGTCCCACTTTCAATATTTTCCAATGCAATTACTATTTTGTCATCTATTGGCATTTTTTTATTCTGTAAAGTGAGACAATATTTGAGTTTTTTTACCTCCCACCCCTCCGGCACTTCCCCCAGCCATGCAACACCACTCTCCTTGTATCTCAGATAGGGCTTATACCGGCTCACGCTTTGATCTCCCTCAGCAGTGTCATAATCTCCTCAGTCACCTTGTCCAGTTCTGCATCGATCTCTTCCAGCGGTCGCGGCGGGGTGTACTCATAAAAGTGGCGGTTGAACGGTATCTCATAGCCGACGATACCCACTTCTCCGTCTTTGGCATCGACTTTTTTATCATCTATCCACGCCAGCGGTACATGCGGTTTGACTTCGCGCTCGAAGTAGTCGTAGATATCTTCATGAAGCGGTACATTTTCGTAGTCTCGCAGGTCTGGATCGGGTTCTGGATTGCCTTTTTTGTCGTAGCAGATTTCAGCCTCGTCGTCATGCTCGGCAAGGTGTTTCTGGAGCAGTTTGTGTTGTGCTGCGGTGAGTTTGAGCCCCAATTGTTTCATGAAGACTTCTCTGT
The DNA here is from genome assembly GCA_026994915.1 of Campylobacterales bacterium. Classification (GTDB taxonomy): domain Bacteria; phylum Campylobacterota; class Campylobacteria; order Campylobacterales; family QNZT01; genus QNZT01. The sequence continues at coordinate 5,017 of JALWPY010000020.1, forward strand.
CGGTGATCTTCTCCTCACCCATCTGTGCAAGCGCCTCCAGAAGCTCCGTTTGCAGCCTTTCATTCCACTTTTTGAATGCCTTGTCCGCTTTGAGTGCTTCGATGCGTCTGGTATCATGCGGATAAAAACTCAGCTGCAACGGTCGCTCTACGGTGATGCGCCGGTAGCCAAACGCTGTCGTATCGAAGATCTTGCTCACTTTCGACTCTTCAAACGCTCCGTAGATACGGACGATCTCCGCGATCTGCTTTTCACTCAGCTGCCTGCGTTTACTACCTAGAGATTTGCGCATGGGTTCGTACATGTCACCGGCGTCGATAAGCTGCACCTTGCCCTTGCGTTTCGGGCTTTTGTGGTTGGAGAGTATCCAGATGTAAGTGGCGATGCCGGTGTTGAAAAACATATCGGTCGGCATGGCGACGATCGCTTCGAGCAGGTCGTTTTCGAGGATGTAGCGGCGTATCTCGCTCTCGCCGCTTCCGGCGCCTCCGGTAAAGAGCGGTGAACCGTTGAGGATAATGCCGATGCGGCTGCCGCCCTCCTGCGGGGAGCGCATTTTGGAGATGAGGTGCAGAAGAAAGAGCAGCGAACCGTCGCTCACGCGAGGCAGTCCCGGACCGAATCTGCCGTGGTATCCCTGCTCTTTGTGTTCGGCAACGACCGCTTTTTGTACTTTTTTCCACTCTACACCAAACGGGGGATTGGAGAGCATGTAGTCGAACTTCTGATCTCTCAGCTGATCGTCGCTGAGGGTGTTGCCGTGTTTGATATTCTGTACTCTCTGCCCTTTGATCATCATGTCCGCTTTGCAGATGGCGTAGGATTCGGCATTGAGCTCCTGTCCGAATGTCACCAGCGTCGCGTCAGGATTGAGTTCATGAACATATTCGCTACCGCCGGTAAGGAAACCTCCCGTACCTGCGGTGGGATCGTAGAGACTGCGGACTATCCCCGGTTTGGTCAGGACTTCGTCGTCGGTGGAGAAGAGGAGCGATGTCGTCAAACGCACAATGTCACGCGGTGTGAAGTGCTCTCCCGCCGTCTCGTTGGAGGCTTCGGCAAATTTACGGATAAGCTCTTCGAAAATCAGACCCATTTCATGATTGGAGACGGCATCGGGGTGGAGATCGACGGCGGCGAACTTATCGACGATGAGATAGAGTAGGTTGGCTTCATTGAGCCTCTCCAGCTGTACGGAGAACTCATACTTTTCGAAGATCTCCCGGGAATTGGGACTGAAACTGCCGATGTAACGTTCCAGATTTTCCCGCAGGTTGGCAGGGTCGCTTTTGAGTCTGGAGAGGGTGTAATCGGAAATATTGTAGAAGTTGTGCCCCGACTTTCGCACCAGCAGTTTCTCCATCGGAATACCCAGATCTTTTCTCTTCGCATACTCTTGAAGTACCGCCTCACGCGTCGGTTCAAGAACACACTCCAGCCGCCGAAGCAGCGTAAAAGGGAGGATGATCTTGCCATACTCCGACTGTTTGTAGTCACCCCTGAGAAGATCCGCAGTCGCCCAGATGAGCGCCGAGAGAGATTGTTCCGCCATTGTGTACCTTGTGTCATTGATATGGACGGGATTATAACAAATCTAAGATACAACTCCTCAACGATACGTTAAAACCAATACCTGAACCCAGTGTTCAATCCTAGCGCGGAGACTTCATGAAGTGCATCGGCAGAGAGACCGAGGAAAAAGTTTTGGTTACTGTACTCGACACCGAAACTCTGAAACCGGCTCTCATATGTTACACCCAGATAGTGATCTTCCCAAAACTGACTCCCCACACGAACAAAGGGGAAAAGTGTTTTATACGCGTACCCCGTCCCTGCCGAGAGACGCAGTCCTGACATGAAGTTTTTCATCATGACAAGCTGATAGCGAGGTTCTATTTTCTGGGTAAAATTGACATACTTCTCCAGGCCGTTGATCGTGGGTGCATAGTGGACATATCCATCTGCATCGTACGATTTGTTTTTGGTTGCGATGTTGACAAAACTGTACGGAAGGTCATGCCAGTATACACGGCTGAAGAGATCATTGACCACCAGTTTTGTCGTCAAACGGTACGCTTTTAGATACCATGCAAGCGCAAAATCGCTTCCCAAACCGAAACCGTCTGCATCTTCTACATCGAGATGGTAGAGATAGTTGTGTGTATAGTGGTAACGTGAACGGGCAGTGATGGTGTAGGTTTTACGGTCTTCTATGTGCGCAGTGCCGTCGATGGTGCCGTCCTGCATAGTGTTTGCCAGGGAGAGTGACAGCGCGGCACCGACTTCCAGTCTGCTGTCATCATCTTCAAAAAGGATACCGAAGGAGGAGAAGATCACCCCGTTTTCTTTGATACCCTCTATCTCAAGTTTCAGACGGTAGGTTCTGGTACTGTCAAAAGGAAGTTTGTTTTTAACTGTATGGTAAAAGTCGGTAAAATCACGATTGGTGCGTATAAAAGCGTTGTAGCGGGAAAAATAGCCTGCATAATAATTTTCCCCGAAACGTACGCCCAGATCCAGCCGGGCATCCTGCAGTGCAATATTGTCACCGTTTCGCGGATGGTAAGGACCTTTCCACTTTTTAAACAGTTGCCGCAAAGAGACAGGATCATTTGCCATAAACCAGCTTCCTCTGGCATAAAACGTATGGGCACTGCTGCCAAATCCCGTCGGATCAAAAAAGTACAACACCTCCGCTTTCAATGCCGGAACCGACACCGAAAGCAGGAGAGGTGTTAAAAAAAATTTATTGAAGCGATTCAAATGTACCGTCATTATAGTGTACTACAGGTACACCGCCCCGTTCTTCTATGGTACCAATTTTTACACCACCTTTTTCCACATAACTCGACGCCCCGTACACAAGTTCACCGTTACTAATCGTTAATACAACCGTAACGTCATCTGTTGTCTTGATTTCAATGGTACCGTTTTGCATTTCACTGTCAAACAACCCGGTAGCGTTTACGGTGGTTTTGTCATATTGATAAGAAAAAGTGACTACTTTATCTGTACTGTTCAGCGGTTCTTCAAAACCAAGTGTTACGTTTGTATCCTGATATTGCGGGCGCTCAAGCAAACCGTGAATCTCCGTTTTAAGATGTACAGATTCTTCTGATCCCTCACTCATATCCATTGTCAAAGCGTTAAGCCAGTCAATTTGCATCGCTCCGGTAATTTTTGCATGGTTAGTACTGTTTTCCAAACTGCCGTTAAAAATAAGCCGGGAAGGTATCATGCCGCTATTTTTGGTATAGGATTCATTTGCTACATATTTGTCTGCCGGCAGTGAAAGCATACCTTCATAGAGATAACCCGGTACTTCCGCTCTCATTTTGGTACCGTTAAGTATCATCTGCTGAATATGGCTTTCATCAGTATATTTCGCATTGATCGTAAAATCGGAAAGTTCAACAAGCGCATTGGCACTCGTAACAAGCATCTGCTGAATATTCAACAACGCGCCGTCGGACTCTTTTGTCAGCAAAAGTTTCAGTGTACCGTGCTGAATCCCCGGTGCATTACCGCTATCAACGCTGTTCAGAGGGAATGTTCCGATTAGCGAACCATTCAGATCACTGCCTCCTTCAAGTGTCAGTGTGCTGAGATTATCATCCGGCAGGGTAACTTTACCTGCGCCGAGTAACATACTTCCTTGCGTAATATTATAATCCCATACCAAAGGGGAGATTTTACGGAGATTGACATCTCTGCCTGCTTCCACATCAGACACGGTCGATGAAGCTGCCCCTTCCTCCGATGCCTGAATTACCTCCCCTAAAATAGCACCACTGTACCTTCCTGTCAAACCGATATTTAACATCACACTTTCAAGACTTCTGCCGAGCCTGTCCGCTTCCGTATCCAAAAACCCGTTTGAATCGTTATTGTCAAGTTTAACCAGCCCCATCGCCTGTGTACGCAGACTCTTATAAAG
>JALWPY010000021.1 GCA_026994915.1 Campylobacterales bacterium
GTACAATATGATGTTAGAGTATAAGGATGAGGAATGAAAGAGATAAGAAAAGTCATCTCTGTAATCGTAATCAACGAAGAAGCGGTGCTCTCGCGCATCGCGGGTCTCTTTGCGGGACGCGGGTACAATATTGAATCTTTGACGGTTGCACCGATTCCCGAGAGTGATTTCTCCCGTTTCACCATCGTGACCAAAGGGAGTGAACGGGTCCTGGAACAGATCACCAAGCAGCTTCATAAGTTGATTCCGACTTATAAGGTAATAGAGACGCAGGAGGTGATTGAAAAAGAGATGGTACTGGTCAAAATCCCGCTCAATGCCAATCTGAGCGGTCTGGACGCGATTCTCAACGGCTATCATGGTATCGTCGCAAATGCGAGTGAAGATACGCTCATTGTCATGGCAGTCGACGATGCGCCGCGTATCCAGAACTTCATCAAAATCATGAAGAAATTCGATCCGATCGAAGTGGTCCGCGGCGGCTCCGTCTCGATGGAGAAGTGATGCGCCTGCATGAACTGCTCCAAAAGCTCTCGCTTTCCGGCGAAGCGGTTGAAGATTTTGATGTCAGGGGAATCAACACGCTGATCGATGCGAACGCGGATGAGATCTCCTTTTTTGACAACCAAAAATATCTCCCTGCTCTCGAAAAGACAGGGGCAGGTGCTGTTCTGCTGTCGTCGAAATATGTTTCTCACCTGCCCGAGGGTGTGCAGGCAATCGTCACGGATGAGCCCTATCTGAAAATGGCGGAAGCGAGCTACTATTTTCAAAAACCGCTGATCCGTCCGGAGGCGGGCGCACCGCAGATCGCTGAAACAGCACAGATCGCCGACTCTGTCCATATCGGGCACGGTGCGGTGATCTGTGAACATGTTACGATCCTCAGCGGTGCCGTTATCGGTGAGGAAGTAGAGATCGGGGAGGGAAGTATCATCCACCCCAATGTCACCCTCTACAACGATGTCAAGATTGGACGAAATGTGACGATTCATGCCGGTACGGTCGTCGGCAGTGACGGCTTCGGCTATGCACACACCAGAACAGGCGAACATATCAAAATCTACCACAGCGGCAATGTTGTCGTCGAGGAGGGTGTCGAGATCGGTGCCAACACAACGATCGATCGTGCTGTGTTCGGCTCAACCATCATCCACAAAGGGGCAAAGATCGACAACCTGATTCAGATCGGCCATAACTGTGAGATCGGTGAAAATACGATCCTCGTTTCACAGGTAGGGCTTTCCGGATCAACAAAGCTGGGACGCAATGTTGTTATGGGAGGTCAGAGTGCCACTTCCGGACATCTGGAGATTGGCGACTTCGTTACGATTGCTGCTAGAGGCGGTGTCACAAAGTCGGTCAAAACAAAAGATATCTACAGCGGTTTTCCGCTGATGCGCCACAAAGAGTGGCTGCGTTTGCAGGCCAAAATCGCCAAACTTTTAAAAAGCTAACAACACCATACTTTTAAACCAACACATACCAAAGGAGTCAATATGGGTAAAAACACCGTTCTGAAAAAATTCAAGCTTGCAGGGACCAAAGAGGGAGAGATTTCGATCTCCAGGATCGAAGAGCCTTATGGTCCCAATTCATCACCGGTTGTCAGTATCGGCATCTCTCTCAAGGCAGACAGTGAAGAGCCTGACTGGAAAGCACACATTCCATACGACAATCTCGATGAACTGATCGAAGCGCTCAAGGAAGCGAAAGAGTACCAGTAAGAAATAATGCGCTTTTAAGCTCTATTTGAGTAAAATCCGCAACTTAAAAAATATCAGCCGAAGGAAAAACGCATGAAAAGAACATATCAACCACACAATACACCGCGAAAAAGAACGCACGGTTTTCGTGCCAGAATGAAGACGAAAAATGGCAGACGCGTCATCCGTGCACGTCGTGCAAAGGGTAGAAAAAGATTAGCCGTTTAAAAGATTTCGAGACGTTAAAGTCCAACAAAGAGTTTGGATATTTTTACAATAACGCCTCCAGAAAACATCTGCGTGTCGCTATCCTCTTTTATAAAGAGGGGAGTGGCAAAAAAGTCGGCTTTACAGCAAGTAAAAAAGTCGGCAATGCAGTCGCAAGAAACTTCGCCAAAAGGCGTCTGAAAGCCGCTTTTCTCAGGCTTCAGGACCACCTCAAAGAGGGCACCTACATCCTCGTCGCCAAAAAAGAGATTCTCGATGCCGATTTTGCTACGATAGAGCGGGATCTCACCTATGGTGCGGGAAAACTGAAGGCGTTGCATAAATCGTGAAAATCATGAGAAAGAGTCTGCTGAGGCTTCTCGCACTCTATCAACGCTTCTTCACGCTGCTTGGATATGGCAGCTGCCGCTACTATCCGACCTGTTCCGAATATGCCAAATGGCAATTTCAGAAAAACAGTCTACCCAAAGCCTTTCTTCTCTCCGCACTTCGTATCCTGCGCTGTAATCAACTCTTTCCCGGTGGTATCGACTATCCCGTTGTAAAAATGAACTTAAATTTTAAGAGAATCTGCTCTCCTAACACAAATACAAATAAGATTATTGTACAATTCTGGCTTGTACCCAAAGAGGGCAACTATTTTTACCTTATCAAATCTTTCTAAAGGAAATGAACTTGCTTGACAAAATGACGCAACAACAACGCATGTTACTGGCGATTGTGCTCAGTTTTCTATTTTTTATCGTATACGATTTTATGCTGCCCAAACCCAAAGTGACTCCGGCCGACATGAACCAGACGGCTCTCTCACAGAAAGCAAATGCCACCGCAGCACCTGAAGCGGCTTCAACAGCGGCACCTGTTACTCCAGCCGCAGCCACACCGCCTGCAGAGAGACAAAATGTCGCATCACCCGCAGTTCAGGAGGCACATCAGAATATTGCGGAAGTCAATACCAGAGATTTTCATATGTTTATCGATGATCTGGGCCGTGTTTCCAGATTTGAAGTACTGATCGAAAAGTTTAAAACCTCAGATGGTAAGCTTCCCAATCTCGTCGATCCGACCGCACCGGTCAAACCACTGGAGATCCGCTTCAGCGATCCAAAACTCAATCTCGAAGCATTCAAAACACCCTATGTTGCAGATAAAAAGAAGATCGATTCTGTCGACGGAGAAGTGACACTGACCCTGACTCAGAAGCTCAGTAGCGTGACAGTCACCAAGCAACTCACATTCAAACCCAACGGTACCTACGATGTGCACGTGACCCTCTCTGATCCGGTAGAGTACTATATCAGCCCGGGCTTCAGACCTACAGAGCATGCAGATATGTATACCTTCAAAGGTGTGCTGATCCGTAAAGCAGACGGTACAATCGAAACGATCGAAGATGGTGATGCGAAAGGGAATGAAGTCTTTCTCAAAGCGACGATCGTCGCTGCCTCTGACCGATACTTCACCAATGCATTTTATGACTTTAAAAACGGTCTGGATGTCTATATCACCAAAGATGCCAAAGACGATCCGCTCGCTTTTGTCAAAGGGAGCAGCGACTTCGGTGTCCATGTCTACGCCGGTGCCAAAGAGTACGACAAACTCCACTCGATAGATCCGCGTCTGACCGACATCATCGAGTACGGTTTCTTTACCTTTCTCTCCAAACCGATGTTCATTCTGCTGAAATCTATCTACAATTTCGTTGGAAACTGGGGCTGGGCGATTGTCATTACTACCATCCTGCTGCGACTCGTGCTGTTTCCACTCACTTACAAGGGTATGGTCTCTATGAACCGCCTCAAAGAGCTCTCTCCGAAAGTGAAAGAGCTTCAGCAAAAATATAAAGGCGATCCGGCCAAGATGAACGCCAAAATGATGGAGCTCTACAAAAAGCATAACGCCAACCCGATGGGTGGATGTCTGCCGATGCTACTGCAGATTCCCGTCTTCTTCGCCATCTATCGAGTTCTGCTCAATGCCGTAGAACTCAAACATGCTCCGTGGATCGGCTGGATTCATGATCTCTCTGCGATGGATCCCTACTTCATTCTTCCGGTTCTGATGGCGGCTACGATGTTCTGGCAGCAGCACATCACACCGACCAACATCACCGATCCAATGCAGGAGAAAATCATGAAGTTTCTGCCGCTGATCTTCATGTTCTTCTTCGTTACATTCCCGGCTGGTCTGACACTCTACTGGTTCGTCAACAACCTCTTCGGTGTCGCACAACAGTACTATGTCAATCACCTTTTTGCCAAAGAGAAAGCGAAAAAGGCGCAGGGAGCAGGGTGATGGTCAAGATCGTTGCCCCGACACTGGAGGAGGCATACAAAAAGGCTTCGCAGGCATACGACTGCTCGATCGTCGATCTCGATATCGAAGTGGTCCAGGCGCCAAGCCGGGGTTTTCTGGGTCTCTTTCGTAAAGATGCAGTTATCAATGTCGCCCATAAAAAAGAGAAAACGGGTAAACCTGCCAAAGGTGAAACAGCTTCCCGAATCACCGGGTCGGATGAGATAGAGAGCATTGCAAAGATACGTGACGAGATAGAAGAGGGGATCACCAACCTGATCGAAGTCAGTTGTTTTGATGCATATGTCAAAAAAGTGACCGTCGATGATGCACATGTCGTACACATCTACCTCGATGGCGAAGATGCCGCACTGATGATCGGGAAAGAGGGGTATCGCTATAAAGCGCTCTCCTATATGTTGCATAACTGGATCAAACTCAAATACAATCTCACTTCGACACTGGAGATCGCCTCCTTCCTGGAGACACAGAAACAGAGTATCGACAAATATCTTGCCCAGTTTTCCCAGCGTGTGGAAGAGGGGGGCAGGGCACAGACCAAGCCTCTTGATGGTATTCTCGTCAAGCTGGCACTCGAGGGATTGCGTAAACGTTATCCCGACAAGTATGTAGCTATCCGTACACTCAAAAACGGTCGCAAAGTGATTGTCGTCAACGACTATATCCAAAAGGAAGCAAAATAGAAGAGACGATCTGTGCGATAGCCACACCGCATGGCACCGGCGGCATCTCCATCGTACGACTGAGTGGCAAAAAAGCACTCGAAATCGCCAAAGAGATTGCACCCGCTTTCAAAGGTACACCCCGCTATGCACAACTCTCTCTCTTGCAGGAAGCGGACGGTACCCCCATTGATGAAGCGATTATCCTCTATTTTCAGGCCCCGAAAAGTTTTACCGGCGAAGATGTCGTCGAATTCCAGTCACATGGCGGTACGATCACTGCGAGCCGTATTCTCGAGCGTTGCATGGCACTGGGTGCCAGACTCGCCAATCCCGGAGAGTTTACCAAAAGGGCGGTTCTGCATGGGAAGATGGATCTGGCACAGGCGGAAGCGGCTGCGAAACTGATCGAGAGCAAAAGTGTCGATGCGGCAAGAATTCTCGCGAAACAGCTCAAAGGAGAATTGAAGAGCTTTGTTGATTCACTGCGCGACAAATTGATCGAAATACTCGCCTATATCGAAGTCAATATTGACTATGCCGAAGAGGATCTGCCCCGAACGCTGCAAAGAGATATTGCCGATAAACTGCATGCTATAGATGCGGAGATCAAAAAGACCGTAGAGGCGAGCCGAAGCAGAGAAGGGTTGATCGAAGGATTCAGGGTGGCGATTATCGGCAAGCCCAATGTCGGTAAAAGTTCACTACTCAACGCACTGCTGCGTTATGATCGTGCCATCATCAGTGATATTGCAGGCACTACACGTGATACGATCGAAGAGGAGATTCGCATCGGTACCCATCTGGTTCGTATCGTCGATACGGCCGGTATACGCCAGAGCGGTGACACGATCGAACAAATCGGTATCGAACGTTCGATGCAGGCGGTCGAACAGGCAGATGTCGTGATTGCACTTTTCGACGGCAGTCAGCCACTCGATGCCAACGACCGCCGGATTATTGCGCTCCTTGAAGCGTATCGCCAGAAGAAGCAGATCATCACGGCAATCAACAAGTCCGACCTTCCGCAGCAAATAGAGAGAGAGTCACTGCAGGGTTTCGAACCGGTTAAAATAAGTGCCAAAGCAGGTGCCCCCGTGTTGATCGAGAGGCTTGAAGAGATCCTGGAACAAAGCACTGCCGGAGACGACCTCATTCTCATATCTAAAAGACAGGTCGATACCGCCCAAAAAGCCAGTGAAGCAATCACCAGAGCATTTGACTTTTTAGAGAGTGGTGAGCTGGAGCTCTTCGCTTATGAGATCAACGATGCGATCACGGCAATCGCTTCAATCACACATGCCTTCGAACGCGATGAGATTCTCGATAAGATGTTCGGTTTTTTCTGTTTGGGGAAATAGTGTACAAGAAGAGCGAAATATATATTGGTTAACATAATATATATTCTCTTGAAAAAAGTTTCAGGAGCGGGGGAGTCTCTTCTCCTTTCTGGCAGTGATTCCCTCCATCTCCCGAAGCTCTTCCGCACGGTCGATCAAGTTGCCTTTACCGCTACTGAGACGTTTATAGGCGGTATCGTACGCTTCCTGTGCTTTCTGCAGTGCCGTGTCGACCTGCTGCATGCTTTCTACGAAGAGTACAAATTTTTCGTAGAGATCTCCCGCTTTTTTGGCGATACGGTGGGCATTTTTGTTCTGATGTTCATAACGCCATGCATGTTCAATCGTACGCAGTACGGCCAGCAAGGTCGTCGGAGAGACGAGGATAATGTTTTGACGATATGCTTTTTCGTAGAGTTGTGGATCAGCCTCAAGCGCTGCCAGAAAAGCCGCCTCAACAGGGATGAAAAGGAGTACGAAATCGAGTGATCGTATCTGCTTCAGCGTATGGTAATCTTTTTTTGAAAGGGTGCTGATGTGCATCTTAAGTGAATCGAGATGTGCAGCGAGTTCCCTGCTGCGGATCTCATCTTCATCGGCACTGACATAGGCTTCATAGGCTTTCAGAGAGACCTTGGCATCGATGACGATATCCTTTTCCCCGGGCAGGTGAATGATGACATCGGGTCGTTGTACCCTCCCCTCACTGTCCTGAAAACTCTTCTGGGTGACATATTCGCGCCCCTTTGTCAAACCGGAGCTCTCCAGGACCTTTTCAAGAATCATCTCTCCCCAGTTTCCCTGAAGTTTGTTGTCTCCTTTCAGGGCGTTGGTCAGATTGATCGCATCTTGCGAAATACGCTCATTGAGTGCCCGAAGCGCCTGAATCTCCTTTGCGAGGGAGAAGCGTTCCCGGTTTTCGGCCTGATAGAGCTGCTCGATCTTCTGCTGAAACGCATGAATGTTTTCGGAGAAAGGTTCGAGAAGCCTTTTGAGGTGCGCATGCTGGTTTTGGGTGAGATCCTGGCTTTTTCGACTCAGTACATCGAGTGCGATATGTTCGAACTGCTCTTTGAGCTGGTCGCTTTTGCGTTCCAGAAAAGCGCTCTTCTCTTCTGCTACTAAGAGACGGTTTTTGAGCTGCTCTTCACGCTCCCTCCCCTCTTCCATATGCTGCTGCAGCCGATCTGCATATGCATGCAGTCTCGAATAACGCTCCAGGTAGCGACTGTAGAGGAGATAAAACCCGACCACAAGCAGCAATGATGCAGCCAAAAATCCAACCATTAATGAGAATAAATCCATAGGTTATGATACATTATTCTCATTAAAAGGGAGAAAGATATTTCAAATTGAAATATTAAAAAGGCCAGACAGACTCCACCATTCTCGATCCCCACGGCTTCCGGGCCGCTTCACGGATATCTCCCTCTGTCTCGTAGAGGATTTTGGCATCGGCGATATATTTGGAATCTACTGTGTTGTCCTGCGCGATATCGTAAGGGCGTATGACACCGGTAATACGGACGATCTGCTTGGTGCCATTGAGCAACAACTCCCTGCTTCCGGCGATGAAATAGTTTCCGTTACGCAGAATCCGTACCACTCTGGCAGTCACCGTCGCTTTGAACTTTTCATTACGCGACTGTGTACCTGATGCAGAGAAGTTGTTGTTGGAGCTGCTCTTGAAGCCGATATCTGTTGCTCCATTGAGTGTTTTACCGATTTTTTGCCCTATTCCCGCACCTGTACCTGCAAAGATCCCGCCTCCGAGATTGGTCACTGCAGTATCGGTCAGTTTCTTGTCACCCTGAGAGGACTGAAATGCACGCTCGTCGATGATGATCGTCACCGTATCGTTTAGATGCATCGCTTTCTTATCTGCAAAGAGCGGGTTGGCTCCACGGCCGTAGATACTCCCCTCTTGTGCCTTTGCCGGTGCGACGTCACAGTTGCCGACCGATTCCTGCATCACATATTTAGGTGGATCCATCTGCAGGATCGGCTCGACCTGGTGGGTGGTACAGCCACTCATCAGGTAAGTGATGCTGAGAAGTAATATGTAATAAAAGTGTTTCATGAAATATCCTAACTTTCTTTTGGATAAAATAAAGCAAATTTTATACCAAAAGGATTTAATGTGAGTGCCGTCAAGACGAAACTGCAACAGGATTTGAAAACAGCGATGAAAGAGAAAGATAGCTTCAAGAGAGATACCGTACGTTTTCTGATGAGTGCGATCAAGCAGGTCGAAGTCGATGAAAGACGCGAACTGAGTGATGAAGATATCTATAAGATCATTCAAAAATCGGTCAAGCAGCGTGAAGAGGCTGCCAGACAGTACCGTGAGGCTGAACGTCCGGATCTCTATGAAAAAGAGGAGAAAGAAGCGGCCTTGCTGAAGACCTATCTTCCGCAGCAGTTGAGTGATCAGGAGCTGAAATCGGTCGTGGAGGAAGCGATTGCCGAAACCGGTGCCACTTCCATGAAGGATATGGGACGGGTAATCAAAGCGGTAATGGCGAAAGTCGGAACTACTGCAGACGGGAAGAGTGTCAGCGAAATGGTCAAACAGTTATTAAGCTAAACTGAGCCATAGGCTCTAGTTACTATTAATTATAAACTATTTACAGTTATTATGAAATTAACAAAAAAT
>JALWPY010000022.1 GCA_026994915.1 Campylobacterales bacterium
AGGACAATGTCGAACTCAAACGCATACTTGAACCCAAAAAATTCCCTTTTACCCCCAGAGAGCACTGGGATCTTGCGATCACTCCCGAGTGGATCGACTTCGAGCGCGGTGTCAAAGTGGCCAAAAGCCGCTTCTCGGTACTCAAAAACGATGCCGCCAGACTCGAACGTGCACTTATCAACTACATGCTCGACTTCAACCGGGACAGAGGTTTTGAGGAGGTCTGCGTCCCCTACCTCGTCAACCGCGAATCGCTGCTGGGCACCGGACAGCTGCCCAAATTTGAAGAGGATCTCTTCAAAGTGGAGGATGAACCTCTCTATCTGATCCCAACGGCAGAAGTCCCTGTCACCAACCTCTTTCGGGATGAAATCCTCTCCAAAGAGGAGCTTCCGGCAAAACTCACCTCCTATACCGCATGCTTTCGCAAAGAGGCAGGGAGTGCGGGACGCGACACCAGAGGCATGATCCGCCAGCATCAGTTCGACAAAGTAGAGCTCGTTTCAATCACGACTCCCGAGCAGAGCGACCAACTCTTCGATGAGATGGTCGCATGCGCCAGTGACCTGCTCACATCGCTGGGACTGCCCCATCGTCTGGTACTGCTGTGCGGTGGCGATCTCGGATTTTCGGCGGCCAGAACCGTAGATATTGAGGTGTGGCTCCCCGGACAGAACCGTTACCGAGAAATCAGCTCCATCTCAAATACCAGAGCTTTTCAGGCGAGACGCGCCCGTATCCGTTACAGAGAAGGAAAGAAGAATATCCCCGTCCATACCCTCAACGGCTCCTCTCTTGCAGTGGGCAGAACCCTGATCGCCATCATGGAAAATTACCAAACCGAGGACGGTAGCGTCGATATTCCGGAAATACTGAAAAAGTATATGCTCTGAGAGGCGTTTGAGAGATGGCAGAAGAAGAGTTTCTCAACCTCGACGAAGATGACGAATTAGTCGAAGAAGAAGAGCTTGCCGACACGCCCCAGAGTGTCGAAGAGAAACTCGACAAAGAGCAGAACAACAAACTCCTCTATCTGCTGATCATTCTGCTGATGGTGGGGATCATCATCCTCGCCGGTATCTTCTTTTATATTTACCAGAAAAAAAGAACGACAAAACCCCAGGAGGTCAATGCCACTCAAATCGTCGAAAAAGTGATCGCCAAAGAGGTACCCCAAAAAGAGAATTCCCAGGTGCAGACATGGCTCAAAGAGGCTGAAAGACTCTTCAAAGCGGGGAAAAAAGAGGAAGCGCTGCGACTCTATCAGAAGATCGCCCGCTACAACGAAGCGCTCTCATGGTTCAACATCGGTGTGGCACATCTCAAAGACCACAACTATACCAAAGCGATCGACGCCTTCGACAAAGCCTCCTTCGACAACGCTTTCAAATGTGAAAGTGCACTCAACGCAGCGGTTTGCGCGTACAATCTCAAAGACAACAAACTTTTCAGACGTTATCTCGGCCTTGCCAAAGAGTATCTGATCTACAAACGGGAGTCCCCTCTCTACTCCTACTACAACACCCTCATCAACTACTATCAAAATGCATATCCGGAAACGCTCGTCTCCATCACCCATCCGACATCCGAATATTTTCGTCGAAACGAATTTTTTATCGGCTCCAAAATCTATACATCCTTTGAAAGTCTGCAAAATGCGATCAATATGCTCGAACATGCCGACGATGCCAAAAACTTCTTTACACTGGGACTGCTCTATGCTAATATCGGACAATATCCCATCGCCGCAAACTATCTGCAAAAGGCGATCGACATCGGAGATCATGTCACGAAAGCCAAAATGGCCCTCTCCATCACACAAAACAGGATGGGTAACCTCGCTACTGCCGCGAACCTGATGGAGGAAGCACAACAAAAAGATGCCAACGTCACGGAAATCTATCCCATCAAGGTGACTCTCAAGGGATCCCTTTTCGAGCCCGTGATCGCTCAGGAAACGTTCAGAAAAAACCTGCTTCTGGACAAATTTTACAGATTTTCGCTTCTCTTCTATTTCGCTCCCTACAAACTTTCACTCTATGACAACGCCCTCCAGTCGATCAAAAAAGGGGTCAAAAATATTGATATCGACAAGACAAAGTCTGCAATGCCCTATCTGGTGACGGGCAAAAATATCGCACAGGTCAATCTCGAAATCGCCAGAGCGATCGAGTTTTCACTCTCTCACCGGCTCTATGAAACCGAAGCGATCTTCAAAGATGCCCTCAAAAAATATCCATGGGACGCTGTTTTACACTACAACCTCGGGCTCACCTACGCTCAGATGTTCAACTTCAAAGATGCCTATACGGAGTTCGCCAAAAGCCAGACCCTCGATCCCGGACTTTTCGAAGCAGCGATCTTCAAATCCTACTGCGCCCATCTGATCAACAAAGATCCTGCCATCGAAAATCTCGATCAGATCTATACCCTCCTCTCCCTCTCGAAGGATGAAGCCTATAAAAAACGTATTCAGGCACTTCTGAATATCGCCAAAGATACCTATGCACTCCCCGGTGGATATCTTCCCGTCGACCGTGATCCTTTCGACACAGCCATCGATATGGTCATCGCCTACAACCGTACCGAGAGCGATGCTTACAAAGAGAGTGCCACAGGGCTCAAAAAGCTGCTGCCGCGTGACCTCGTCGCCAATATCCTCTACCTCGATGCCCACTTCAGTCAGGAAGATATCAAAACCTACGCCCGCACGATCCAGTACCGGCTTCAGGAGAGCAATCTGGACTTCAAACCACTCTATACCGGCGAGACACTCCCCAGAGAACTCTATATTGAGATGCTCAACATCGCGGGTATCGTCCACAAACTGCTCGACAGGCTACATGCAAAAGAGCATAAATATGGCAAATTTATCGCGTTCAGACAGACAAAGGCACTGGCCGAAATCTACACCAGACATTTCGAAGATGCCTACCGCACCTACAACACACTGATCGATACATGCAAACAGAGTGACACACATACCCTCTTTCTCGCTGCTGTCGCTGCCATCGGCGCCAATCACCCCGCCAACGCCATCGCCCTGCTGGAACTGGCCAAACTCGAGGACAGCTCCAACATGGAGAGCCGTTATGCCCTGGGACTCCTCTATCAGGAAGCCAAAAACTTCGACGGCGCGGTGATCCAGTACAAAAAAATCGGCAATACCGGTTTTCGTTCACGCTATTTTACTTTCTATATCAGTGCACCGAAATAGCATATCCTCAATTACTATATAAAAAAGTTAACCTGACTTTATTTAAGATTGGATAGAATCTATACAGATCACTACAAGGAGTCTGCATGACACGACGTCAATGGATGTGGCTATGGATATGGCTGCTTCTCTTTTTTATTATCTTCTGTGTCTGGAACAAACTGCTCAGCTATAAACAGCAAGCACAGGCAACAGGTACCAAACCTGTACTGACAGAAGGTACAAATGACACACAGACCTCTGCCCGGCCATCAAAATCCAAAGATATTCTGTTTAAGATCACCAAAGAGGGTTCCCGCATCAGACTCTCGGGGGTATTCCCTTCAGAGCAGGCACTTCGCGAGGCGATGGATGCGTTGAAAATTTCCGGTGCAACCGTCGAGAAAGGTACGATCATCATCGACAAAAATGCAGATAACCGCACGCTCCGCGATGCCCTGCCTGCATTTGCCAGAGATCTGAAAAAGTTCTCAAACGGCGTTATCGAATACAGGAAACAGAAGCTGACCATCAAAGGGACTGTCCGGGATGCCTCCGTCAAAGAGGATCTCGAACGTATCACAGCGACGCTGGGCAAAGCGTACACAACAGAGAATCTGGTCACGGTCGAAAAAGCACCTGCTCCCGCTCCTGCACCGCACAAAGCCAAAACGACGGCCCAAGCCCCTCTGCATAAAGAGACAAACCAGAGTAAAACAGCGGTCGTCACACCAAGCGCAAAACCGGAAAAAGAGAAACAACCGGCTCCTGAAGCCAAACCTGCGGGTGAAACGGCACAAAAGAGTGCAGCGAAGCAAGCCGCTGCAGAAGCGAATGCCCGAAAACAGCTCGATGCCATACTCCGGGGGAAAAGAATCGAGTTCCTCTATGCCAGCGATGAACCGACAGCCAAAAGCAAAAAGATCCTGGACCAGATTGCCGAAACCTTACAAAAATATCCGAAAGTACGTATTGAGATTGCCGGATATACCGATTCAGACGGAGCTGCGAAGAGAAATCTCATCCTGAGCCAGCGCCGTGCCCGCAGCGTCAAAAACTACCTTGTAAAAAAAGGTATCGAACCATCCAGACTCGTCGCCAAAGGATACGGAGAAGCCCATCCGCTGTTCAAAAACGATACCCCCGCCCATAAACAGCGTAACCGCAGAGTTGAATTTCATATTATCAAAGAGGAGAAATAATGAATCAGTTACTTGAACTCGCCATGCAAATGATACTTTGCCTGCTCATCGCAGCGATCATCGGTGCCATCATCGGCTATCTTATCGGTAAAATGGCAAAATGCCCGGAAAGTAACGATACCCTGCCACATCCACCCGAAAAAGAGACACTCAAAGCGGCACCGGCTTCCCGAACCGACCACGAAGAGATGACCGAAGCGATCGAGAGAGAACCAGACATGGAACAGGCTCCCTCTCAGGCGACACTGCATAAAAATCTCGAAGCGCTGGAGGGAGAACGTCCACCGCTCCTTCCAGCCCCCAGAAACGGCCTCCCGGACGATCTCAAAGAGATCAGCGGTATCGGCCTCAAGATCGAAGACCTGCTGCATGAACTGGGAATTTTTCACTTCGACCAGATCGCCCGATGGACGAAGGAAAACATCAAATGGATCGAACAGTATCTCAACTTCAAGGGGCGCGTCGAGCGGGAAAACTGGGTCGGACAGGCCAAAATCCTCTCTGCCGGTCAGCAACATCTTCATACTCCTTCCAACAATCAGGATATAGAGAAAAAGTCCTGAAGCCCCATCATACACAGAGCGCCGCGATCCTGCGGCGCGCTCTTTCGCTACCTTTACCCTATTTCGCTATAATGCCACCAAAATTTGCAAAGGGTGCTCTTGATCTGTATATTTGACTGCGAAACGATCCCCGACACCGACCTGATCCGCAAACAGTTCGGTCTCGAAGGCGACGATGCCACTGTCGCGGCCGAAGCCTTCGCACAACAGGAGGAGAAGACTGGCAGCTCTTTTCTGCCGGTGCCGTTTCATCAGGTTGTCGCCATCTCCGCCGTCATCAGTGACGATTTCGGCAAGTTCGAAAAAGTGAGCTCTATCGGCGGAGAGAGTGAAGAGGAGATGATCAGCAACTTTCTGGGCTTCATCGACAGCAAGAACCCCAAACTCGTCAGTTTCAACGGTCGCAACTTCGACATGCCGATGCTGATGATCCGCGCCATGAAGTACAACCTCTCCTGCCCCGCATTTTACGACAAAGAGAACCAGATGCTCGGCAAAAGCAAGTGGGACAACTACCGCTACCGTTTCAGCGACCGTTTTCATGTCGATCTGATGGACCATATCAGCGAATTTGGCGCGGTACGGGGCCTCAAACTCGATCTGCTCTGTACGATGGCGGGCATCCCAGGAAAGTTCGACGTCAGCGGCGATCAGGTTCATACCCTCTACTATGCAGGGAAACTCGACGAGATCAAAGAGTATTGTGAAAGCGACGTGCTCAACACCTACTGGCTCTATCTCAAGTACGAGCTCCTCAAAGGAAACATGATTCTCGAAGATTATCTCGGCTGCCTCGATGGCATGAAAGAGAGACTTCCACAACAAAAATCCTATACCGATATTTTCACACAGGGAATAGAAACGGAGATACGCAGATATGACAGCGATTATTGATTATAACATGGGCAATCTCGCCAGTGTCCAGAATGCTTGCGCCAAAATCGGCAAACCGGCACAGATCGTCCGGGAACCGGAGCAGCTGGAGCAGTTTGACAGAATCATCCTCCCCGGCGTCGGTGCATTTGGCGATGCGATGGAGCATCTGAAGCAGAGCGGCATGGATGAAGCGATCAAAACCTTCGCCGCAAGCGGGAAACCGCTGCTGGGAATCTGTCTGGGAATGCAACTGTTACTGGAGAGCTCCGAAGAGTTTGGCACGCATGAAGGGCTGGGGCTGATTCCCGGGAAAGTGGTCCGGTTCGACACCGCAAAGTTTCCCAAACCGCTCAAAGTCCCCCATATGGGATGGAACGAACTCTTTGTCAAAGCAAGAACACCCCTTTTCAAAGGGCTTCCGGAGGCTTTCTATCTCTACTTTGTACATAGTTATCATGCAGTGTGCGAAGAGGAGCTTGTCATGGGAGAGACGCTCTACGGGTACACCTTTCCCTCCTCCATCTACAGAGAAAACATTTTCGGGCTCCAGCCCCACCCCGAAAAGTCCCATAAAAACGGGCTGCAGATACTTAAAAATTTTATGGAAGTGTAAACATGGATATATTACCGGCAATCGACCTCAAAGACGGAAAAGCGGTACGCCTGACAAAAGGGCTGATGGATAGTGCGAAGATCTACAGCGACGAACCCTGGGAGCTCGCGAAGCGCTTCGAAGAGATGGGATCACGCTGGCTTCATCTGGTCGATCTCAACGGCGCTTTCGCCGGAGAACCGAAAAATCTGGAACAGATTAAAAAAATTCGCGAAATGTGCGATATAGAGATAGAGCTTGGTGGCGGAATCCGTGATGAGGAGACTATCAAGCGCTATATCGATCTGGGTATCGACCGTCTGATACTGGGTTCAGTCGCTTTGAAAAATGCCGATTTTGTCAAAGATGTCGCACGACGCTACCGTATCGCGGTCGGTATCGATGCGATTGACGGCTATGTGGCAGTCGAAGGATGGGCCGAGAAGTCGACGATGAAAGCGACCGACCTCGCGCGCGAATTTGCCGATGCGGGTGTCGAAGCGATCATCTGTACTGACGTCGGCAAAGATGGCACGCTCAGCGGCGTCAATGTCGACTTTACACTCGACATCGCCAGAGCGAGCGGTATCGACACGATAGCCAGCGGAGGCGTGAGGGATATAGGTGATATCAAAGCCTTGAAAGAGACGGGCGAGATATCGGGAGTCATCGTGGGCAAAGCTTTTTATGAAGGGACACTGGACCTGGAGGAGGCTTTTTCCATCGCACAGTAAAATCGATAATAATAACGTTTAAAGGAAAAAAATGAAGTTTTTGGTAGTAGATGACAGCTCAACCATGAGAAGAATCATTAAAAATACACTGGCCAGACTGGGCCACAAAGAGATACTCGAAGCCGAAGACGGAGCACAGGCATGGGATGTCATGCAGCAAAACAGCGATATCGACGTACTCGTCACCGACTGGAACATGCCCGAGATGAATGGACTGGAACTCGTACAGAAAGTACGATCCGAAGACAAATACTCCGAACTGCCGATCATCATGGTCACGACCGAAGGTGGAAAATCAGAAGTAATTACGGCACTTAAAGCCGGTGTAAACAATTATATAGTAAAACCATTTACACCTCAGGTACTCAAAGAAAAACTCGAGGCAGTCCTATAACCATGCAAAGAGAAGAATGAACGACTATTATTATCAACTCACTGTTACTCCCTCCTCTCATGCCGATTTTTTCGGTGAAACCCTCCTGGAAATCATGCAAAACGCCATCGAAGAGAGAGATGGCGCTTTCATCGTACGAGACAGCGAACCCCTCGAAGATGTCGCCTGGGCGATGCAGCGTCTGGGTGAAAAGCTCGGCGTCGAAGTGACGACCACCCATACCAGAGAAAAAAACGAAGACTGGATCAACAAATACAAATCCTCCATACAACCGATCGCAGTAGGCGACTTCTATGTCAGACCACAATGGGAAAACCCCAGAGAGGGCGCCATCGATATCATCATCAACCCCGCACTCGCCTTCGGATCGGGTCATCATGAAACCACCTACTCCTGTTTACAGGCGATTAACCAATATGTCCGTGAAAATGATAGACTTCTGGACGTCGGTTGCGGCAGCGGCATACTCTCTATCGCCGCAGCCAAAAAAGGCGCGCAGGTCGATATCTGCGACACGGATGAAGTTGCTGTGGAGAGTGCAAAGGATAACTTCACACTCAACAGCGTCGACTTTCATGAGAGCTGGATCGGATCTGCTCACAACAGTTCGGAGACCTACGACGTCGTGACGGTCAACATCATCGCCGACGTACTCCTGATGATCCACAAAGATCTCAAAGCGCGTGTCGCAGAGGGGGGAATTTTAATTCTCTCCGGTATAATTGACAAATATGTTGACAAAGTCGAAGAGAAATATCAGGACTTTGCAACAGTAGAGAAAATCCAAAACAAAGAGTGGTATACACTCGTACTCAAAAGGAACTAAATGTCTCAAGAGAATAAAAATGACAAAAACAACAATTTTTTCAACCAGAATCCTCTGGTCATTTTTGCCATTTTCTCCGTTCTGATCATCCTGCTCTTCAAAACGATGGTAGAGCCGACGGACGGCATGGGCACTGAAAAAGGTCAGGGCGGATTCGCACAGGCCACAACCCGAAATATCAACTACTACGAACTCAAGCAGCTCATCAACGAGGGCAAAGTCAACTACGTCGCCATCGGCCAGACCCTGATCAAAGCGGTCTCCGAAAACAACGGCATGCGTACGATCTACTACGTCAAAAAAGTCCCCGAAGACAACACCCTCGTCCCCCTTCTGGACAAAAAGAAGATCCCCTACGGCGGCTACAGCGAAAGCAACTGGCTGACTGAGATCCTCTTTTCATGGGTCATCCCGATCTTCATCTTCTTCGGTATCTGGATCTTGCTTACCAGCCGTATGCAGAAGAACATGGGCGGCGGCATCCTCGGTATGGGCAG
>JALWPY010000023.1 GCA_026994915.1 Campylobacterales bacterium
GTCTTGGAGATCCATATGCGAGTCGGTGATATGTATGAACTTCAAACTCTGTGCAGGGTGTTTCTCTTTTGCATCTGCCGCAAGAGGCAGAGAAGCAGTGAGTGCAGCAGTTGTTTTAAGAAATGTTCTTCTTGATATTTTTGGCATTTCGGCTCCTTTTATTCGTAAGGTATGTTGGAGGCTTTTTTTGAAAAAGCCCGCAGGAGATCTTCTCCCTCGTCGGATTTTGAGGCAGGTGTTTGCTCGACTTTGAGAAACTGGTCGAGCTCACTGTTCTTTTCCTGCAGCATTGTTTCGAATTCTCCCTGTGTGGTCGGGATGTTATCGTGAAACTTCTCAAGCAGGATGTTGTTATGCTCCCCTATAAGGAGTAGGTAACTTTGATCCAAAAAGTCGAGCATAACGACGCTGTTGTGCTCGTCAAGTCGTTTTTGAAAACGTATGGAGACATCGTCTGCGTTTTTGAGAGAAGGTTGGTTCTTTTGCATCGGAGGTGCTTTTGGAGTGCCTCCTTTGAAGAGCCAGCCGTTTTGCTGTTTGCTCGAAGCAGGTGCAGCTGCGATCTTCTTTTTAAGGATAAGCATAACGATAACGGCGATAACAAGCAAAGTAACAACTATATAGTAACTTGTCGAAATGTCACTGCTTTGTTTGGTTGGAAGATTTGGATATATTTTCCCATCAACAGCTGTCTGAGATGCCTGTTTCTTTAGTTGAGATGCAGTCTGTACGGCACTCTTTTTGACAAAGCGCAGTCGCAGACCGTATGCATCTGCGGTTTTTGAAGCTTTAAGGACGATATCGCCACTCGGGACCGAAGCGACTATTTGCGTGTAGCCATCCATAGGATTTATGGAGATACTTTGTAAAAAACGTGAAGAGAGATGTTTGATCTTGCTTGACTCTATCTTGGCATCGTAGAGTTTGAGGACGATTTTGGAGTTGTGTCTGCTTTTGAGGATCTTCCCGTGGTATGGAGTGTCGAATGTAAGCATCACATCGACACGATCGGTACGGTCGTAGATGTTGTAACTGAGAATATTCGCCGCTTGGAGAGAGCTTATAAAAAGCAGGAAAAGAACAAGTAGTCTACTCATTGTCCAGTCTTTCTTTGGATAGGTGGTAGAGTACGGCGCTCGAGTCGAGCACTTCGTTGATACGAATAGCCAGGTTTTTTTCATATACCATAACTTCACCTTTACCAATGATTCGTCCGTTAACATAACTCTCGACACTCTCTCCAGCCGGTTTTTTAAGGTCTATGATCGTTCCTTTCTCCCATTTAAGGATCTCTGCAAGCGTCTCTTCGGTTTCTCCCAAAATGGAGACGAACTCCACCTCCATATCCAAAAGACCGGAGTAGTCCATCCATTCGAGCTCTTTTTCTATATCATCAAGTTCAGTCTCTTTTTTTTCTTCACTCAATTGACACCCTTAGTCGATTTTTGAAAGTGCTATAAACAGGCTCTTGCCGTTACACTCAAGCAGTGCGGCTTCATCAAAACCATGATCGAATGTTTCGACTTTTTCAAGATGAGGAGTGGAGATAGTGAAATCCATCCCGTTTTTTGATGCGATCACTTTGGCACTCCCTACGATAAGGTTTGTGCATTCTTGCGCCATATCCATGATGGTCTCCTCGTCACTTTCCTCTTCTTCAAGAAAGACTTGCGCGACAAACTGGACAAACTCCTTCTCAGCAGCGAGGTAAGCCCTGTACTTGCCGTTTTGGTGTGTCTCAATATCTATATAAGCAACAAGTGCTCCACTTTCGAGCTGTTTGGTTTCATGCAGTTCTATCTTCTCCACTCCAAGCTGTTCATGACAGAAGTTGGAAGCGGCTTCTATGATCGTTCGTAGCATAGTAGGTACCGTCTATTGTTTTTTTGTAATTTTGTAATGATTATACTCGATGTAAACTCACCTTAACCTTAAACTCCCCGTTTTAAAGGTATAATTCGCACTATGAATACATTTTTCGAACTTATACTTGTTGGCATCGGTGTGGGTACACTCAGCGGATTTTTCGGTGTCGGCGGTGGAACGGTGCTTGTGCCTGCACTTTTGCTTTTGGGTTTTGAGATGAAAGCGGCTGTGGGTATCTCGGTCGTGCAGATGGTTTTTAGCTCCATCTACGGCAGTTATCTCAACCATAAACGCGGCACGCTCGATATGAAGC
>JALWPY010000024.1 GCA_026994915.1 Campylobacterales bacterium
CTGCTGGTTCGCTTGGTGAAGTTGACATAATCGATATAGAAAGACTTGGTTTTCAGGTAGGAGATTTTGAGTGTTTTGTTGTTGATCAGTTCATAGTTGAGGTTGTTTTCACCCAGTATCAAATCGAGCAGTTCGTCGAGTGAGACATCATGGATGTTCATGTAGCTGATGTGCTTCTGGACGATTTCACGGCTCTTGTCATCTTCGAGGATCAGATTGAGTTTACATGTCTGGGCAAGGTTTTCGAGTACGTTTAAAACGGTACCCGGCGCTTTTTTGGTGCTTTTGACCTTGAATGAAAAATATTTGCTTTGACAGGAAGCATGGAGACTGAGGGTTCCCAGAAGCAGCACAAGTAGCAGCAGACGCATTGTTTATTCCTCTTTTACGATGAGGATACCGTTGTTTTGTGAGAGGCTCAATTTAATAATCTTTCGGCCTTTTTTTAAAAATACAGTATCTTCACTTATTTTCGTTACTACGTAATCGGCAATTTTCTGATTTTCTTTAACCCATTTTCCATTGATGAAGGCTTTTTTGTCGAAAATCATCGACAATTCCAGCGAAACGGAGTGATGTGCTCTTTTTCGAGAGGTCGTGTGTGGTGCTTTGGCATGAGGTCTGGAACGGCTGATCGGATGAAAAGGGTCGTAAGGTATATGCAGATCACCGATTGGCCGGTGTATCTCAGATTCGAGCATCGCCAGTTTTTTGGCGATTTGTGTTGTCAGGGCTGTGTCGCTGAAGAGTGTGAGCGGTAGCAGAAGGAGTAGTGGTTTCACAGGTTGACTCCATAGATAGTAAAGTTGATCATAAAATCGATCGCCTCTTCATCATCCGTTTTTTCCATTTTGAGGTTTTTGACATCGATCAGAAACTGTGTATTTTCGATAAAGGAGAGATATTTGAGGGTCTCTTTGAAACTACCGCGTCCGGAGATCTCGACATACTTTCTGGGCAATACACTCTCATTGGGATTTTTTGCTTTGGAATCGCTGTTTTTGATATGTTTGAGGGTGATATGGTGTCTGAGCGACTCTTTGAGAATCTTGTCGAGTGTGAGGGCCCATTTGGCTTCGTTGAATTCACTTATCTCCAGATTGGTCAGTTTCGCATAGAGAAAGTTGAGGTCGTCGCGTTTCTCTTCGACATCGGTTTTGAGTGCCAGCAGATTTTTCTCCGCTTTTTTGATCTTTTTGCGCAGCCTGGCGGGAGACTTGCGTTTGATGTCACGCTGAAGCTGATCGTGGCGCTGGGTGAGTGTGTCGAGCTCCTCCTCCTGTATCGGAAGGATATCGAGGTAGATGATCGCACCGGCCAGCAGGGCTGGCAGCAGATAGATCGCATAGCGTTGCAACGGCTTGATTTTCGAGAGATAATTTTCAAATTTTTCGATACTACGCATGATTTATCGCTTTACCGTGACGACACTTTTGTAAGCATCATCACTGAGTGTGATTTCGTTGGAGGTGACTTTGGAAAATCCCTCTGAGAGCAGATCTTTCATGAAGAGTGCGATGGTGTCACGTCTGTTCTCTCTGGAGTAGATTTCGATATCGAGACTTTTTTCACCTGTCTGGGTCACTTTGTCGACGGTGAGGCCATATTTGTGCAGCAGATCGTTGATGGTCAGAAGCATCGTGGTGTACTGGTCATCTTTAGATTTTAGTGTAAGGAGCCGGTCGGCGATATGCCTGAGACGTGTGAATTTCCGGTCCACCTCCTGCTTCGCTTTGGTGTAATGTGCTATCTCCTTTTTGACAGAAGCATATTTGCGTTCCAGTCGTCTGGAACTCTGCCTGAGTGTGTCGAGCTGCTGCTGCAGCGTCTCATTTTCCTGTTCGAGCTGATAGATCGTGTACTGTTGCCAGGCCGGATAGGCAAAAGCTAGCAAAATACCCGCAGCTGCTGCGATGGCGAAACGTCCCGTCTGTGTATGGTAAAAAGGGATCTTCTTTTTGTAGAAGGTCAGATTGGCGGCCTCGTCACCGCTTTCGGTGTAATCCTGCACATAGTGGGCACTGAGCAGATCGAGAAAGTCGTATGCGCTGTGCTCTTTATAGAGATTGATCGGAAGGATCTGCGTACTTTCGAGATAGCCGGCAGCCAGAAGCGGCAGCTCCGGAATGATGCCGTCACCGAGCCTGAGATAGACATGATCGAGTTGTGCAAAGTTGTAGATATTACGGTTGTGGAGTGCCAGGTTTTTGATCGTCGAAAAGATACGGTCAAAAGTATCATGAATATACTCGTAGAGATCATATTCGAAAAGTGTATAGTTCTCTTTGCAGACGCCTTTGCTGCGCAGCGCCTCTTTCAACTCGTCGATAGTGAGACGGATACCTTTGGTGTCGAGCTCGTCACACATCTCCTGCAGGGATTTGAGTTTTTTGGAAGAGACGTATGCTCCCTCTTTGTAGAAGGTAAGAAACGCCTCCTCGTCACCGATGTAGATAAAGGCGTCGTTGGCCCTGGGGACATCCTCATGGGTATAGATCGTTTCAAATGCCAGTACCGGATGGGCGAGGAAATCGAGATGTCTGATCTTTTTGAAAGTGGCGGCGTACTTTTCCAGTATGGCGTTTTTGTCGTAGGCAAAGGCTTCGATGAGCAGAATATCCCCGACTTCGGTCGGCTTTTCGATATAAAATATTCTGTACTCTTTTTGCAGATCGAGGGCGAGATCTTCGTACATCTTCATTTCGACGGCAAGTGTCAGTTCCTGAGGTGTTTTATAGACCTTGTCGAGTTTGAAGCTGTGGATGATGATATCGTTGTAGGCGAGTCTGCTGGCGGTCAGCACTTTTTTGGCTTCTGTTTTCGACGGGGATATCTTACCTTGTGCATCGAGTAGAAAAGCGTCCCCGCTTTTGAGATTGATAAAGTTGATCTTTTTCTGAGCCATCTGTTGTCCTAAGGTTTGACTACCACACTCCCGCTAAAAGGCATGAGTAGCACCTGTTTCGTTTTTTGTTTATAGGTTATATTCAACTCTATCGGCATTTTGAGGAAATGATTTAATCTATAATCTTCCCGGTAGGGGCGCCCGAGACGATCGAAACAAACTTTTTGCACGGATGCGGAGAGCGCGGTGTGTGGGCTGAGGTGGTATTTTTTACTGTTTCTTGAACTTTTTTCAAGATTATTGAAATAATCTTTACTCAAAGTAATGCATGTGTCATTATAGTCTATTTCTCTCCAGCCGGCATCTCCCATGACCGCATGATCGACCAAAAGTGCACGCATCTGTGTCTCGTAGATCTTTTGCAGGATAAAATCGCGGTCGGCATAGGCTTTGGTGTCCGGCATCGCCATTCTGACAGCACCGGCGAGGATACCGATGATGACGATAGTGAAAATCAGCTCGATCATGGAGAAGGCATATCTCATCTCATATCCTCTGCAGCGTACGCCGCGTGATACGCAGCTGTCGGCTGTTTTTGGGGTGGGTGGCATTGGTCTCGACGACGATGTCCATCGTGACCATACCGTTGGACTCTTCGGTGTCGATCGCGCTTTTTCTGTCGCAAGTCTCGCTGTTCAAAAGAAAATAGGTGCTGAGGTTGATATCTGCGATGAAACGTCTGTCATGCGAAATGATATGCACGTTATGCAGGCAGCCGGTGCTCTTGTCATGTCCTTCGATACCGAGGATCGCGAGTTCGATCGCACTCTGCATGAAAAGTTCCGCCTGTTCCTTGACGAAGAGTTCTCCCGTCTGTCTGGCCGAGATCGAGGCGTAGCGCATCGTGATGGTCAGAATCGTCGAGAGCAGTACCATGAAAAAGATCACCTGTATCAGTCCAAAGCCGCGCCGCATCATCAGTAGACCACCTTCTGTTTGGAGATCGAGACATTGATATCGTTGCCGGGCCGGCGGATTGTACGCTCGAGTGTGAGGCTGAAGCGAAGATTGCTGTCGATAAAGTCCGCCTCGAATCCGCTCGCCTCTGTAGAGAGGATCGTCACGTTGCCTTCAGGATCGGCGCCGTTTGGATCGGCACAGAAGGTTTCACCCAGCCACGGTCGGTAGTCGTAGAAGAGAAAGAGGGTGTGATTGTTGATTGTGTTATCGAGGTGTAGTTCCTGGATACATGGCGCACTGGTGTTGATGTCTGGGTATCTGGCGAGGGCATAGGCGGTTTTGACAAGCGTGTACTTCTCATAGACGACATTTGGATGCTTTTGCAGATAGAGTTGCGAACCGTTCGAATCGGTTGCATTTAATTCAAAGATTTTGTCGGCAGGGTTGCCATGCCATCCAAAAGCATTATTGAACGTGGCACTATCATAGATTACGTCGCCTTCATCGAAGGCTCCGGCAAAGAGCAGGGCGCGGTTGGTGGTGTTGATCTCGGTGGCGGGTGAGTAGAGCATGTCGTTTTCGGGATCGCATTTGTCCAGATCGATGAAGCCGCTGTACATGCCCGACCTGTAGCTGTCAAAATCTGCGGAAATCCACTCAAGTACGGGGTATGCACCGGTAAGTGTATAGATCGACGCGAATGTATCGTTTGCCGGATCGTAGCCAATGACGGTAGAGGGAATGCGCTCACGTAGAAGTCCCGATATCTGGGAGGAGAGCAGTGTGCTTTTCAGTGAAAGCTCGGTGACCGCTTTGCTTTGGGCTGATTTGGCGAAAAGTTTTGCCAGAGAGATATAGGCACCAGCCGCCAGTATACCCATAATCACGATCGTCGTGATCAGTTCCACCATCGTAAATCCGCGCCGCATCACCAGTTCCTGTAAGCCAGAGAGATCTGCCCGATGTTGGTCGAGTAGTAGGAGAAAGCGCTGATATCTCGCTCCCTGCCGCGTTTCCCTGCGTAGCGCACTTTCGATTTGAAGCGTTTGATATTCGTTGTTTTGACAGGAGAGGGTGCAGCATTGCTCAGATCAATCGTCAGCGTTTTGCCATTTTCGGTCATGATGTCATCCTGCAGATAGACGACACTGTTTTGTAGCAAATAGATTCTTAGTGTAGTGCCTTGTGCAGTGGTGATATTACTCTTAACAGCTTCACCGTTGAAGTCGTCGATATCGTCGAAGAGGGCATAGTCACTTTCGCCGCTTTCGGGACCCAAAACTGTCGAAGCGTTGAATTCCTCTGTACACATGCGTCCGTTGGCTCCGATATAGGAGCCCGGGCGGAACTTTTGGGTGACGTTACATTCTAAATTTGAATTTTCGCTTTGCGTCTGGAGGATATCGAGATGGTCGGTGTTATTTTCGTCCCATGCCATATGGGAGGCGAGGGTGGTCAGTGAGAGCGCCTGCATCAGCGCATCCTGACGCATGGCAAAGGTGTCGTTTTTGCCGCTGACAAAGAGGATCTTCGGAATCACTGCAAAGATGCCCGCCATGATGACAATAGTGATGATCAGTTCTATCAGGGTAAACCCATGTTTTTTCATCTGTACAGGAGACTCTCTTTGCTTAATGGTAAGTGTTCAGGGTACTGAGCACAAACTATGCCTTGCCTGCCGACCATATGTAAGATACATTGCAAGACACTTCGCTATAATATCGGCAAAAAGCGAAGGAACAACTGCCTATGGACGCGATGAACGAACTGATAACGATGTCGATCAGACTGCATGAGATCTTTATAGGGCTGGCGCTGTTGATCGCCGTACTGAGTCTGATCTTTATCAGTCAGGATAAAGATTTTCGTGGATTTTCCAACCGCGTCGAAAGTGTGGCATTGCAGTACTACTTTATTCTGGCGGTACTCTTCTTTACCGGACTGGTGGTTTTCGGCGCGACAGGTATGACAGTGAGCTGGCAAGTTATCATGATGGTTGCCGCACTGGGCTGGATCATTTTTACGAGTGCGAAGCTGCATCAGGTGTTCAAGCGTACACGGGAACGGGATATCGAGTCTCAAAAACGCTTCAAAACATACGCCAAACGCAAATATATTACCGATATCCTGATCATACTGGTTGTCACGGCGGTGATGTATGCAGTTTCTCTATGATCCGCATGCAGGAGAAGAACGCCTTGTCGTAAGAGGGGAAAATCACAAATACCTCTTCAAAGTGCGTCGTTTCAAAGAGGGGAAGATCCTTCCCCTGCGCAATCTTCATGATGAGATGCGTTACGATTACGAGATTGTTTCGGTCGACAGGCGCGAAGCCGTCCTGAAACTGGTCGACAGTGTACATGAAACACGCAGTGCGGCGCAAAGCTTCCATCTGATCTGGTGTGTCATCGATATAAAAACCATCGAAAAAACCCTTCCCATGCTCAATCAGGCCGGGGTGGAAAAGATCACGTTCGTCTACTGTGATCGCAGTCAGAAAAATTTCAAACCGGACACAGAGAGGCTGGAAAAGATCCTGATCAATTCATGTCAGCAGTGTGGCAGAAGCGATCTGATGGAGCTGGAGATCATCGCGTCACTCGATGAGGTGATCGAAACGTACGGTACATTTGCGGTACTCGATTTTGGCGGTGCGGGAGAGTGGGGTGCTGTGGACCGGGTATTGATCGGATGTGAGGGTGGCTTCAGTGATACGGAGCGTCAAAAGTTACAAAATTGTAAGAAAATCGGCCTCAAAACCGACCTGATTCTCAAAAGTGAAACTGCAGCGGTCACAATCGCCGCAAAACTCTTGATTTAATATCTTTTTTCTGTTATACTTATGGTTCCCCTCCCCCTATATGGCAGTAGATCGAATTTTTGTTTGATCTACTGTTTTTTTTGTCCTGCATATTATAATATATCGACTCCTTTCGCGATTAAGCTGTTTATCAATATCTTTTTGTATAATTTCGCACCTAAAACCCACATAGTTCCTGTTATTCTATGCAGGAAAAGAGAAGGAAAGTTATGAAAAAAGATATTCATCCGGAATATATGGAGTGCAAGGTCTCTTGCGCATGCGGTAACAGCTTTGAGACGATGTCCAACACACCAGAGATGAGAATCGATATCTGCAACGAATGCCACCCGTTCTTTACAGGTAGCCAGAAAATTGTCGATGCTGCAGGTCGTGTTGAGAAATTTAAGAAAAAATACAACCTCAAATAATTTTTTCACTTGCTTCACTTCATTCCCACACCGATCGGGAATCTCGAAGATATTTCGCTCAGAAGTCTGTGGCTTCTGGGCACTGCTACAACCATATTTTGTGAAGATACCCGTGTCACCAAACGTCTCATCTATCTCTTAAAAGAGAAAGCCCTTATCGATCCTCCCGAACAAAAATTCATCTCGCTCCATTCACACAATGAAAAAGCGATTCTCGAAACACTCGACCCCGCACTTTTTCAGGAAGAAGAGGTGCTCTATGTCAGTGATGCCGGTATGCCTGCCATTTCAGATCCCGGATGTGAACTGGTACGCTTTGCACAACAGCATGCGATCGACTACGATGTACTTCCGGGAGCAAACGCTGCTTTACTGGCATACGCATCGAGTGGCTTTTGCGAAAGCCGCTTTCTCTTTTACGGTTTTTTGCCACACAAGGGTAAAGATCGCGAAGAGGCACTGCATGAAGCGATGTACAACGGATATGTCACGATACTTTATGAAGCACCCCACCGTCTGATCAAGCTTCTTGAGCAGATTTGTAACATCGATTCCGAACGGGAACTTTTTTTGATCAAAGAGGCGACCAAACGTTTTCAAAAACAGTTCAAAGGTCAGGCCGGAAATATTTTGGAAATGCTAAAAATGCAAAATATTAAAGGGGAATGGGTTGTTGTGTTAAATAGTGATCATAAAGAGACCGGAGTCATCACCGTCGACGAGATCAAACAACTCGATATTCCCAAAAAACAGGCGGCGAAACTGATTGCCAAAATCACCGGAAAATCTCCCAAAGCGTGTTATAACGACCTGCTATAGCGCTTATTAACTCTTTTATAGTAAAATCGATTTATGATAATATACGGAAAGCAAATTTTTTTATACATTTTGGAGAAGTATCCGGATCTGATTGAAGAGATTTACCTCTCCAAAGAGATCGATAAAAAGCTTTTTTCAAAAATTACCCGACTGCAAAAACCGATCGTGCGTCTGGATGCCAAAAAAGCACAGGCAATGGCACACGGCGGTAATCATCAGGGGATGTTTCTGAAGATTGCAGATATCGGTTTTACCCCCTTTGCCGAAGTCAAAAAGAGTGATTTTCTACTCATATTGCATAGTGTGACCGATGTGGGAAATATCGGTGCGATCATCCGCAGCGCTTATGCCCTGGGTGTCGATGCCGTGATCGTTTCAGGCGTAAAATCACTTCCGTTGGAGGCGTTGGTACGTACCAGCAGCGGTGCGATTTTCGAACTGCCGGTGGTACTTTTTCATGACACTGCCACGCTGATCAACGAATTGAAACAGACTGGCTTTACGACCTATGCGGCTGCAATGGAGGGAGAAGATGTCAGAGAGATGACATTTGCTCCGAGGAAAGCACTCGTGATGGGGAGCGAGGGTGAAGGTTTGCCTGCAAAACTTGCCAACAAATGTGACCGGAAGGTGGCCATCAGGATGCAAAGGGCGTTCGATTCGCTCAATGTCAGTGTGGCTGCCGCGATTTTATGTGAGAGGATGAGATAGATATGGACGAAAAGAAGAGCGAAGAGAAAACGAAGAAAAAGAGTACCGAGACACCTAAGCCAAGAGCGAGGCGTACCAGACGTACAGCTTCTTCTACATCGAAAACGGAGTCTGCCGCCAAAAAAGAGAGCACAAAACAGAGTGCTGCCAAAGAGGAGGAGTCGCAGAGCAAAGAACCTTCCAATCTCGCGGAATCTGTTGCGTATCTGAAGGCGACAGGGCT
>JALWPY010000025.1 GCA_026994915.1 Campylobacterales bacterium
GCAGATATGGTTTTTGGGTCGTTTTGGCGATGGTTGTTTTGCTCCACCTGCTGCTGCTTCGTACGTCACTGCAGACAAAACCGGTGACTGCCAGACCCGAAGCGAAAGTCTGTCATATCACTCTCTCGCGTGTAAAGGTGCGTAAACCGCCACCGCCGGTGATTCCTCCCGCCCCTGAGATCATTCCGATCGAAAAGCCGCATCCAAAACCGGTCATCAAACCCAAAACGCAGAAAAAGCGTGTACATAAAAAAAAGAGGCATCGCCGCAAAAAGGTCAAGCACAAAACAGAGCCGAAGCCGGTACCAAAGCCCGATCCGGTCCATCCTCCGGTCCCCGCCCGCGCAGAGCCGCCCGCGCAACAGGCTCCCCGGGCGGCTGTTGCAACCGCAACGCTCAAAGCACGTTATATTGCGCTGATACGCCGAAAGATTCGCCAAAATCTCTACTATCCCAAAATCGCCCGTCGTATGCGCAAAGAGGGCACGGTGAAAGTGGCATTCAGGGTGATGAAGGATGGCAGTGTCGAGGGTGTGCAGGTCCTCTCCTCACCGGGTTCCATGCTGGCCAACGGTGCGCTTCGGACGATTCGTTCTCTGAAATTGCCTCCGATACCTCCGGCACTGGGCATGTCGCAGCTGAAGCTGTTTATACCGATAGAATTCAAACTGACCAAAGGAGATTCATGAATATCATGCACTATATCGAACAGGGCGGGGTGATTATGTATATCCTGCTCTTTCTCAATATCATCGGTTTTACGACGATGATTGTCAAATTTATCCAGTTTCTGCTGGCGCGTGCAAAAGTCTCCGCAGTGGCGGATGAGATCTATGCGACGCTGGAGAAGCGGGAGCGTGAGGCGCAGGAGGTGCTGGGTAAAGAGATCGTGACAGAGAAGATGGTTTCGTATGAGCGGGGGCTCAGTACGGTGCGGATTATCGCTTCGATCGCACCGTTGCTGGGGCTTCTGGGGACGGTGATCGGCGTGCTGGAGGCGTTCAACGCCATCAGCAGGCTGGGACTGGGGGACCCGAGCGTCTTTGCCGGAGGGATTTCGCTGGCGCTGATCACGACTGTCGGCGGGCTGGTGGTGGCGATTCCCCACTATATCGGCTACAACTATCTGATCAGCATGCTCGACAAGATCGAGGCGAAACTGTCGCTGGTACTGAGCGAGAGAATCTTCCGATGAAGCGGCGTGAGCACCTGAGTCCCGATCTGACGCCGCTGATCGATGTGGTGTTTCTGATACTGATCTTCTTTCTGGTCAGCTCCACGTTCAAAAAAGAGGAGCTCGCACTCATGCTTACCCTGCCCGATACCCAAAGTGCCGCCGAAGAGATCAAAAAAGAGGAGATCAATATCGAGTTGGGTATGGAGAGGGTGGCGTACAGAGGCAAAGAAGTGCATTTCGAAGAGCTCGACCAGTTGCTGGCCAATGTGAAGGAGAAGAGCAAACCGGTCAATGTCCGCATAGACAAGCAGGTGCCCTATGAACGGGTGGTGAAGCTGTTGGACCTGCTCAACAAGCATGGTCTCAACAACCTCGCACTGGAGACCCACAGAGCGGAGTAGCCGCTTCTGAGGGTGCGTCAAAAGGTCAGATTGCCTTTTTCGCCGCGTCTTCAGCCATTTGTGGCCATCTGAGTTTGGTACCTCCAAGCATATGAAAGTGTAGATGCGGCACTTCCTGTCCGCCGTCGGGACCGTTGTTGGTGATGAGGCGATAGCCGTTTTCGTCGAGCTCCATGAGCTTCGCCACCTCCTGGATGAAGGGTGTCATCTTTGCCATCACTTCCGGCGGAGTTTGCTGGAAGTTTGGTATATGCTCTTTGGGGATAATCAGGATATGGACCGGTGCTTTGGGGAAGATGTCATGAAAGGCAAGAAACTCTTCGTTTTCGTGGACTTTGTTGGCGGACATTTCGCCGTTGACGATTTTGCAGAAAATACACATATATGTGCTCCTTGAGTTATTTGATTGGTCGCGGAGGAAATCCGGACAGGATCTTTTTTGAGACATGAAAAAGAGGCTCAGACCAAAGGGAGGATTTGTCCTCTTTTTCATGTCTCAAAAAAGATTTGCAAATAGCGTTCATATCGTATTTATAGAATGGTAATATAG
>JALWPY010000026.1 GCA_026994915.1 Campylobacterales bacterium
GCCTCGTCCGGGGTGATGAGATTGTTCTTATAGCGGGAGATCTCGGCAGCGACCATTGGAATGGGAAGATCTGCCTCAAGACTCTTGAGGATGCGCTTTTTGTCGTCGGTGTCGATGATGACGAAGTTGTTGGAGCGGCCCAGTTCGCTCATGTGATGTTTGAGGAAGAGAAGGCCGAACTTATGAAACGTACAGAGCAGCGGCGGATAGCTGATCTGATTGTCGAGCAGCGAGAGGGCACGATGGCGCATCTCTGCAGCTGCTTTGTTGGTGAATGTGAGTGTCAGTATGGAGGAGGCGGGGATGCCGTTGGCGATCAGAAATGCGACACGGGAAGTGATCGTTTTGGTCTTACCACTGCCCGCTCCTGCAAGAATGAGGATAGGACCGTCTATCTGCTGTACTGCTTCGCGCTGTGCCTCATTGAGTTGATCAAATATTTTTTCCATCGGTAACTCTTGTTTTCTTTTATTATAGTTAAAATTGGTTAATATTCACTAAAATACATATAATAAAGCATTATATGAGCTATTTTTATATTATTTTTTGTTATGATAATGTAAAATTATCAAATAAATTAGAAAACAAGGATCGTACTATGTTGAAAGATTTTGCAAAACTTGGCACTTTTTTGACGGTTGTCAAAGAGAGAAGTTTTTCCAAAGCTTCCAAGAAACTGGGTATTTCGCAGCCGGCTGTCACGCAGCAGATCAAGTGGCTGGAGGATTATCTCGACAGTAAGATCGTCGAGCGGAAGAAAAACGGTATCACTCTGACCAAAACGGGAGAAGAGCTCTACAGGATAGCGCTGCGTCTGGACAAATGTGTCAGCGGTGTCGAAAAAGAGATCATCCACATTATGAATAAAGAGCTCACTTTCATCATCGGAGCCTCTTTTACGATCGGTAACTATGTGCTTCCGTCGTTTCTCAATGAGATCAAGGAGGCGATCAACAACGATGTCCTGATTCAGGTGGGCCTCTCACAGGAGGTGCTGGACAAGCTGCTGGACAAAAAGATCGACATCGCGATGGTAGAGTCGCCGATCTTTGTCGACGGTGTCATCTACCGTGAATGGCTGGAGGATGAGTTCGTCCTCTTCAGTAATCAGCCGCTGCCTAAAGTGGTACGACCGGAGCAGCTCAAAGAGTTTCATTGGATCTGCCGCGAAGAGGAGTCACATACCCGTCGTGTGATCGCGGAGGCGTTTGAGGAGGCCGGTATCGAGTGTAAAGCGTTTGATATTGCGACAACGGTCAGCAGCCCGACAGCAGTTGTGCAGACGGTCCTAAGAGCACCCAAAGATGAAGGCCAGACGGTCTCTATCATCTCCAAATATACGATTGAAGCGGAGTTGGAGAGTGGGCAGCTCTATGCGGCGAAGATCAAGGGGCTGGAGTTCAAGCGTGCATTCTACCTGGCTTATCTCAAAGAGCGCAAACATGACGCATTTATCGACAAGGTGATCAGTTTCTTTATGCGCAAGCGTAAGATATAATAGAGAGGCGGGAGCCTGTAATGGCTCTCAGCGCTTCTTTTTTTTGAGCAGTTCTGCGTTTTCCGGATTTGAGAGGAAGATATTGGTCGATTTTTCGATATCCGCTTTTTTGGGTTGATGCTCGGGTGGGATGGAGAGGTTGATGAAGATCGGGGTATCTTCGACGATGATCTGTACGATTGCCGAGAGTGGCACCGTGACGAAACTGCCGACATTTTGATGTCCGAATCCTGCTTCGAAATAGAGATTTTCCTCGTCGAAACTGCATGTCTCGAAGGTGTATTCGGCGATGACGAAGAGGGTGATCGGTTTGAACTGATCGGTGATCTCAGAGGGCAGCACGGGATCGAAACTGATTTCGGAGATGTTTGTCAGGATCGAAAAATAGACCCCTTTTGCAAGCAACAGATCGATAATTTCACGGATATGCAGCAGCATCAGGTCATGGAATTCATGATCTCTTAAAAATTGTTGTACCATCTGAAAGTACCTTCATGATTTAATATTTAAATATAATATTCTTTAGCTGATAAAAACCTGTCATCGCATTCATGAGGGCAAATTTCGTCGCTTTTTGAAGTGATTTGCGTGTCAGGTCTGCAGTTTTGAGTCTGCCGGCATCGAGCAGCGAGGCGCGCATGGTTCCAGGCAGCAGCGGGGTTTTGGGCGTATACCAGTGCAGCCCGTCACAGAGTGCGATATTTGCGATGGAGGTGTCGGTCAGTAGGCCGTCGCGCAGAATCAGGATCTCGTCGCAGTGGCCGCGTTTCTCAAAGAGTGCATCGATGGCGCTCCGGTCTGTCGATTTGTAGGGGTAGTCAATCTCGGCGTCGAGGCATCTGATGCTGTGGACGGTTCTAGGGGTGTAGGGGGTCAGCGTCACTTCGCGGATCTCTCTGTCGTAGAGGAGGCGGCAGCGGTAGCATCTCCTGTCTTCAGGGAGTGTGATGTGGTCGTGGATATCATGATCGGTACGGATGCCGTAAAGGGCGTGGATCGTCTCGTTGAGGCGGCGGTTGTGGTAGTCGGCGTTGTGAATGGTGCGGTTCTGGATGCGGATCGTCTCAAAGAAAAGGGACATAGATCTTCTCCTGCAGCTCGTTGTACTCGCTTTGTACGTCGCTGTCGATCGTGATACCCCCGCCGCTCTTGTAGCGCAGCCCCTGCTTTGTTTGTTCGATGAAGCGGATCATGACGGCGCTGTCGAGAGAGTGGCCGTCGAAGATGCCGAAGATACCTGTAAAATAGCCACGTTTGCAGGGTTCGATCGCTTTGATAATCTCGGTGGTACGCTTCTTGGGAGTACCGGTGATGGAGCCCGCCGGCAGCAGGGAGAGCATGAGATCGCCGAGGCGATCCTGCCAGCCGGCGGGGAGGTCGCCGCTGATTTTGGAGCTGACCTGGAGGAGTTCGCGTTCACCCGCCTTGATGGTGTCGATGTAGCGAAATCTGTCGACACGCACGCCGGAGGCGACACGGGAGAGATCGTTGCGTAGCAGATCGACCACCATGACATGTTCGGCCATCTCTTTGGTGTCGGCGAGGATTTTCGCTTCGGCACCGGGGATGGTGGCGTCGATGGTCCCCTTCATGGGGTAGGTGTAGATGCGGTCGTCATGAATCTCGACGAAGCGTTCGGGTGTGAAGCAGACGAAGCGCTCTTTGCAGAGCAGTTTGAATTTTGCGTCCGCGGATGCGTAGATCTCTTCGAGTGTGAGGTCGGTGATGAGAGTGGAGGGGAAGGTGAGGTTGAGGAGATAGGTGTTTCCTCGCCGGATCTCTTCGATGACGCGATCAAACGCTTTGCGGTAGGTGGTGAAGTCGACGGCACGATAGTGGTAGGTGCGGTTCCTGGCCGGGTGTGTTCGGAGGGGTGGTTTTCCGTCGGTTCTGTCCGGCATCTGAAAACGGAGATTGTCCGGAAGTGCGTCGAGCGGGTAGATCTCAAAGTTCTGGAGATCGAAATCGATCATGAAAAAGATCGGCTCGCGGCGACGTCCGAAGTCGTTGAGCCTCTGACGCAGTTTCTCCTGTGCCGAGTCGGTTTCGCGAACGGGGCTCAAGCGATCAGGTGCTCCAGTACCGCCATGCGTACAAAGACGCCGTTTTTGACCTGTTCGAGTACTTTGCAGCGGGGGTCGGCGAGCATCGCGTCGTCGATGTCGATGTTGCGGTTGACCGGGCCAGGATGCATCAGCATGATGTCGCGGTCACCGATGCGCTCGGCGGTGATGCAGAAATCGGTTGCGTAATCTTTGAGCGAGGCGTAGATCTGGTTGGTGTGGCGCTCGGTCTGGGTGCGCAGGCTCATGATGATGTCGACCTCGTCGAGAATCTCGTCGAGGTAGTGTGTCTTGCGGTAGGCGTCGATACGCGGCATAAAGTGGGGTGGTGCGACGAGTGTGATCTCCAGCCCGAAACGTGAGAGCAGCTCGATGTTGGAGTTGGCGACACGGGAGTTCTTGATATCGCCGACGATGGCGATCCGCTTACCCCTGGGGTCGGGAAACTGTTCCATGATCGTGAAAAGGTCGAGCAGCGCCTGTGTGGGGTGGGCATGTGCGCCGTCACCGCCGTTGACGATAGGGCAGGTGACGTAGCCCGAGAGAATTTCAGGGACACCGGCATTTTGATGACGGACGATAATGGCGGCCGGGTCCATCGCGTCAAGATTGGCGGCGGTATCGAAGAGGGTTTCCCCTTTGGAGGAGGAGCTTTTGGCCACATCGAGGCTCACCACTTCCGCTCCGAGCCGTTTGGCTGCTACTTCGAAGCTGCTGCGGGTTCGGGTTGAGTTTTCGAAAAAGATCGTGATGATCAGCTGCCCCTCCAGCGTGGGGTTGATGTATCCTTCTTTGAACCGTTTTGCCCGTTCGAAAAGGGTGAGGATCTCATCGGTATCGAAATCTGCTGTATTGATTAGATGTTTCATGATAGTACGATTTTAACACACATACTCTTCACAATCGCTTCACGTTTTGGTATTATCATGACAGATATCATGAAGTTGAAAAACACTTTTGAAGGAGTCAAAATGGGAAAAAGATGGATTGCTCTGTTTTTGGGAGTGGCAGTATGGGGACAGGCGGAGAGTATCGAATACACCACATGGGTCAAGGTGCAAAAGAGTGTACCGACGTATGAGACAGTGGTGGAACGGGAACCCTATCAGGAGTGCTGGACACAGCGTGTGCCGGTAACCTACTACGACGAAGCGCCGCGAAGCACCTATCGTGAGGGGGATACGACTGCCGCAGGGATTATCGGCGGGGTTGCCGGAGGAATTCTCGGACACCAGATCGTCCACAGCCGCCGTGCCAAAGGAGCAGCGACGATTGGCGGGGCCATCCTCGGGACACTGGCGGGGCAGAATCTGGCACGTCAGCCGCACTATCGTGAACCGGCACGTGCGCATGTGCGTTATGAGAGCCGGCGTGAGTGTACGACACGCTATGAAGAGAAAAGAGTGCGAGAGTTTCGGGGCTACAAAAATATCGCCTGGTATAAAGGCAGAAAGATTGTCAAATACTCCGACCGTCGTCTCAAAAAAATTCCTCTGAGAGTGACAATCACTTATTGAGCAGCCGTTTTGCCACTGCTCCCAGATTATGCTGGAGGGTGAAATAACTGCCGAAATGATCTCTGTAAAAGGGATCTGTTATCTCCATAAAATCTCTCTCGTTTCTGAGATTGACACACCATGCGGGATCGGGATAACGTTCCTGCAGCAGCGTGAGATTGACCAGGGTATCGCTGATGCATCCGAGTCGGTCGTGGGCTACCAGCAGCGGCGTGGCCTGCAGCGCTTCGATCAGGTCGATCATGAAGTACTCTTTCTGAATCGGGACCATCAGCCCGCCAGCTCCTTCGACAAGCAGCAGGTCACACTTTGTTTTGAGCAGAGCAAACTTTTCGAAGATGGGCGTGAGATCAACCTCTCTGCAGCCTGCAGCGACATACGGAGCTGCCGGGAGTGTAAACTGCAGTGGGCAGATATCGTCGGTAGTGACTTCTCTGAAGTCTGGATTGTATTTCCGGCAGAGTGCGAGCAGTGCAGAGGCATCCGGAGGCGAATCGGTGACACCGGTTTCGATCGGTTTGAAGGCGCCGATACGCAGACCTGAAGCAGCATAGTGCTCGAGAAGTTGCAAAGATGTGTAGGTTTTACCCACGTCGGTATTGGTCGCTGTCACGAAAATAGTATGCATAACAATTATATTACCAAATTACCAGTTAAGGAGATATTTCTATCACTATTTATATATCATTAACCAAAGTAGGATCGAAAAATAGTATAATAGATATGGATTTGTTTAGCGAAAAAGGAATAAAGTGGCAGAAAAGACCGACAATGAAGTAGCATTTGAGTCATTGGAAGAGACTTCTGAGATCAAGAGATATAAAGTTGTTCTGTTGAATGACGATTTTACCAGCATGGATTTTGTTGTGGAAATCTTGATGGAGTTGTTTGGACATCCTTTGGACAGTGCTATCAATATCATGCTAAACATACACAGAGAAGGTCGGGGAGTTTGCGGTGTCTACACTTATGAGATCGCCGAAACGAAAATCGCCCAGGTACGCCAGAGAGCCTTAGAAAACGAATATCCATTGAAAGCGATAATGGAGGAAGAGTAAATATATGTTAAATAAAGAGTTAAATTCAGTTTTAAACGAAGCGTTGGAGTTTGCGAAGAAGAGTCGTCACGAATATGTAACGATCGAACATGTCTTCTTTTCGCTGCTGACCAACGACCAGGCGATCAAGATATTGCAAAAGTGCGGTGCGGATACCGCCTTTTTACTCGAGCGCATCAAAACACATCTGGATTCGGTTTTTAAACCGTTGGCCGAAGAGAACTATCATGATCCTTTTGAAACTGTTGCACTTGCACGTGTGATCGACTCCATG
This sequence comes from Campylobacterales bacterium, assembly GCA_026994915.1. Classification (GTDB taxonomy): domain Bacteria; phylum Campylobacterota; class Campylobacteria; order Campylobacterales; family QNZT01; genus QNZT01. The sequence goes on from JALWPY010000026.1 coordinate 6,411, forward strand.
ATTACCCATATCAAGGGTGCAGACAAGAAGCAGGCGAGTGTGGGAGATCTGCTGGCCGCACTTTTTGAAGAGGAGCGCAGCTACAGCGTCTATCTGCTCAAGCAGCAGGGTGTCAGCAAGCTTGCGATTCTCGAAGCGATCACCGAAGAGAAACATGAAGCCGAAGAGGTCACTACCAGTGCGCCCAAAGAGGATGGTGATCTGGCCAACTATACGATCAACCTGAATGAACTTGCCCGTAAAGGGAAGATCGATCCTGTCATCGGACGTGAAGATGAGCTGAATCGTGTCATGCAGGTGCTTTGCCGTCGGAAGAAAAACAACCCGCTGCTCGTAGGTGAGCCGGGTGTCGGTAAAACAGCAATCATCGAAGGACTGGCACTCAAAATCGTCAATGACGAAACACCGGAAATCCTCAAAAACGCATCGCTCTTCTCCCTCGACATCGGTGCACTCCTTTCCGGAACCAAGTATCGTGGTGACTTCGAAAAACGCCTCAAAGGGGTACTGAGTGAACTCGAAGAGATCGATAATGCGATTCTCTTCATTGACGAGATTCATACGATCGTCGGCGCCGGTTCGACCAGCGGCGGATCGATGGATCTCTCCAATCTTCTCAAACCGGCACTCGCGAGTGGCGGGATCAAGTGTATCGGTGCGACGACTTACGGAGAGTTTCGAAACTTCTTCGACAAGGACAAAGCGCTGAGCCGCCGTTTTGCGAAAGTGGATGTCGAAGAGCCGAGTATCGAGGATACCTACAAGATCATTCTGGGGCTTCGTGACAAATATGAAGCACACCATAAAGTCACTTACAGTGACGAGGCACTGCGCACTTCTGTCGAATTGGCCAAAAAGTATATCAATGACCGTTTCCTGCCCGATTCGGCGATCGATCTGATCGACGAAGTGGCGGCATCATTTCACATAGACGATGACAGGAAGAGTGATGTGACGGTCGAAGATATTGAGCATGTGATTGCGAAGATCGCTCATATACCGAGCCGTCAGGTCAGCTCCGATGACAAATCGGTCCTGAAAAACCTCGAAGCGGATCTCAAAAAAGTGGTCTACGGCCAGGATGAAGCGATCGATGAGGTAGCCAAGGCGGTCAAACGTGCTCGTGCCGGGCTCGGACGTCCGCATGCACCGATTGGCTCTTTCCTCTTTGCAGGTCCGACCGGTGTGGGTAAAACCGAAGTGGCGAAGAAGCTGGCCGAGACACTGGGTGTCCATTTCGAGCGATTTGACATGAGTGAGTATATGGAGAAACACAATGTCGCGAGACTGATCGGTGCGCCTCCGGGATATGTCGGGTACGAAGAGGGTGGACAACTGACCGAAGCGATCCGCAAACATCCGTATACCGTACTGCTGCTCGATGAGGTGGAGAAGGCGCATCCCGATGTCATGAATATCCTGCTGCAGGTGATGGATAGCGCGACACTGACCGACAACGACGGTGTCAAGACAGACTTCAGAAATGTCATTATCATCATGACGAGCAACCTCGGAGTCAAGGCGGCACCACAGGTCGGCTTCCACAAAGACGAGACACACAAAGCGGAAGCGGCGATCGGCGACTTTTTCGCGCCGGAGTTTCGTAACCGCCTCGATGCGATCGTCCACTTCAAACCGCTCAGTGAAGAGGTGATGATCCACATCGTCGAGAAGTTCCTGGGCGAACTCGAAGAGCAGCTTGCAGAGAAAGAGATCAAGATCGAAGCGACGATGGAAGCGAAGAGATATTTTGCCGAAAAAGGGTTCGATCCGGCACTCGGTGCACGTGTCATGGGCAGGGTGATCCAGGATGAAGTCAAGACACCTCTGACGGATGAAGTGCTCTTCGGTGCCCTGCAGGAGGGCGGAGTCGTCCTGCTTTCGATGGAAGGTGACAAGCTCCAAATCGAATACGAATCTGCAAAGCAGGCTGTTGATACCAGAAGTTAACCGGTACAACTATATCTTTCCCGATCCCAGAGAAGCTTCCGCAGAGGGGCTGGTTGCCTGGGGCGGTGACCTCACACCCGGGAGGGTGGTTTCCGCATATCTGCAGGGAATCTTCCCCTGGTACAATGAAAACGATCCGATCCTCTGGTGGTCTCCCGATCCACGCCTCGTACTCTATCCCAAAGATATCAAAATCTCCAAAAGTCTCAGACGTAGCATGAAGA
>JALWPY010000027.1 GCA_026994915.1 Campylobacterales bacterium
GATATTGCGCAGGTCGCGTGTCGGATTTTCGGATTTGTCCATGACGATGACGACCAGATTCCATCCCGCACTGATATTGTCACCCTCCGTGACCTGTACATCGGCGACCCAGTAGTAGCCGCCTTTCTGCTGCCTGACGTAGTTTGTCACATCTGCCATGCCCTGATAGTCGAAATAGGAGCTGTCGTTAATGAAGTTAAATTTGTCGACGCCGGTAATCAGTGTGCCGTTGTTGTCGATGGCGTTTGCAGAGCGCTCACTGCGTATTTCGGTATAGCTGCTTTGTGCTTCATGACGCAGATAGACTGTAGCGGCTTTTTTGATCTTTTCCGACACACCGCTTTTGGTTTTGTCGACACGTCCCATCCAGTAGAGTCCCGCCCAGACTACTTCATCGTTCGGCTGTAGATTCAGTCTGGTGGCGGTAGCGTTTTTGTATGCGCCCGCGTGGGCAGGATCGAGGTTGATATTTTTTTGTTCGATGATATCGTTGACGGGATAGGTCGGCTCGATACACTGCCCGGCACTGTTTTGTTCACAGACCGACTGGTTTCCGATACTGATGATATCCCCGTAAATGTTGGTGTCTTCATCGCCCTGAATCGGAACCCGTGTGAAGTCTCTGGGGTTATCCGCGGTAAAGTCGGTTTTGTGTACCGCAGTGGTTTCATGAACATTGTTGTTATCCGGGTTTGTGTCGCTGAGGTACTCCGAAGAGAGTGTCGCGTTGATTTCGACATTGGTAGCGACAGCAGGTGAGAGGACATCGAGCTTGAGGTGAATGTCACTGTTTGGTGGAACGGTGCTGTTCAACTGACAGTGAACATTATTGCTGTTTTGTTGGCAGTTCCAGAGGCTGCTGTCATCATAACTTTGCAGTACGAAATTTTCGGCAGAGGTGGTGTTGATGTCGACGACCATACCTTCCAGTGTTTTGGTCGGATGGGTATTGGTTACGGTAAAATCGTAGGTGTAGCTGCTGTCACTCTCAACAGGATCAGGTGTATCGCTGACCTCCAGTACGGCGTCTGCCTGCACGATCTCTTTGACGGTGGTGATGAGCGTCGTATTGAGATCATGACGGGATTCACTCGCTTTTGCCGAAATGTTGGTGATACGCTGCCCGTATGATGGCGAAATAACATCGATGACAATTTGCGGTGAGACTTCATGTTGTGCCAGCCACGGCAGTGTACAGGTGATGTTTTGATCTCCGGTACAGGTCCATCCTGTTGCATGAAGCGCCTGTTTGGTTTCGTTCTGATCCAGCAGAATTGTTACATTTAGGTCGGTGGCGTTGACGTCGCTGTCCGGGGTATCCGCAAGGTTGGTCACTTCGAAAATATAGCTATAGGGCTCATTCATTTTCACCGGATTTTTGCTGACCAGCGCTTTGCTGAACTGCAGGTGGGTATCGCGTCCTTTGACATAGGTTACGGTTGAGGCGTTGCGATCCTGTGTGACGATACTGGACTTCATGAAAACCGTATCGGTAACATTGGTGTCATAATTGGGTGCCTGGACATAGAGTGTGATCGTATGGTCTCCCGGAGAGAAAGCGGTACCGTTGTTGTCACAGCTGAGGGTTCGGTTACTCTCTGTATAGTTACAGTTCCATCCGTTGTTGTCCGTATGGTCGTATACTACATCATCCGGCAGTGTGTCTGTAAGTGTCACGGTGGCAATGTCTCTGCCGCTGTTGTTGGTCACTTTGATACTGTAACTGTATGGATCTCCCGCAAATACGGAAGAGGGTGAAGAGGTAAGATGCAGGTTGATAGCGCTGTAGTCGCTTAAAAGCTGTACATCTGCCGTGTCACTGACACCGCTACTGTTCTGTACCGATTTGACGGTTGCTGTGTTGGTGACTGTTTTGTCTGTGGCGATGTTATTGGGTGCCTGTACGGTGATTTTGACCGGATCGGCATTGCTGCCCGGTGCCAGAGAAGAGAGCAGACAGGCTATTTTCTGATGATCCTGCAAGCAACTCCAGCTTCCTGAATCGATTGATTGTATCGTAAAGTCTGAAGGGATCTCATCGGTCAACGTGACATTGTTTTCCGTACCCAGGCCATCATTGCTGACGGAGAGGGTATAGGTGAAGATATCTGTTTCAAGGTC
>JALWPY010000028.1 GCA_026994915.1 Campylobacterales bacterium
CCTATGTGGGAAGGATAAGAAAAGATATTTTTAGAGATAATATACTCCATTTTTGGAATGTCGCGGATCAGGTACGTGTGGGCGCGGCGACAAATGCACTGCGCATCGCGCAAAAGTGGATAGAACTGGAGGAGTAGTCTCATGTCAGAGGAAGAGAAAAAAGAGCAACATATTAAAATGCCCAAAGAACAGGGGTGGCTGGAGCGGACATTTGAAGGGGCGCTTTGGCAGACACGTTTTTTCGTGCTGCTGGCAGTCATCTTCAGCATGCTGGGCGGTATTGCGCTCTTTATCGTGGCGAGTGTCGATATCTGGGCTGTTGTGACGCTGGTGTTCAATACATATGTACAGCACCTCCATCCCGAACATTTTCATGAAGAGATCGTCAGTGGTCTGATCGGTGCGGTCGATCTCTATCTGATGGCGATTGTCATGTTCATCTTCGGGTTTGGTCTCTATGAACTCTTCATCTCTGAGATCGATGTGGCCAAAGGCGGTGCATCGAGAATTCTGGAGATCCACTCACTCGATCAGCTCAAGGACAAACTGGCCAAAGTGATCGTCATGGTTCTGGTGGTCAGCTTCTTCAAACGCGTGCTCCACACCCCCTACGAAGGGGCGCTGGAGATGCTCTATTTTGCAGGTTCGATTCTGGCGTTGTCGGTCGGACTCTATTTTCTACATAAAGGCGGGGAACATTGATGGGTAAGATATTTGTAGATGCATGCTTTGGGAAACCGACACCCTATACACCGGTCTGGATGATGCGTCAGGCGGGGCGCTATCTGCCCGAGTACATGAAAGTGCGTGAAAAAGCGGGCAACTTTCTGAACCTCTGCCACAATCCGGAACTCGCTGCCGAGGTGACCCTGCGACCGGTCGATATCGTCGGCGTGGATGCCGCGATACTCTTCTCCGATATTCTGGTCGTCCCCAACGAGATGGGCATGGAGCTTGACTTCATCAAAGGGGAGGGGCCGGTCTTTGCACAGCCGGTGCGTGACGAAAAAGCGCTCGATGCACTGCTGGGCGGTGAAGAGGCGGCAGAGAGACTGACCTATGTTTACGATACGATCAAGCTGGTGCGTGAACAGCTGGCAGATGACAAAGCGCTCATCGGTTTTACCGGAGCGCCATGGACGCTGGCAACCTACATGATCGAAGGGCAGGGGACCAAAACCTACAATATCTGTAAAAAACTGATCTACACCGAGCCGGAGTTCATGCACAAACTGCTGGCAAAAGTTACCGAAGTGATCAAATACTACCTCGAAAAGCAGATCGAAGCGGGTGTCGATGTGGTGCAGATCTTCGACTCATGGGCGGCGGCACTGGAGAAGTCCAAATATATGGAGTTCAGCTGGCCCTACATGAAAGAGATTGCAGCCTATATCAAAGCGAAGTATCCGCATATACCGATCATCATGTTTCCCAAAGGGATTCCGGCATATCTGGATGAGATCGACGGTGATTTCGATGTATTTGGCGTCGACTGGTCGACCCCTATGGCACTGGCCAAAGAGAAGCTCGGAGACCGCTATGTCCTGCAGGGCAACATGGAACCCTGCCGCCTCTACAGCAAAGAGGCGACCAGAGAGTGTGTCACTTCCATCGCCGAAACGATGAAAGAGGGAAGACACATCTTCAACCTCGGACACGGCATTCTACCCGATGTTCCGGTAGAAAATGCCAAATACTTCGTCTCTTTGTGTAAAGAGGTGAGTAAAAGAGACTAGTCGATCACCGGCACCTGCGGCGGTTTATTGCCGCTGTCATGTGTCTGTGGTGAGGCAGGCGGTGCGACGTCGTCACTGCCGCTGCTTCCCCCGCACCCTGTCAGTATCCACACTGTCAGAAGAATCACTGCATATCTCATTTTTCCACCCCCTGATTTTCTAAAAGTTTCTGTATGATTTTTCCGTTGGAGAAGTAGGCGATGTATGTTTTGCCGTTCATGTCGAAGATCAACCCTCTCTCATAGCGACCGTATCCGTTTTGTGCGCCCCGGATCGGCGTGTAGGCTTTGATGGCGTCTCCAGCGATTTGAAAGATACCCAGATAGTCGCTGCTGTATCGGTACGTTTCAAGCAGATTGTAGGGGAAAGCGAAGAGTCTGTCGCTCGCACGCCAGGCGAGTGCTTTGTGGTTAAATTCGATTTCGCTGTGTGTGTAGTTGCCCGGAAGGGTATAGCTGTCGAGTGAAACAGGATGGGCAAAGTCACTGACATCGAAAAGCTCCATCTTCAGCCCCAGAAGCTGCCCCTGCGGTGTCGCGTCGCGTCCGAAACCGAGAATCAGATCACGGCTGACCGGATGGAGATAGGCGGAGTAGCCGTTGATCTGTAGTTCGCCCGCCTTTTTGGGATGTGCAGGATCACTCAGATCGAGCGTATAGAAAGGATCGGTCTGCCTGAAGGTGACGATATAGCCCCGGTCACCCATAAACCGGACCGATCGGATCGTCTCCCCCTCTTTGCCCAGTCCACTCAGGAGACCCTGGATGACCAGAGCATTTTGCACGGTTTTGAGGGTGTAGAGGCTGTTGACGGTGTCGTTCTGCCATGAAAAGCCCTCGGTCGTCGCGATACGCAGGATGTCGTTCTGCTCGCTGAGGCTGAACTGGTTGAGCGGAGTACCGTTGACGAAACCTGCAGCACGATACCCCGTCCGATCACCGAGTGTGAACTTGTAAATGACAGAGCGCCTTTTGAACCGGTCGAAACCGTAGTAGAGCGGGTACTTGTCGGAGACGAGATAGAGTGCTTTTTGTGAGGCGTAGACAGTGTTGCTATAGCCCAATACGGAACTCTTTTGCATCACGTCGCCGCTTGTGAGGTCGATTTTGGTGAGCGTGGTGATTGTCGCTTCCTGATCTTTTTTGTCCGGAGCGAAAAGGGTTTCGGGTGTGATCAGCGGCTGCGGTGCGGCATCGTCTCTGCGGATCTGCGGGACAAGGTGCTCACTGCGAATCTGCGGCCGGTCGTAATCGTATCTGAAATAGCGTCCCTGCGCATCTACAGAGAGCGTGTAACAGCGGGCATATTTTCGATAATCGTCCATGACGATATCCCGGTCGGCTTTGGGCGGCGGGAGTGTTTCACCGCTGCCCGAGGAGCCGCCCCCGCTCTCGTCGGTCGTGGTATCTTCCTCTCCCGGTACCGGTTGCGGTCTATCGAACCACTCTTTACACTCCGGAGCATCGACATAGATACGGGGATACTCATATTCTATGATGGGGGCAAAGCGGCTGACGAGGTAGAGTTTGCCCTCTATGACTCTGCTGGTATCAAGAAAACCTTCGAGTTGATACGTATGCAGTTTACTGATCTGGTCGAGATTGGAGACGTCATAGATTTCAACGAGGAAGGAGTGCACAGGGGAGGGCTTTTCTGAAATCGCCCGGGGAACCGGGTTTGGCGATGCGATATGGATGAAATTGTTCGGTATGAGTACGATAAGCTTGTCGTCGACGAGGTAGAGTTCGTCGGGATTGCCTCCCGGGGTGATCGTCTGCAGCGGTTTTTCGTTTCCGGCAACGATCCGGGCAAAGGTCGTGATGCCGATTTTTGTTCGGGAGGTGTCGCCATCCTGATAGAGAAAGAAGATCGCCTGGTCGTTATGTTTGAGGATATCCGCTTCGTCGACACCCGCTTCCTGAATATTGGTCTGGGAACTGTTCTGTGCATCCTGTTCTGTGGCAGCAGGTGCTTCATCTTTCATACCGGCACCGCCGGCACTCGCCATACCGGGTGCCGTGAGGGGCGTGAGCGGGTAATATCCGCAGACGGGGCGTCGGGCGGTGAGTGCCATGTCGCGTATGTAGGATCGCATCTCCTCTTCTGAGGTGAAGTTGTGGAGTCTGGCGGCATCGGTTGCTGTGGAGATGGTCCGGTCTCTGTCTGACTTGACCCAGATGCCGTCGCTGTTGGTGATGTGGGTGATGCGTGGAAACGGCTCCTCTCCCTCTTTGTCGAAAAACTCCCACTTGTTACCGGCATATTTCCAGAGTGTGGCGCCGTCGAAGATATGGGGTGAGACGACGGAATCGACAGGCAGGGAGATGAGGTTCCACCCTTTTTTGAGCGAGATGTTTTCATCGGAAGTGGCGTTGTTTTCCGGAAGAGTCAGTACCCATTCGTTTTTGCTTTTGATCCAGAAGCCGTGCCAGCTCTCCAGTGAATGGATCGTATCATACCCTTTTGCACGGATCTTTTCGGCAACGATGGGATCGGGAGAGTACCCTTTCCACTTCTGCATCGATGCGTCGAAATGCCACACCTGTGCGACATGTCGGGCATCGAAGAGGGACATATCGGTGATTTTGGAGGAGGAGCCGATCAGTTGCCACCCTTTGTGCAGGAGCAGCGCCGTATCGGCAGCGAGCAGTGACCATGAGAGTACGAGGAGCAGCCAGACTTTTCGCATAAAGGATCCTTTAAAATATATGATTAACTCATGATACCATAAAGAGATGGCAAAAAAGTGGCTTTTTACATTTGTTGTTGTATGCTTTTGGCATGTATAACTATATTTTTGGACCGGTTGCGTCCCGCCGTTTCGGTTTGTCGCTGGGGATCGATCTGAGTCCCGCACAAAAGTCCTGCAACTTCGACTGTCTCTACTGTGAACTAGAACCCGCCAAAACGGTCGATCGTATCGAGACGCCTCCCTCTGTCGCAGCGATCGTCGCCGAAGTGAAACGCTCGCTGGAAGAGTATCCCGATATCGATGTCATCACGATCACGGCCAACGGAGAACCTACCCTCTATCCCGATCTCGACCGCCTCGTCGATGCGCTGAACGAGATCAAGGGTGACAAAAAGCTGCTGATCCTCTCCAACGCGTCACGTATCGCCGATCCGGAGGTGCAGAAAGTGCTGCGGAAGATCGATATCGTCAAACTCTCGCTCGACTGTGCCACGCCCGCCTGTTTCAAAAAGATCGACCGCCCGCTCAAGTCGATCGATGTCGAAACGATCATCAGCGGTCTGGAAGCGTTCCGCAAAATCTGTGACAAAGCACTGATCCTCGAGATACTGGTTGTCGCAGGCATCAATGACAAACCCGAAGAGATGGAAGCCCTGAAAAAAGCACTCGACCGTATCCGGCCCGACCGTGTCGATCTGGGGACAATCGACCGGCCTCCGGCATACGATGTCAAAGGAGTCTCCACCCAAAAGCTGGAGGAGCTCAGCCGCTATCTGGGCCACCACCCCATCTCGATCATGCACAAAGAGAAACCGCAAAAACGGGTCGACTTCACCCGGGAGGAGATCCTTGCCACCCTCGCCAGACGCCCGCAAAGCGAAGCGGATGTCGCGTATCTCTTTTCGGAGAAAGCCCGTAAAAAACTCGAAGTGCTGCTCCATGAAGGGCGCGTAAAAAAGAAAAATATCGCCGGTGTGACTTTCTATATACCGGCATAAAAAGGAAAAAAGATGGAATACTACACCTGGATACTGGCGTTTCATGTCATGAGCTTCATCTCATGGATGGCGATGCTCTTTTATCAGCCGCGACTCTACGTCTATCACAAAGAGCATGAAGCCAACGGCCCCTGTTTTACCGATGTGATCAAGATACAGGAAGAGAAGCTCTACAGTTTCATCGGGGTACCCGCACTCTGGGCGACGCTGCTGAGCGGACTGGCGATGATCTGGCTCAATCCCGAACTCTTCAAAAGCGGCATCTGGCTCCACATCAAACTTACCGCCGTACTTTTGCTGATTCTCTACCACTTCAGTCTGGGATACTTCAAAAAAAAGCTTGCGGCAGGCACATGTACCAAAAGCGGCAAATTTTTCAGAGCCTACAACGAGGTGCCGACTCTGCTGATGATCCTCATCGTCATCATGGTCGTCATCAAGCCGGTCTGAGAAGGGGTGCCGAATGGAAAACAACATAGAAAAAAGAGTCCTGCTGCTGGGGCTCTATACCCGCGAAGAGGATGAGAGAGTACAGGATGTGCTTCTCAAGCTGGAGGAGACGGGAATGTTCACTCTCAAAGAGGCGAAGCGACTGCTAAGGGAACTCAAAGAGGAGGGTTACATGACAGGCTCGCAGCTGACTCTAAAGGGTGTAGAAAGAGCAAAAAGTGTGCAGGATGAATTTAAGCTATAAAGAGTGCAATATATTTAACTTACATATTTTATTTAAAGTAAACATCAAAAAATACGATTTACTATGGTATAATGCGCATATTTTGAATAAGGTGGAACCTGTTTACATGAAAATCAAAGCAAAATTTTTAGGACTTTTGGCAACGACACTGGTAATCACGCTGAGTGGCTGTGGAGGTGGAGGCGGTGGTGCAACGCCACCGGACAACGACGGAAACGGCGACAACCCTCCCGCTGCTACAAGCAAATTTAAATACAACAGAATCTCGATCGCCGGCAGTTCGATTACGCATGGCAATATTCGCGATGGTGGTAACGAGGGTGAAGGCTATCTTGGCGAGTTGTCCTATGTCGGTGCTGTAGAAAGATATTTCAGGGAAAATGTCGCCGATACGATAGGGCCGGAAGAGCTTGGAAGTGCCGATGCGACGATAGAGACACTGATGTGTTATCAGGGGAAGCTAAGGGTCTATCGCGCCGGTGTGACGCTACAGGGCAGTCTGGAGGCATCTGACGAGATCGCCGTTGTATTTGGTGGTTCCGATGAGGATACAGAGATAGAGTTGACGGTTGATGGTGTGACCTATAGACACACCATTGTGGCGGGAGACTATTTACCGGTTAAGAAGACATTTGACGACAGTGACCCTGCGTATGCGAATGAAGTACAGAACTATTATTATGCTTTCCGCGAAAACAATCCACAGGCGGTATGGGTACAGAAACTACCCGATAACAAAGCACACACTTTTCAACTCACCGTCAAAAGCGGTGAACTCCACCTGAATTTCATCACCAACCATATGTACTACTTTCAAAATGCCGGTGTCGGAGGCTTTGAAGCGAAAGATTTTCTGAGTCAGTTTCGGCAACATTCGACAGTCAAGGATATCATCGCTTTCAATCCGGATCTTTTCGTGTTGGAATCCTCTACCAACGATGCAAAGACATGGGTAAAGGATCATAATCAGACCGATGGTGAGGAGAGTACCAACGTGTGGATCGTCGAGAATCCGGTGCCATTTACCTCCAGCGGCAAAACGATCACCCTTGCTCAAAATGTCACTGTACAAAAAGGCGATGTCGTAATCATGGGTGACTATAACGGTGATATTCAAAATATGGCTGTCGGAATCGTCGCACATACCAGCAGCGGCAAAACGATCCAACTCTCCAAAATCGTCTCCTACAGTGGTCAGAACGCCCATGAAGTCGCTGCCGTTCCACAGGAAATCGATCATCAGTGCAGGATCAAAAGTATCGCGACCTGGGAAGGCAGAGTCAAAGATATTATCTCCAGACTGACTAACGGTGTCGGACACAGGGTTGCCGTAGGTATCGGAACATCCGGTGTGCCTAATTACTACGATCCATATATACACCCTGAATACAGAGCTGATGCACGCAGGTTGCTCGGATACAGAGAAAAAGGGCAGATGCTGGCCGATGAGAATGGATGGTTTTTTGCAGACTTTTTCCAGAATACACTGAAAGTCGAGCCGGGAGTTGACACACAGCATCTCTGGTCCTATGGTGATAATACCCATCCAAATGTCCCCGGAAGAGTGATCTTTGGAAATGCTGTTATCGAAGGGATGCGCGCAAAGGGACTGTTAGAGTAAACTATCTGTAGCCGGCAGGAAGTGCCGGCTGATTAGAGTCCAAATCTCAGTAACAGACTTCCATCTTCTACGCTCACACTCTTCACTAACGATCCCTGAATACTATTTTTATCGATTTTGTAGATCGGGATCTTTTTAAATACTTCATTGATTACCGGCTTGACGATATCTGCGACGGACCCATGCAGGAAGCTTGCCAGTTTGTAACCGTTGATATCGAGTTTTTCGATCATCGGATCGTTGAGGTAGACACTCCCTGTCCTCGCGTCGAAATAAGGTTTCCCGGAAACATAGACAGAGCCTTTCTGTTCCGGTATGAGGGCATTGGAAAAGATGACAGTCGAACCGGCTTCGATACGGTCGCTCCCTTTCCTGAGCAGCGCTTTGGGATTGGCAAGAGTTACTTTGCCGTACTGTGTCTTTTCTGTGATGGGAAACTGCTTTTGTAAAGTTTCATTGATCTGCGACGCAGGTATAGCGATGGTCATACCGTTTGGATTGATATCTTTGATGCAACCTGTCAAAAGAAGCATGCCCAAAAGTGCAAATGCTCCAAAATATCGTAACTTCATGTTGATCCTTTCTCTTTTCAAGATAGTGTCTATTATAACCAGAAATGATAAATTCTAAAAATTTTCAAAAACCCTTGACAAACAAGAAAAATTCTTGTATAATTTCGGCTCTTTTAAAGAACACTACATTTGTTCCGGATTAGCTCAGTGGTAGAGTAGGTGACTGTTAATCACTTGGTCGCTGGTTCGAATCCAGCATCCGG
>JALWPY010000029.1 GCA_026994915.1 Campylobacterales bacterium
ATATCGGCCAGGGATTCGCCCAGCCCCTCGATCATCCGGGCGGCATTGCGGTAGGCGCGCACTTTGAAGGGGTTTTCCCCCTGTATTTCGAGCAGGTCGGCGAGTTCGTAAAAGAGGGCGGCGATTTGGCGATTCTGCATGAAGGCTCCTTTGGGATGGAAATATAAAATTATACCACTTTTGCAGGCTTAAACTATTTGTATTTTGATTTAATATATTTTACTTATGAAAAATAGATAGAGAAAAAATCATTAGATGCCTTAATATATTTACTAGGTTAAATAGATATTACCATATTTAGAACTTTATTGCTATCATGACAACATAACACTTAAGGAGGTTATACATGAAAAGTTTGAAAACGATTTTGGTAGCGGGTGCATTGCTCGCGGGTATCAGTGCGAGTGCGGATTGTTGTGTGACAAGCTGCTGTCAGCCGGTGAAGTGCTACAAAACAGTCACAAAATGTGTCCCTTATAAAGAGTGCAGCGTCGTCTGTGTTCCGCAGTACGATGCATGTGGCAACTTTTGCGGATACAAAAAGGTAAAGCAATGTGTCACAAAATACAAGACCGTCAAACAGAAAGTGGAAGTGGATTGCTGCTGCTGTGAGTAGCGGTTATCTCTTACACAGTTGATTCTCCCGGCTTTTGTGGCCGGGTGCAATACTTTTGGAATGGGATGTGGAAGTTATGGTATAATCGTCTCTAAAAAGAGGCGGTTTCGATGCTCGACAAACTCCAAAATCTTTTGCAAACGTACGATTTTATAGATTTTGCCCTGCTATTCGGTTCGTTTGCCAACGGTCGTGCCGGCCCGTTGAGTGATGTCGATGTAGCAATCTTTACGCATGACGAGATCGATCTGCTGGAACAGGGGAGAATGATTGCCGCCCTTGAGGAAGCCACAGGGCGTAAAGTCGACCTTATACTCTTACATGATCTCTACAAAACCCGTCCCAGACTGGCATATAATATTGTTAGTAATCATAAACTCCTCCTGTGCAAATCCCATAAAGCCTATGTTGACTTTAAAACCAATACCTATAAATACTACTTCGATATGCAACCGCTCTACAAGATGCTCGATGAAGCCCTGCTGAAAAGGATCGATAATGGAACTTTTGGAAAAACTCAGACATCTTGAAGAGAATATCAAAATACTTGGTGAGATAAGAGAGAGCACCTCTTTGTCCGATATCTATCAGAACAAAAGGATGGAGTGGGAGGTGCGCTATGGACTTTTTGAATCGATTCAGATCGTCATAGACATCTCATGCAAAGTGGCTTCCGAGTACAATTTGGGCAATCCGCAGACATATAAAGAGTGTGTCAATCTGCTGGAACAACACCGCTATCTCTCGCCTGAACTCTCATCGAGAATGATCGCAATGGTGGGACTGCGTAATATCCTTGTGCATGAGTATGTAGAGATCGATATGGAAAAACTCTATGGCTATCTGGAACATTTGCATGACTTTACTCTTTTTACGAAAGAGATGACGCAGCAGTTACGCTAAAGAGGAGGATTTCATGAAGATCGCATTTTTCGAAACAACACCCGAAGAGAAGGCTTTCTTCTCTGAACGATTGAGTGGACATGAGCTCCATTTCTTTACCAAAACGATCAATGAAGCATTAAAATCACCTGCTGACTATGAGGTGGTGTCGGTTTTTGTCCATTCTCGCATCACCGACGAGGTGCTTGCCAAACTTCCTAAACTCAGATACCTCCAGACACGTTCGACGGGATATGACCATATCAAGTGCGATACCCTCTACAGGCACAACATACTCGTCTCCAATGTTGCGGGCTATGCCGGTCCTCCGGTAGCGGAATTTGCTTTTTCGCTGCTGCTCAATGCCGTGCGCAAGACGCATGTGGCACTGCAGCGCACCAAAGCGGGTGATATGCACTATCATGATCTGCTTGGGACGGAGCTTTTCGGCAAGCGAATCGGCATCCTTGGTCTCGGTGTCATCGGAGAGCGTATGGCAAGGATCGCGGCGGGATTTGGCATGAAGATCAGCGCCTTTTCACGCACGAAAAAGCCGATCGTCGAGGAGCTTAGTATTGACTTTACCGATCTGAACAGCGTGCTGAAAACAAGTGAAGTGCTGATGATCGCATTGCCGCTCACGCCCGCCACGGAAGAGCTGATCAACTCCCAAAATGCCACGCTCATACCCAGAGAGACGATCATCGTCAACATCGCCCGTTCGGAGATCATCGAAGAGGCGCTCTATCGCACACTGCCCAACACGATCTGCAGCGATGTTTGTACCGATCCGGAACTTGCCAAAAGAGAAAATATCCTCTACACGCCGCACATGGCCTATTATACGGCAGAGGCACTGGAGCGGATACGGGAGATTTCGCTCGAAAACATGAAGGCGTTTATTGAAGGCAAGCCATTGCCTAACTGTCTGAAGCTTTCATGTGAACGAGAGTACGGGAAGTGATAGAAAAGGCGGGATTTGGCGGCGGATGCCACTGGTGCACGGAGGCGGTCTTTGCGTCGCTCAGGGGTGTAGAGAGAGTGGAGCAGGGGTGGATCGCCCCGGCAGGTGAAGAAGTGGAATGTTTCAGTGAAGCGGTGATTGTCTATTTTGATCCCGCGAAGATCCCGCTTGATATTCTTGTAGAGATACATTTGCACACCCACAACGCCACCTCAGACCACAGCATGCGGGGGAAGTACCGTTCCGCCGTCTATATCTTCACCAAAGAACAGCATGAAGAGGTGGAAGCGATCCTGCGGCAAAAGGTGTTGCTTTTCGACACACCGCTGGTGACGGGGGTCTACCCTTTCGGCGCATTCAGACCAAACAGCGAAAAGTACCAAAACTACTACGCCAAAAATCCGCAAAAACCCTTTTGTCAGCGCTACATTGAACCGAAGCTCAGGATGCTGCTTGAGGAGTATCAACGTAATGTGTTGTGCAGACGACTCAAGGATCTGTTCAGAGAGGCATCTCTGAAAGTGCGGGAAGAGAGCCGTAGCATTACGGAAGATTTTGACGAGACGCTGGAAGATGGGCTTGATGCACTATAAAAGGGGTGCGATTTTTTCTGCTCGGCTGAATCCTGCCAGAGTCACAGATTAGATATCTCTCTCAGTCGCTGCAACACAAACGCGACGTGGGTACGCAGCAGATAGTATTCGCCCATATATGACAGCGGCACGTCGGTGTGCTCTTTGATCTCCTTCTGAAGCTGTTCGAGTTTTTCGATCTGTGCGGGGATCTCTTCGGGGGAGAGTGTTTCGATCAGCCGGTCGACTTCATTTAGCTGATGGTACCAGCGGTAGATTTTGGAGCGAATGCGCCAGCGGTAGAGTGGCAGGAAGCTCTTTAAAAGAGGGATGAGCAGCGTCAGGATCGGGATGAGCAAGATTTTGAGGCGGTAGATATTTGCGGCGATCCAGAAGGGGAAGATCTTCTCGAGCCAGCTGTCTCCTTCGGTGAAGTAACGCGCTGCGGAGGGGTGTACGGGTAGCTGTGTAGCGGTGATGTTGGGATAGGTGGTACCGTCGCTTTTGAGCATGGCGGGCGGGTTGTGCGCCTTTTTGATGACCCTCGCCATTAGCCGGACGAGGACTTTGTCCAGGTGGTTGGAGGTGACGACCATCGCGGAGGCGGCGAGCAGATCGAGATCATGCGCGGGAATGTTTCGGGCGAGATCGATCACGCCTTCTGGCAGGGTGACTTTCTCGAGATAGGGAAACCGGAGGATAAAAGCGTCGATACGACGGATCGGAAGCAGTCTGAGTTTGCGGTTTTCGAAACAGTGTTTGATTTTGGGAGAGGTGGCGGAGATGACACGAAAGAGGGCGTCGATCTCCCCTTTTTTCAGTAAATCACATGCTTTGGAGTCGTTCAGATCCAAAATAGCCGTGTTGTTACTGTCGATACCCGCTGCACGCAGGAGTTTGACGCTCAGGGCGAAGGTGCCGCTGCCGTGCTCTCCGATGGCGACATATTTGTCGCGCAGATCGTTCAGAGAGGTGATCTTGCTCTTTTTGACGACAAAGATCCAGAGTGGTTCAGGATAGATTGCTGCGACGGCACTGAGTCTCTTTTCATCTCCTTTTTGTGCGGTGCCACCCTGCATGAAGCCTATGTCTGCTTTGTGTGAAAGGAGCAGCTTCCTTGTCTCCACGGAGCCGGCAGTCGGATGCAGGTGGACTTTGACCCCTTCGGCTTCGAGCAGTTTTTTGTAACGAAGGGCGTAGCTGTAGTAGACACCGCCTTCTCTTCCGGTAGCGATCGTCAACTCTTTTTTGGGCTCAGGCTGGATAAAGCGGCTCGTGAACCAGAACGCACCGCCGATCAGCAAGAGCATGGGTATCCAGAGCTTGATCGCTTCTTTCATGAGGACCTCTTTTTGTTTTATCTGTTTTGTATGGTAATAGAAATAATGATATAAAAAGGTTAAAAAAGTAAATTATTTTGAAGTACTTAGATGGATATTTTGTGTTGAGATCTTCATTGAAGTTGATTTTATCATATTCTCTATCCTGATTATCGGATATATTGCTTTACAACAACTTCTTTTTTGGTGGGTTTTGTAACATTTTCATAAATAATTTCCATAATAATCAAAATACTAAAATAATTATGTTAAAATCTTAATTGTTTTAATATAAGTTATTACAATATAAGGAGTGTCTATGAAAAGAATTGTGTTGCTGATCAGTACTGCAGCAGTGTATAGTGTATTGTCCACAGGGTGTGCAACAATATTGACAGGAAAGACTCAGAAGATTAACCTGACATCTTCCAAGCCTGAGACTGTTGAGGTAGATGGTATAGAATATAAAGCGCCGGGGATTATTACCCTGGATAAAGACGATAAAGATAAAGTACTTACTGTCAAAGAGTGCAATAAAAAAGTACTTCTGAAGAAAGAGATTGAGCCGACATTCTGGGTAAATATTTTTCTTGGAGGAGTGTTCGGTTCCACTACCGATTATGCGTCAAAATCTATGTGGAAATATGAACCTGACAATGTTGATGTAGATTGTAAGTAATACCGTTTGCATGGGCAAAAGAGATTTTTTTATCTGTCTTTTGCTCGTGTTTGCCAAGCTGCAGGCAGATGTTTTATCTGCTTCCTACATTGAAACTGCAAAACAGAAGCGGCTGGCTGAATCGAATGTGTGGAATGGACTTGTACATAGTATCCACAATAGTCAGCCGGCTATCAATGACCCCACTTTTTTACTAAGTTATCCACAGTTTACTCCCCAAAGAGAACTTTCGTTGACGCTTGAAGCGATTCTTGATACAAATAAAACAAGACGCCAGGGCACTGTCTGCAAATATCCTGCCAGATCGTATTGGCTGAAACAACAACTTCATCTACCCGATACGTTAGTATCCTTCCAGGCATGCAAGGAATTTTCAACTTACCTGCAAAAAACATCTGATGAAAATATTTCGCTTGTGTTTGCATCGGAAAATGTTGCCAATCCCTCAAGCATGATGGGGCATACATTTTTCAAAATATCCGGCCATGACTGGCAAGGGCACCAGGTAGCACATGCGATCTCTTTTTACACTGTTATTGATACATTGAATATTCCATGGCTTATTTTTAAAAGTACACTGCTTGGTATGCCTGGATTTTTCTCGTTGATGCCTTACCAGGAACAAGTGTATAGGAACAATGTTCTGGAAAACAGAAATATCTGGGAATATGCGCTGCGTTTAGATGCAGAGAGTAAACGACTTTTATATTATCATTTCTGGGAATTAAAGGATGTCAAACTCACTTATCTCTTTACCGGGTATAACTGTGCAACAATCATACATGATATGTTATCTCTTACATCTGTGAAACCGGAACAGCACAGCCTTCTATGGATCACTCCAAAAGATCTGGTCAAAGAGGTAAACCGATTGGGACTGGTGCAACAGAGTAAATTGCTTCCGTCAGATGTATGGTATATCAAAATGCTTGTCGATGTAATCCCCGATGACAAATGCGACGAAATATACAGAACCTTCCAGGCAAGAGACTTTAATGCCATAAATGAATATAAGTTTTCTACAGACCCATTAAATGAAGCAGCTGAAAAAACGCTGATTGCCAAATACAAAGATTATCTCTATCGACATGATTATATTGACCGTTCGACCTATCATGAAATTAAAAAATATACCTTGCCTTTTGATAAAGAGGAAAATACACAGGCACTTGATCTTTCACACTATAAAAATCCGCTAAAGAGTCCGGGAGACAGTCGCGTAACCCTGGGCTATGATTCAAGAGGACAAGTGGTAATGACTTTTTTGCCGGCGGCAAATACACTCTCTTCAGACAACAGACAATATTTCAGTGAGACTGCACTAAAAATTGGTGAAGCGACAATAGCTTTACATCGAAATGCGCTTCATCTGGAGAAAATGGATTTATATAGTGTAACATCACTTGTACCATGGGATCCATTTACACGTCAAATCTCTTTCAATTTAAAATTGAATTATGAACGACATTTCGATAAAAATTTAGATTCCTATCATGCATATAATGTATCATTTGGCGGAGGTTTGACGAAGCAGTTTGGCAACGATTTTTTTCTCTTTTCGCTACTTCATACAGGTGTTGGTTATGGTAAAAAAAAGAAGTACTGGTATATGTACCCAGATGTGGGATTTATACTATATGAAATCTTACATATGAAAAGTGTTGTGAAGTACGAATATGTCTATCATCAGTATCGTAACAAGAAAGGTTATCATCATCTGACATGGATACAGTCACTATTTTTGACCAAAAAACATAGTTTGGAATTTAAATTTGATGATCTGCATCAAGCACATATCTCAAGGAAGAGATATTTACTGCAGTATGCCTATACCTTTTGAGGAATGAGAAAAAACAGTCAAAATCACATTTCTTTCGGACCTTCCCTCCTTGAAATTGCAGTGCATCTTTTGAGGGGCATAAAAGTATGCTATAATATGGAACTAAAAAAAGGAACTAAAAATGGTACAGTCAAAAATCACCCTGACAGATGAGTTGGCAGATTTTCTCTCTTTCCATAAAGAGTTCGGTTTCAAAAACAAAAGTGATATGATTCGGGATGCACTGGAGCGTCTGAAAGAGGATCTGGAGCGTAAACGATTGGAGGAATCTGCCCAGCTCTACATGGAATTGTATGAAAATGATGAAGAGATGTGTGAATGGGTAGAAGATAGCATGAAGGATTTTGATGCCTTATAAGCGTGGAGAGGTGATCGACATCAACCTCAATCCTGTAAAAGGGAGTGAAACGGGTAAAACGCGCCCTTGTGTCATTGTGACCAATAATGTTTACAATGCAAAGCTTCCGGTGCTTCAGGTGGTTCCCCTGACAGAATGGAGTGAGAAAAAGGGACGTATTCTCTCCAATGTGACAATCGAACCCGATGAACGAAACAATCTGCTGAAAAAATCAGTAGCTGATTGTCTCCAGTGCAGACCTGTAGATATCCGTGCACGTCTGGTAAAAAGACGGGGAGTGTTGGATGCAAAGAGTCTGGAAAAGATCGATCAGGGACTCAAAGTGGTTTTTGGAATAGCTTGAATCTTTACCTGTGGTATTAGCACTTTTTATGGATATCTACACCGTATTTTTCCCGCATCGCTTCACGAAAGGCTTGCTCTTTTGCCTGCTCCAGACCCTCGACTTTTTGAACATGTTTGTGGTATTTACCTGCAAGAGAGTCGATCACAGACTCTTCCTGAATGGGGTAGATGACCGCAACTCTCTTGTTTTTACGCTTGTCGACGATGGTGATCGCTTCGGTCAGCTTCGTTAGCAGTGCGATGTTTTTCTGTATTTCACCAACAGAGATACTCTCCATACACGGTCCTTTGATAAAAACTGAATATTATTATAAATAAGCCCTTGTTGTCAAATCACGCCGTTTGTAACAGCTCCGTTGCGGGTTCCTCTGCCGGTTCTCCCAGATAGAAGCCCTGGGCATAGTCGGCGCCGAGTTCGATCACTTTCCGGTAGACGCTTTCGTTGTGGACAAACTCTACGACGGTCTGGGAGCCGAGTTTTTTGCTGAAGGCGATGATCGCTTCGGTGATGATGCGGGACTCTTCGTCGGTATCGATTTTTTTGATGAGTGAACCATCGATCTTGATGAAGTCGGGTTTTAGGGAGAGGATATGCTCGAAGCTGGCGTAGCCGCTGCCGAAGTCGTCGATGGAGAGTCTGGCACCGTGCTTTTTGAGTCTGGCGGTAAAGTCGTTGACTTTATTGTAGTCTTTGATCTCTTCGGATTCTGTAATCTCGAAGATGATCTGTCCGGGGTATGGGTGGGCCCGGAGTTTGTCGAGGATGTAGCGGGCGGTAGCTGTGTCGTAGATGTCTTCGGTGGTGATGTTGAGGGAAAATTCATACTCAGGCATCTGTACGGAGCGGCTGAAAGTAGTATCGACGACAGTGCGGGTTATCTGTGTGTAAAGACGCGCTTTTTTGGCGATCTCCAGAAAGAAGAAGGGTGAG
>JALWPY010000030.1 GCA_026994915.1 Campylobacterales bacterium
AAATATCTTGTAATTTATTATTCCTTATATATATTAATTTTTTTGTAAATATTAATTTTTGTAAATAAGTCAATTCACCTTCTTCTACGACAATTAAAGGGTTTTTTCTTAACAATTTAAAGAGCTTAAATATACCAAAACTATATAGACCTTCTGACTTTTGATTTTCATAACCTATGCCAAGATCATTAAATATAGTTTCTATGAAATGCTTTTCAGAACAATCATTTTTAAATATAATAATTAATCCAAAAAAATTCCTTTTAATAAATTCATAATATAAATATATAAATACATTATAAACCATAAATGGCAATTTTTTAATATTATATATTATGATTAAATAGATTATTTGATGCCTATAAGTTATAATATTGGAAATATCTTTTTTCTCTAAACTGCCAACTATTTTTTCTGCTAGATTTCTACCTAAAGTTACTATAGCAATTTCATTAAAGTTTTTAATATCATTTTCATATGACAATATATTACTAAAATATTTCTTTTTTATATTTTTTGCATATAAAACATAATATAAAATCATTATAAAAGATTCATGTGATTTATTTGGTATATATAAGGAATTATATTGTTCTTTTTTATGAAAAATAATATTGTTATCTATATATTGTAATCCTCTCCATTTTAAATTATGAAATAAATCAATTTTTACAGAATAAACTATACTATCAATAGTTTTCACAAAGGCATACCCAGTTAAATAATCTAATTTATTTTTCCATATAAAATTATATTCTAGTTTAGTAGAAACTTTTAACAATATATTATGGGCTAAAACTATATTATCTTCATCAATCAATATATCAACATCTTTCGAACTATTTTTTTCAGGAAGTCCCTCATAGTTTCTCAAAACAACATAATTGATTTTTTCTTTTTCTAACTCAATAAAAAATTCTTTAATTAATTTTGATCCAAATTCTATATTAAACATATTTCAACCTATTCTTCATTATATATTGATAGAATATTCCAACCATTATTAGCTGAATCATAAACATACCTATCAAAATTCCATCTATTTTAAAATACTCAATAAGAGGATATGAACTTAAGAAAGAAAATGTAGTTGTGACAACATAAGAGATAAAAATCATTTTTGTCATTTCTATTGTTCTCAGTATATATCTCTGTAACATTGTGATATAGATAAATAGATAAATCCCTACAAAGCCAACAAGAAGATAAGAATATTGAGTGTATTCACTACCATAAATAAACTCAATAATATTTGGTGCAAATTCATAAACCAAAACTGCCAATATGCTAAAAACAATCAACCCATATTTTATTTGAGTTTTAAAATAGTCCATCATACTTTTATATCCATTTTTTCTATATATCTTTGCAAAATTAATTGGTAAAATATTTTCTAAAGCTATGAACAGTACATGAAATATTCCCATAGTGTTTTGCATTACCCTTATAACGCCAACAGACCAACTTCCTAAAATAGCACCTCCTACCAGTATAAAGAAATTTCCACTTCCCCATTGTAAAATGGCTGAGTAAACCAACCATTTTGAGAACTTCCAATTTTTCAAAAAAATCAGTCTTTTATATTTTATAGCTGTAGACACTCTCGATACTTGCATATAGCCTATCAAGAGTGATAGTAAAAAAGATACTGATATAGATAAAAAAGCTGTATTTAGTCCTAAATTATTCATATACATAAAATATGCAATAATTAATAACTGCCCTAGATACGCTATACTATCAATTAAAATTAACTTAAAATAATTCGTTTTTATAATAAAATATCGTCTTAAAAAATCTTGTGATAAAAAAAATAGTGTGGTAAATATGACATATATTTTTAAATCTCCTATATTCCATTTTTCATTAATCGATGGTGCAATTTCAAAAAAAGCATACAGACCTATCATAAGCAGAAAAGAGAACAGCACTTGCAAATATAGCATGACTGATAAATATCTTTCTAAGACCAGAAAACTCTTTTTGCTACCAAGAGTAAGCATAGGAGAAATAATATATGCTAATTGCAAACTACTAAAAAAAAGTACTATTAACCAAAGTAAAGCAAACTGACCATAACTTTCTACCCCTAGTTGTCTTGCCAGAAGTATGCCTAATAAAAAATTACTTCCACTGACTAACATTTGATCTATCAATACTAAAGTTTTTTTATTTTTTAATTTCTTTAGCAATATTTCTCCAGATACCAATCCACTGTCTTGAGAATCCCCGTCTCGAAATTCTCTTCCGCTCTCCACCCAAGCTCGTTTTCGATCTTCGTCGCGTCGATCGCATAGCGTCTGTCATGCCCGGCACGATCTTCGACGAAAGTTACAAGTTCCTTGTAACTTTGTAATTTTGAATTTTTAGTTTTTAGTTTTGAATTATTTTCAGCTGGAAAGACTTCATCTAAAATTTCACAGATTTTATTGGCGATGTAGAGATTGTCTCTTTCGTTTCGTCCGCCTATGTTGTAGGTCTCTCCCGCCTTTCCTTCATGAAATGCCAGATCGATTCCCGTACAGTGGTCTCTGACATAGAGCCAGTCTCTTATATTTTTACCGTCACCGTAGATAGGGATAGGGTTGCCCTGCAGTGCGTTTCGAATGATCGTTGGGATCAGTTTCTCGTCGTGCTGTTTGGGACCGTAGTTGTTGGAACAGTTGGTGATGACGGTGTTGAGCCCGAAGGTGTGGTGATAACTGCGGACAATCATATCACTGCTCGCTTTGGAAGCGGAGTAAGGAGAGTTTGGTGCATAGGGTGTCTCTTCGGTAAAGAGCCCCGTCTCTCCCAGTGTGCCGTAGACTTCATCGGTGGAGATGTGGTGAAACCTTGGTAGTTTTGAATTTTGAGTTTTGAATTTTGAATTATAATGGAATGGTTTTTCCATCCAGTAGTTTTTGGCGACATCGATCAGGGTATAGGTACCGTTGACGTTTGTTTCGACGAAAACACCGGGATTTTTGATGGAGTTATCTACATGTGATTCTGCGGCAAAGTGGATGACTCCTCTGATATCATACTCGTTGAAAATGAACTCTACAAGCTCTCTATTGCATATGTCCCCTTTTATGAACTTGTATCTTGGATGATTTTCTACTTCTCTGAGGTTGTCCAGGTTTCCGGCATAGGTGAGCAGATCGAGATTGATCAGATTATATTCCGGATACTTCTCTAAAAAGTATGGTACGAAATTGCTTCCTATGAAGCCTGCACAACCAGTTACCAATATTGTTTCATTGTCGTTTTCAAACATCTTATCTTCTCTCTCCCAGTTTTGTTAAACATGCACTCAAACTATCTTTCCAGTACGGTATCGTAACATCAAAATCTTTTTTTATTTTCGCTTTATTGAGCAGACTGTAGTGCGGTCTTTTCGCCGGTGTCGGATACTCTTTTGTCTCGATCGGGTTGATTTGACAGGAACGCTTTGCCATCTTCATGATCTCTTTGGCAAAGTCATACCAGCTGATCGCACCTTCATTGCTGTAGTGGTAGATCTCAGGTTTGGGATTGTCGATTTTCGGTAAAATCTCCAGAATAGCTTCTGCTAAATCTGCAGCATAAGTCGGTGTGCCGATCTGGTCGTAGATGACACCGAGCTGTTCTCTCTCTTTTCCCAGTTTCAGCATCGTTTTGACAAAGTTGTTTCCATAGCCGCTGTACACCCATGAGGTGCGGATGATGATGCTGTTTGCGGGTGCGATCTGCAGTATCGCTTTTTCGCCTGCCAGTTTGGTTTTACCGTAAACACCTGTCGGGTTTGGGGTATCCTCTTCGATATAGGGTTTGTGGTTTTTGCCGTCAAAGACGTAATCGGTGGAGACATGCACCAGTTTGAGCCCCTTCTCTCTGGCAATTTCCGCCATATTCTTTATGGCAATATGGTTGATCAAATCCGCATTTTCTACATCCTCTTCCGCTTTGTCCACCGCTGTATATGCGGCACAGTTGATGATAGTATCAATAACATTCAGATCAATAAAAAGCGCCATGGCCTCTTTGTCACTGATATCGAGCAAATGTCTGTCAGTGAAGATATACCCTTCAGAAGGTGCGATTGCCCTGATTTCACTCCCCAGCTGCCCGGCAGCGCCTGTCACCAGTACCTTACCCATACAACTTCTCACTGAAATCAAATAGTTCTGCATCTTTGAGCAGTGGCTGTTCTCTGTCTTTTTGGGAGAGTTGCAGTCTCTCTTTTGCTATCTTCCAGTCAATCCCGATAGCAGGATCATCAAATGCGATGCCTCGATCATGTGTGGGAGCGTAGTAGTTGTCCACTTTATAGGCGAAGGTCGCCTCTTCGCTCAGTACGACAAAGCCATGTGCGAAGCCTCTTGGCACGAAAAGCTGGCGTTTGTTTGTTTCGTTCAATTCGACCGCGACATATTGTCCGAAAGTGGGGCTTCCTTTTCGAATATCCACGGCGACATCGAGTACGCTTCCGGTGATGACTCTGACCAGTTTGGTCTGAGCGAAGGGTGGCAGTTGGTAATGGAGTCCTCTTAAGACACCTCTTTTGGATTTGGATTCATTGTCCTGACAAAAGTTGACAGCAAACCCCAGAAAGTCTTCGAGCTTGTCTTTGCGGTAGGTTTCGACGAAGTATCCTCTCTCATCTCCGTGGACTTTGGGTTCGATGATGATGACATCTTCTATCTTTGTTCTGGTAAATTTCATCTGGCGACTTTCCCCTCTTTTGCGCGTCTGAGCAGATACTTTCCGTAGTTGTTCTTTTTAAGGGGCTGGGCGAGTCTGATCATATCCTCTTCATCGATATAGCCCATCTCGTAGGCGATCTCTTCGATACAGGAGACTTTGAGTCCCTGACGGTTTTCGATCGTCTGGATGAAGTTGGATGCTTCGAGCAGGCTTTCGTGGGTGCCGGTGTCGAGCCACGCAAAGCCTCTTCCCATCAGCTCCATCTTCAATTTGCCCTGATCCAGAAAGCGCTGGTTCACATCGGTAATCTCCAGTTCACCTCTCTTGCTTGGTTTGATACTCTTGGCAATCTCTATGACATCGTTGGTGTAGAAGTAGAGGCCGGTAACGGCGTAGTTGCTTTTGGGCTGGGTTGGTTTCTCTTCGATGGAGATGACGTTACCGTTTGCATCAAACTCCGCTACACCGTAACGTTCAGGGTCGGTGACGTAGTAGCCGAATATCACAGACTTTCTCTCTTTTTTGACGGTATCGATGCTGTGTCTGAGCATCTGGGGGAGTCCGTGACCGAAGTAGATATTATCTCCCAGTATCAGGCAGACATCATCCTCTCCTATGAATTCCTCTCCCAGGATGAAGGCCTGTGCAAGTCCTTCGGGTTTGGGTTGTATCTGGTAGGAGAGTTTCAGTCCCAGCTGTGATCCATCGCCAAAGAGTGTTTGAAAGGCGGGAAGTGCTTCAGGGGTGGAGATGATCAGGATCTCCGTGATGCCTGCAAGCATCAGAGTGGAGAGAGGATAGTAGATCATCGGTTTGTCGTAGACGGGCAGGAGCTGTTTGATCACCTGTTGGGTGATGGGGTAAAGTCTCGTGCCGCTGCCGCCGGCGAGAATGATGCCTTTCATGGGGTCTCCTTAGAGATGAGAGTAAGCGATATTTTTTGAATACTTAATAATTTATATTAGAATAACACAATTATTTTTAATTTATATTGAAATATGTTTATAAGGAAGAGTTAAAATAGTTATATTTTGCAAATGAGTCATATTAGATGCAATATAAAAAACCTTGTTTTTAGTGGACGTATCTCTATAATATAATCACTTTTGTTATGGTTTGCTGTTATGCTGCAAAGTGTATGTTGTCTTTACTGAAAGATATCGACCGAAAAGAGCGATGCCGGATGTTTTCCCAGCAGCGGGTGGGACATCTCTTCTGAGGTGATGTAGACTTCTGCTCCGTCGCATGCTATCGCTTCGATCTGTCTAAATCCCCGGCTGCTGTTCTCCGGGTTGACAATCTTGATATTCTCCGATCGCCATGCGGCTTCCGGGGGCAGGTCTGTGACGGCGATACTCTGTTTGCGGGCGGTGATGGAGCTGTAGCCTGTGAGAATGAGTCTCTCCGCTTTGTCGTTGTAAGTGGCCGATGTGACCAGAAAGCCCAGTGGATAGCTCTGTACTTTGCCGGCGGTGTAGGATCCCTGCTCTTTGGGCAGTGCATAGATGGTTGTCTCTTTGGTCAGCCAGTTTTTGGTGAAGATATAGAGTTTGTTGCCATAGGCGATGAGTGCTTCGGCATCATAGGCTGTTTTGAAGGGGGCTGGGTCGAAAGCTGTCTGATCTTCGTAGTGGAAGGAGATGGTTTCGCATGTGACGCGCTCTTCTGTCAATAGTTTCTCTTTGGCTATTTTATAGATCTTCAGATCTTTTCTGTCGCCACTGTTGTTTCCGATATCTGCGATGTAGAGGTAGCTTTCGTCCTGGGCCAGATCTTCCCAGTCGACGTTGGTGGCACCGGCGATCTCTACGCTGCGCACGATCTGTCCAAAGTGGTCGATCTCATAGATGGTGGCACTGCCGCCGCTGTCGTTGTGGGTAAATAGTCTGCCTTCGATCACTGCCAGGCCTGAACTCTCTTTGAGTTTTGGAGAGAGTGTGGCGAGCCGCTGTATGGTGAAGTGCTCCTGCACGGTCAGGCTTTTTTTGCTTTCGACGCTAAACGGTGAGATCTGTAGAGGTTGTGACTGCTTGCCTGTGGTATCTGTCAGGGTGATCTGGCAGTCGTCGTAGTAACCCTCTTCAAGGGTGTTGAAGATGATGCTGTTGTTGCCGGTCCTGGCATCTGTCTGAGAGCTGCTGCATGGACCACTGTAGGTGATGGTGCCGGCTCTGTTTGACTGAAATGTATAACGGGGAGTCGCGTCGTATGTCACGGCTGGTACAGCAATGACCTCCTGAAGTACGGGCATATCTGTGTGACTGACGGTAAAGGGTGGTATGGCTATGGTGTTGGAGTATCTGCCTTCGTCATCCAGCAAGGTGACGGTGCAGTAGTCGTAGTATCCGTCGGGCAGATTGGAAAAGGAGATGGTGTTGGTACCTTTTTTCGCTGTTTTGGTCTCTGCGCTGCAGTGGTTTTCGTAGAGCAGTTTTCCTGTTTTGTTGGAAGTAAATGTAAAGAGGGCGTTTCCTTTGGTCTCAAGACTCTTCGCAGAGGATACTGTAGTGAGTGCAGGGAGAGACCGGTCGAGTCGGATCAGAGACTTGACATCGGGCATGCCGCAGCCCTGGAGCAGATGGAGGAGTACCACTGCCCCGCTGAGGGCAGAGAGAGACTTAAAAGAGTACATAAGAGACTCCTTTTTTTGTAAAAATATACTCTAAATTTAAAATAAAGTATATATTTATTTAACCAAATGTGCAAAAAGGAAGATTTTTTATGCCTAAGTGTGTAGTACTGAAACCTTTGGGTGACAGAGGGGGCGTATTGTGGAGATATGTGGGCATTGCTGTATGATCGTCTATGAGATCTCTTACTGACTCTTTTTGATTACGGAGACAATCTTTTCACCGATGCCTTTGACTTTGACAAAGTCCGCTGTGGTAGTGTTGATATCGAGAGCGAATTTGAGCAAGATTAAATAAGTTGAAATTCTTTACGTAGGATATGGACCAATTACATACCCTTGCTTTTTAACATCATATATGCTATCATTTTATATGAATGTTGTGATAGATACGAGTATCTGGATTTCAGCTTTGATCGGTAAAGAGGGTGCAAGTCGTGAAATAATTCGGCAAGCATTGAAACAGAATGTATCTCCGCAAATGAGTATGACACTCTTTCTGGAGTATGAAGCAGTAATGAAGCGAAAGAAGATACAAAACCGGTGTCCGTTGAGGGTAAAAGAGCAGCAAGAACTGTTTCAGGCTTTTTTATCGGTCTGCACCTGGAATGAGATTTTTTATCTTTGGCGTCCCAATCTCGATGATGAAAACGATAATTTCCTCATCGAATTAGCTGTGGCAAGTAATAGCAAGGTTATTATTACTAATAATATCAAAGATATAGCGTATGGCGAACTGCACTTTGAGATAGAAGTGCAAACGCCGGGAACTTTTTTGGAGAGGTATAGAGTATGAGTACATTGACACTGAGAATACCGGACAGTAAATATGAGAGACTGAAAAAATATGCAAAAAGCAAAGAGATCTCCCTGAACAAACTGTTTGATGAACTGGCTACGATCGCACTGGCACAGTACGATGCCAAAACACGGTTTGATGTACTGGCGGCAAAAGGTGATACAGAAAGAGGTCTGGAGTTGCTGGATAAACTGGATCAGCGTCTGTAAGTCGATATCGGCGCGCATAGTGAGCTTTTTGATTAGCCTCGACGCGGTTGACTTTAATAAAATCCGTAACACTTAATTTTTCTATAAATGCGACCCCTTCAGGTTCCCTGTAAATTTTTGCTATAATGAGGAAAAAGGCATAAAGGAGTCGGTCGTGGGTGCTGTGACAAAAGAGGAGTATCGACCCTATTATACTTATGAAGATTATAAAGAGTGGGAAGGGGACTGGGAGTTGATCAATGGGAATGCTTATGCGATGGCTCCCTCTCCGATGTTCAACCATCAGTCTATGGCTATGCTGGTGGGTACTACTCTCACAGAGAGTATCAGATCGTGTAAAAACTGTATGGTCGTCTCCGAGATGGATTATAAGATCTCTGACGATACGATCCTGCGTCCGGATATCGCCCTTGTGTGTGGGCAGAAAGAGGGTGCCTATATCAAGAAGAGTCCGGAGCTGATCGTGGAGATCGTCTCTCAAAGCAGCGCCCTGAGAGATGAAAAGATCAAATATTTTCTCTATGAGAGTGAGAAAGTGCCATATTACATACTTCTTTATCCCGAAGATCTGAAAGCAAAGATTTACAGGCTCGATGGTAAAAGTTATGAGAAAGTAACGGATATCCTCGAAGGATCGTTCCTGTTTGACGGTGTGGAGTGCTCACCAAAGATCGATTTCGATTTTGTGTTTGAGAGATTTCGCGAGTGAAAATTAAAAAGGTGCGGTGCTAAAACTAAGCTCTCTCTGCCCAGTTTTCAACCGCCAGCCCCTCCACTCGTTGAAACTCTCTGACATTGTTTGTTACCAGTATAGCCTCAATACTTTTGGCATGTGCGGCTATGAGTATGTCATGTGCTCCGATAACACTGCCGGTTGATTCAAATTGTGCCCTGATCTCTCCGTAATGCAATGCTGCGTTTTCATCAAAACGAAGTTTCTCCAATGGCAATAAAAACTCTCTTACAGCAACTTCAAGTTTTTTATTCTGTTTTTTTTTGACACCGTAAAAAAGTTCGGCTACAGTGATGGAAGATAGCGCTATGGTTGCATGAACAGACATCTGTTCAAATTTGTCTATCAAAGAAAAATCGCAATTTCTGATAACATAAGAGACGATATTGGTATCGAGCATATAGATCAAAATAGCTCTCTCGTCTGAACTTCAGGTTGGTTTCTGTCAAAATCAAAATCTGCCAGGTCATTAAGAGCGTTTCTCATGACATCCCATTTACTCTTCGTTTTTGGGACGATGATGATAGAGTGTCCAATTTTTTCGATGTACACTTCATTGCCATCCACTCTATACTCTTTGGGAAGTCTTATCGCCTGGCTTCTGCCGTTTTGAAAAACTTTTGCTAACTGTGACATAATGTTCCTCCTCATATGGTATATATTTATCAGTATATATCATATTGTCTAAACGAAAACTTAAAGGGATAGGCTGATGCAGTTTCAGGACTACTTAGATAAGACGATTGATATCGATGTAATCACAAAATGGTAGTGCAACAGAGTCGATAATCTGTTGCAAAAGTGTGTTACTTACTGTTTTTGATCACAGCGACGATCTTCTTACCGATGCCTTTGACATTTTTCAGCTCATCGACACTTTTGAACTCACCATGCGCTTCACGGTAGGCGATAATGCGCTCCGCTTTTTTTGCACCTATGCCCTTGACTTTGACAAAGTCTGCTGCAGTGGCGGTGTTGATGTCCAGGGCGAAAAGAGTAAGTGTCGATGCCAGAAGTAAAAAGAGAAATTTTTTCATGGATATCCTTTGTTGGTTTTGTTGCAAAAATAAGATCGGATTGTTTTGGAAAAATTTTATAAATATAAATCTCAAAAAGTAAAATTTGTATTTGTTTTGAGTGAGATTAAATATATTGAAGTATATATGGTCAGGTCTTTACTTTGACTTTTTCCTCCAGATAAATCCGAAGTCAAAGTCGATGGTGCACTTCTCCAGCTCGAAGGTATAGGTTTCATCACTGAAATCGCCCATTTTTCGATAGACATAGTCGATCAGGCGGTAGACTTTGGCTTTTTTCTGTTTTGGATAGACGATGACGTAGTACTGGACACCCTCTTGCTGATAGAGTTCGTATTTGAGTATCTCATCTCTTTTGGCCGTCGATTTGGAGGTCACTTCGAAGATGATCTCGGGTTTTCTCGTCAGTTTTTCCTCCGGTTCGTAGCAGATGACCATGCTGTCGGGTCGTACGACACTCTCTTCAGAGATCTCCCAGTCCATTTCGAAAATAGCCTGGCACTCAGGGCACTCATCCAGTTTTTCATCCAGTTGTCTGGCGATTTTCAAATTGACAAACTGGTGCCCATACATCGGAGAGGGGGCCATCGCGTAGGCATCGCCGTAGATCAGTTCCCAGTCACCTTCCCAGTTGCGGTAGTCATCTATCGTATATTTTTCATTATAGGCGAGATTGGACATGCGTGAACCTCTGTTGTTGGTTGTTATGTATATTGTAACATATTTTTTATACCGGTACAGTACGATGCCAAAGAAGCCTAGATACCTTTTATGGCGGTGTTGATGTCAGGCAGAGACAGAGAATATCAGTATATTCGGTGCAATAAAAGAGCAGAATTTACGCTATAATTTATGAAGCAAGAGGGTTCGATTGTTCAAAACTGATCGAACAAGGAGATGTGGATAAAGATGATTAATTATAAAGAGAGAACTTATGGTAAGACTAAAAATATCTCTGTAAAAGATTTAAAAGAGCTATTTCGGGATGAAAGGTTCGACTATTTATCTGTAGTGTTACTGTTTGGTTCCCGTGCGAGGGGAACAGCGACACGACAAAGTGATTATGATTTTGCCGTAGCGGGTGACAGTGAAAATGCCCCCTTTGGTTTACAGGCAAAAAGCTGGATAGATATCTCTCTGATGATGGATGTGAGTGAATACGATATCGATGTTATAGATCTCTCTCATGCTGATGTCCTTATGAAAAGTAGTATCGCTGAGCATTATGTTGTTTTAAAAGGGGATAACGATGAAATTTCAAGATTACTTGGATAAAACGAGAGATATCGCTAACATAGAAAAAGATATTTTAGACAGGCTTAGCGCAAAAGATGAACTAAGTGACATCGAGATAAGAGCTGCAAAAAATTCTTTGCAAGTACTCGTCGAGAACAGCATCGGGAAGGCCAAAAAGATATTAAAACATTTCTATTGTCCGATGACACCCAAAAGTGGCAGAGATGCTTTCTCCTTCATGTACGAGATAGGGCTCATAGATGATGAACTCTATAAAGGCCTGCTTTCAGCAGTGGGATTTAGAAATGCTTTGATTCATGACTATATGAATTTCAATGATGATATCTTATTGCGTTTGCTGCGGGAGAGAGGATATGAGGTGATCTTTGATTTTTTAGTCTCAGATGTAAACTATCCCGATGCATTGCTCAAGAGAATTGAACACTTTGAGTTGTAAGGTATCGACTACTGTTTTCTCCGGATGAAGTTCCGGAGGGGGCTTTCAGACTTTGTCAGTAATCACACAGCAGAACAAAACGCTGCTGTGTGAGATGTGTTACTTACTGTTTTTGATCACAGCGACGATCTTTTCACCGATGCCTTTGACATTTTTCAGTTCATCGACACTTTTGAACTCACCATGCGCTTCACGGTAGGCGATAATGCGCTTCGCTTTTTTTGCACCGATGCCCTTGACTTTGACAAAGTCTGCTGCAGTCGCGGTGTTGATATCGAGTGCGAAAAGAGTAAGTGCCGATGCCAGAAGTAAAAAGAGAAATTTTTTCATATATATCCTTTGTTGATTTTGTTACAAAGGTAAGATCGGATTGTTTTGGAAAAATTTTATAAGTATAAATCTTGAAAAGTAAAATTTGTATTTGTTTTGAATGAGATTAAATATGTTGAAGTATATATGGTCAGGTCTTTACTTTGACTTTTTCCTCCAGATAAATCCAAAGTCGAAGTCGATGGCGCACTTCTCCAGTTCAAATCTATAGGTTTCATCGCTGAAATCGCCCATTTTTCGATAGATATAGTCGATCAGGCGGTAGACTTTGGCTTTTTTCTGTTGCGGATAGACGATGACGTAGTACTGGACACCCTCTTGCTGATAGAGTTCGTATTTGAGTATCTCATCTCTTCTGGCCGTCGATTTGGAGGTCACTTCGAAGATGATCTCTGGTTTTTTGGTCAGCTTTTCCTCCGGTTCGTAGCAGATGACCATGCTGTCGGGTCGTACGACACTCTCTTCAGAGATCTCCCAGTCCATTTCGAAAATAGCCTGGCACTCCGGGCAGTCGTCCAGTTTTTCATCCAGTTGTCTGTATATCTTGCCGTTGACAAACTGGTGCCCATACATTGGAGAAGGAGCCATCGCGTAAGCATCGCCGTAGATCAGTTCCCAGTCGCCTTCCCAATGCTTATAGTCTTCGATCGTATACTTTTCGCTGTAGGCCAGATTGGACATGCGTGAACCTCTGTTTTTGATTTTATTGAATTATTGTACCATAAATCCGTCGCAACTTCTTTTGTACTATTTTTCGTTACAATATTCCCAATTCAAAGCCAAAGAGTATAACCATGAAAAAACTCCTCTCCAACATCTGGCTATGGCTCATCCTGCTGCTGATCGTCGCATGTTGTGGGGCGAAGTGGTACCTGGACCGCCAAAAGAGTCTCTATGACGAAGAGAAGATCGTCTATCTGGCGAGTCCGGAGTTTCTGCATGACTACAAAGTGCAGTGTCTGGAGGAGGGCGGTGTCTCTTTCTGCGCCAAACGCATCTCCGACAGCGATTATGTCGGTGCCAACCCCTACAGCGATACCCTCGATACGACCAAATACCTCCTCACATGCAGAAAGAAAAAAGTCTCAAAAAGTGAGCCCGCGTGTGTCACTGTTCCATAAAGAGCAGGCCGCCCATCGCTCCGAGACTCACCAGATAGAAGATCGTGAGCAGAAACCCGAGTCTGCGCCCGCCGAGCACAAATACTATGCCCAGTTTCACCAGTGAATTGACCGCACTGGCGATGATGATGCCGTAGATCGCAGCCTGCGTGGTGATCTTCGTACCGGCTAGTTTGGAGAGGGAGAGGGTGATCGCGTCGACGTCGGTGAGGCCAGATAGTGCGGAGACGATGTAGACGCCGGCATTGCCGTAGCGCTCCTGAAAAAAGCCGATCGAACCGAGGATGAGCCCAAAGAGCAGCCCAAGTTTCAGCGCTTCGGAGAGTTCGAGTGGGTTCGTGCGTACCGAACTCTCCTCGACTTTGTGGGTGGCCGATGTTTTGTAGAGGTAGAAGATATAGAGCAGTCCGGCTCCTGCGGCGCCCAGATAGGGGAGGGCGAGTTCGCGGGCGAGTGCGAAGTTGAAGACCGCCGCTTCGAAGAGGACACGTAAAAACATGAAGGTCGATGCGATCGCGATGCCGCCGGCGTAGTTTTTCAGGAAGTTTCGGCGCAGGGCGTAGAGTTTGGAGAGGGTGATCGAGACGGCGGTGGAGGAGACCAGCCCGCCGAAGATCCCCGTCAGATAGACACCCCGTTTGGTGCCAAGAATCTTGATCGCGATATAGCCGACAAAGGAGATACCCGCCACCAGCACCACCATCAGCCATGTCTGATAGGGGTTGAAGACCCCGAACGGATCGATCGTTTTGTCGGGCAGCAGTGGCAGTATGACGAAGGTCATCGCCAGAAAGAGGACCGCCGCTTCGGAGTCCTCCGGCGCGACATGCGCTTCAAAAAGCATCAATTTACTCTTGAACTCCAGCAGCATGACGAGGATGACCGCCAGAAAGACGGCATATTTCTGAAGCCCTTCATAGACCATGATTCCCAGCACGAACGTGATGAGCGCGGCGATCTCGCTGGTGGCGCCTTTGGCTTTGGAGTAGAAGAGCTTGTAGACGTACGCGGTGACCACCACCATCCCGAAGACCAGCAGCATGACGGGCAAAAAGTGGGGGATACTCTGCTGCAGCCACGCACTCAGAAATCCCAGCAGCGAGATGAGGGCGAAGGTTCGCGTGCCGGCGAACTCCTTGCGGTTGTTGCGCCGGTAGTAGATCTCCCGCTGCAGGCCAATCAAAAGTCCCAGTACGATCGCGATGCCGATCTTGACGGAGATGTCGTAACTCATGCTCTTTGCTCCCTGTATCTGATATATTTATAGAGTTCGGTAACGATAAAGAGCGGCAGTGCCGCAGCCAGGATCAATCCCCAGTCACGCAGACCCAGCGCGGTCGTATGGAGAATCTCCTGCAGCCAGGGCAGATAGACTGCGGCGACCTGCAGCGAGATGGTGGCGGCGACGGCCAGCAGGACCCATTTGTTGGAGAACCAGCCTGTAGTCAGGACGATCGGACCGCTGAGAGAGCGGAAGTTGAAGACATTGGTCTTCTCCAGAATGATGATTCCGGTAAAGGCGACGGTCTGAGCCAGCATAAGGGCGTTTTCGACGCCGCTTGCGAGATAGTGGTGGTAGAGCCAGAGGGTCGCCATGCCGATGTAGTTGCCCAGAAAGATGATCATCATGATGCCGTAGCGGTCGAGGATCGGCGCATCTTTGGGGCGGGGAGGGCGCTGCATGATCCCCTTCTCCGCTTTTTCGAGCCCCAGTGCCACGGCGGTCATACCGTCGGTGACCAGATTCATCCAGAGGATCTGTACCGGCAGGAGGATCAGCGGTCCGCCGAGCAGGATGTTGACGAAGATCGCGATGATCTCTCCGGTGTTGGAGGAGAGGAGGTAGCGGACAAATTTCTGGATATTGTCATACTGTCTGCGCCCCTCTCTGAGCGCTTTGATGATCGTGGCGAAGTTGTCATCGAGCAGGACCATGTCCGCCGCGCTTTTGGCGACATCGGTCCCTTTCTGTCCCATCGCGATGCCGACGTCGGCCTGTTTGAGGGCGGGTGCGTCGTTGACACCGTCACCGGTCATGGCGACCACCTGATCCATCTGCTGGAGATTCTGGACGATGCGCAGTTTGTCGGCGGGTCTGGCTCTGGCGAAGAGGATATGCCCGCGCAGCTTCTCCTGAAGGGCGGCATCGTCGAGCTTTTCGAGCTCTGTGGAAGTGAGCGCTTCATCGACGAAGAGGCCCACTTCCGCGGCGATCGCTTTGGCGGTTTTGGGATTGTCCCCGGTGATCATGAGCACTTTGACCCCTGCGGTTGTGGCGGCCTGAATCGCTTCGGGGACCTCTTCATGCGGCGGGTCGATGATGCCGGCGACGCCCAGAAATACGAGATCCCTCTCTACACTATCTTCATCCAGAGAGATCCCTTCGGGGAGTTTGCGGTAGGCGAGTGCGAGGGTACGCAGGCCATGTTCGGCCATCTCTTCGTAGACACGGGTGATTTTGGCCTGCCATGCCTCATCCAGAGGGACGATTGTGTCGTTGTTCAGAATCTGTGTCGAACGCGCCAGAATCACTTCGGGTGCCCCTTTGACGTAGGCGACCAGTGTGCCGTTCTCTTCATAGACGACGCTCATGCGTTTGCGTTCGGAGTTGAAGGAGAATTCGCTGACGACTCTGGCGTCGGTATCTTTACTCATCCACGCTTTGTAGGCGGCGACGATCAGCGCCGCTTCGGTAGGTTCACCGATGATCTTCCAGTGATCCTTCTCTTTTCGCAGCACGGCATGGTTGCAGAGCAGCCCTGTTTTCAGAAAGAGTTGCAGCGCTCTGTCGCTTTTGTAGTCGTGGCGTTGGCCCTCCTTTTCGAAGTGCCCGGCAGGGTCGTACCCTGTACCGGTGACATGCAGGCGCTCATGGGCGAGCCAGATCTCTTTGACGGTCATCTCGTTTTTGGTGATGGTGCCTGTTTTGTCGGTACAGATCACTGTGGCGGCGCCGAGTGTTTCGGCAGCCTGCAGGCGACGCAGCAATGCTTTTTGCCGTACCATCGCCTTGATCCCCAGTGCCAGCGTGATCGTCACGACCGCCGGCAGTCCCTCGGGGACAGCGGCCACGGCTAGTGAGACGCCGGTGAGAAACATCTCCATCAGCGCTTTACCGCTCAGCCAGCCTACCAGTGCTACCAGTATAGAGATGAGGACAGAGTAGAGGCCCAGTTTTTTGCCCAGGCGGGCGAGTTGCTGTTGCAGATGGGTCGGTTTCTGTTCGACACTCTGGGTCATCGTGGCGATTTTGCCAAATTCGCTCTGCATGCCGGTCGCGACGACCACCCCTTTGCCCCAGCCGTTGACGACGGTGGTGCCCATCCAGGCCATGTCGCGCTGTGAGGCGAGCGGGTTCGTTTCGGGAACCGGATCGGTCGATTTGGTAACGGGTGCCGACTCTCCGGTCAGCACCGATTCGTCGATCCTGAGGTTGCTCGCCTCCAGCAGGCGCAGATCGGCGGGCACACTCTCCCCGATCTCCAGCATGACGATGTCGCCAGGAACGATCTCTTTGGCGTCGATGACCCGCTCTTCGCCGTCACGGATCACTTTGGCTTCAGGATGGAGCATCTGCCGCAGGGCGTCGATCTCTTTTGCCGCTTTGTACTCCTGGACAAAACCGAGTATTCCGTTGAGTATTACAATGATCGCGATCGTGACCGCATCGGTGATCTCGCCGATCGCGGCGGAGATGGCAGCCGCGAAGAACAGTATGAGAATCAGTGTATCGGTAAACTGTCGCAGCAGGATCAGATACCAGGGAGTCGCGGCGATCTTTTGCAGGGTGTTGGGCCCGTAGAGGTGGTATCTCTTTCGGGCTTCGGGAGTGCTTAGTCCCTGTTGCGGGTCGCTTCGGAGCTTTTGCAGCACGGCTCTGGAGGAGAGGGTGTACCAGGGGAATTTGTGCGGTGTGGGTGCAACTTTCCGGGCCGCTGGGGTATAGAGCGTGTCACCCCAGTAGCGTACTAGCAGGGTAAAGAGCAGCGGAACGGTCAGCGTCGTGAAAGAGGAGGCGGCGACCAGTGCGGTGAAGAGGTGGGTATCGATGATATGTGCGCTGTAGAGCAGCTGTACGACGATGATCTCGGTCGTGAGTCTGGCATTGATCCCCACGCCGGTGGTGAACGCCTCTTTGAAGGTCATCCTTTTGAGCGGTACCATCAGCAGTGCGCCAAAGAGTTTGCCCAGTGTCCCGGCGAGGTAGAGTACGATAGCCAGCAGCGGCTCTTTGACAAAGCCCGCCAGATCGATGTTGAAGCCGATCCAGAAGAAGAAGAGGATGCCGAAAAATCCGTAGCTCACCTGGGCGATGAGTCTCTGCACACGCTCGCCCGTCGGTTTGATGCGGCTGAGAATCGGTTTGGCGACAATTCCCGCAAAGATCGCACCGACCACCATCCCGATCTCGCTCTTTTCACTGTAGGCGCCGAAGAGGAAGAGTAGTGCAAGGGAGAGAATGAGCAGAGAGATGCTGTTTTTGGGGATGTATCGTGCAAACAGGAGTGGAAAATAGCGATACATAATCCATGAAAAGAGGAGGAACGAGAGGACCCCGAATGCAAGAATCGTGATCTCGTCGCCGCTGGTCACCCCGCCTTCACGCAGGCCGATCCAGACGGAGACGAAGGCGACCAGAAAGACTTCGATCACGTCGTCCAGCACACCGGCGCCGACGATGAAGGTGCCGATGCGGGTTTTGATTAGGCGGAACTCATCGAGAATCGG
Organism: Campylobacterales bacterium; assembly: GCA_026994915.1. GTDB lineage: Bacteria > Campylobacterota > Campylobacteria > Campylobacterales > QNZT01 > QNZT01. The sequence goes on from JALWPY010000030.1 coordinate 17,948, forward strand.
AACGATCACCGCCTCTGCGGTAGGCATCTGTGTCATACCGACCACAAATGCGATGAGCCAGCCGTATCCGAACCAGAGCATCGCCGCCATGCCGAAGAGAAATGGAATGATAGTGTTGAGTATCGTCAGCAGCACGATATCGCCGCCGACCCTGCGCATCTTGTCGACTTCGATCTGTAATCCTATATAGAAGAGGAGAAAAAGTACACCCAGATCCGCCATAAAAGAGAAGATCGTTTCAAATTGCGGAGTTTTGAGAAGGGCGGCGGCAGGCAGATAGTGCAGTCCGATGCCGATGAAGAGTGCAGAGAGGATGAGGGGAATGCGCGCACGTAAAAGCAGGGTCCCAATGACAAGTGTCAGTGCGAAGATCACAGAGAGGAAAAAAAGTACTTGTCCCAGAACTGTCTCTTCCATAGATGGCACTCCAAAATAGTGTGTGCACATTATACCATTTTGTCTGTTTGATACGGACGGGCAGGTAAGGCTGAATCGTTTTGTATCAAAAAGAGTGTATAATGGAATATAACAAAAATCAACATGATACAAAGGATTGCTATGGATGCTGTTCAAAAAGAGCTGGCAAGTCGAAAAAATGAGATCAAAAAAGAGCTGCGTCTGCTCTTTAACGCGAACAACCGCATCACGGAGTGGGATGTTCCCGAAACAGATGAGAAAGAGGCTGCCAAACTCCTTTTACAGGTGATGCAGGAGGCGCTGGACGAGCTCAAAGAGGAGATTCGTCAAGAATACAAATAGTCTAAAGGAGCATTTATGCATTTTACACAGGCGCTGTTGCGGGGGATCAGAGATACACTGAGCTGGCGGGTGATCAAAGTCTCGCTTATGACGGGTATTCCGCTGGCACTTTTATGGCTGGGGATCGCCTATCTGCTCTGGCAGCCGGTGACAGATATTACGGCGATGGTGATCGGATGGGTACCGTTTTCGATACTCAAGGCAAACGGCGCCTTTTTGCTGGCGGGTTTTGTATGGTTTACGGCGGTACTGGTGACCTTCGCGCTGGTGGTCGGGCTCTTTCATGTGCCGATCATGAAGTTCGTTCCGGAAGAGAAGTTTGAGCATTTTGCAATGCTGCTTCTTCTGCTGATCTCGCTGGGATGGACACTATTTGCCTTTCTGAACTGGGATTTCGTCTACGGAGAAGTGATGAAGGTATTGACCTGGTTTCCGTTTCAGACGCTTCAGGATGGGGTGGCGCTTATGCTGGCGGCGCTCTTCTTCTACAACCTCTTTATCGTTTCGTATGCATTGGTGGTTTTACTCTATCACAAACCTTTTTTGCATGCATTGCAGGAGAGAGACTATCCCGGTGAGAGACTGGCAGAGGAGTACAAAGGGAGGCATTTTTTACCCATTGCCCTGCGTGATACGGTGATCTTTCTGCTGCTTCTGGCACTCTTTTTTCCACTCTTTTTCGTCCCATTCATCAACATGCTGATTCAGGTCTTTTTCTGGGCATGGCTGATCAAAGACTCCTATTTTCTGGCGACGGCATCACTCTATGCCAGTGATGAAGAGATCAAAGAGCTCAAGCGCCATCGGTTCGTACTCTGGGGCATCGCTTTTGTCACTTCGATGCTCAATCTCATTCCCGTTGTCAATATTTTGGCGCCATTCTTTGCGCTGATTGTCTTTTTTCACTGGGCGATGCTCAACCGTCCCCATCTGCCGGTTCCGGTTGATACTCCCGCCGAAGCGGTATGATCTGATCTGAGGGCCGGATCAGCGTCCGTAGTAGGACATAAGCGAGGCTTCTGCGAGGGTGTGCTTTTTTATCAGCGGTACGACTTCGGCCCAGGTCGAGCCGGGTGTGACATCGAGCCGATCGGTATCGAGTGCATAGACGCTAAAGATATAGCGGTGCGGTTTGTCCCCTTTGGGAGGGCATGGACCGCCAAATGCCGCTTCACCATAGTCATTTTTCGTTTCGACGGCTCCCGGAGGGAGTTGCTTCGCAGCCGATGCGTTTTGCGGCAGATGCGTCACGGAGGCGGGGATGTTCACGACGATCCAGTGCCACCAGCCGTGATCGGTCGGCGCATCCGGGTCGAAGACGGTAACGGCGAAACTTTTGGTCCCTTTGGGAGCATTGTTCCAGTGGAGTTCGGGCGATCTGTTCTCGCCGTTGCAGCCAAATCCCTGATACTCTTCCGCTTTGGTCAACTCGCCTTTGAGTGTATCGCTGCCGATGGTAAAAGAGGTCTCCGCATTGAGCAGGGAGCCCATCATCATGAATGCAAGTAACAGTTTCATCTTTTCCTCCTGAAAGTTTTGATACTCTTATTTTATCATAAAAGAAGCCTGACGGGAGTGTTGTGTGTACTATCTCTTTCTGATCGAACTGCTATTGGTACTCTTCGCCCTCTGGCTGACATGGCTGGGGTATGGCTATTTCCGGCGTATGTGGCTCTGGAAGAAGATCCGTGCCACCCCGTTTCCGCTGGAGTATGTGGTGATTTTAGAGCGGATTCCCCACTATCGCCTCTTGCCGCAGAAACTCAGGAAAAAATTGCACGATTCTATGCGCTTTTTCATAGAGACTAAAGAGTTCCGCGGAGTGGAGATGGAGATCACCGATGAGGTCCGCGTAACGATCGCTTTCTATGCATGTCTGGTGCAGCTGGGGCGCGAGGAGTGCTATGAGGGGCTCTTTACGATCATCGTCTATCCAAACGATGTCATCACCCGTCGGATCGAAGCAGCCGGAGGAATCTTTCGTGAGGGCGACTTTGTACTGGAGGGGGAGTCAGCCGGCGGGACGGTGGTGATCGCATGGAACGAAGCGAAAAAAGAGGCGCTGCACCCCAAAGAGCACAATGTCATCATACATGAGCTGGCGCACGAACTCGACTATGAAGACGGCGCCGCCGACGGGGTGCCGCCGCTGCCGCCTTCACGCTACTATAGCTGGACGCATGTCATGTTCAAAACCTACGCAAAACTCAGAGATGCCTATGAAAGAGGGCGTTATCTGGAGAAGTACCGACTGCTGGGGCAATACGCCGCGACCAACGAGGCGGAGTTTTTCGCGGTCGTCAGTGAACTCTTTTTCGACAAGCCGTGGGTGTTGAAGCGGCACTTTCCCGATCTCTACAAAGAGCTGGAGGCTTTTTACGGTCTCGATACGGCCGAACTTTTCAAATCTCTGGAGTATGTACGCTGAGTTTCACTTTTTGCTGCTTCTTTTACGACATCCCTCTTTGATTTTGCATGCGAGCTGATGCACACTCATGGCGTAGTAGGCGCTGTGGTTGTAGCGGGTGATGACATGAAAGTTTTTGGCGCCGTACCAAAGTTCGTCATACTCTTTGCGGTCGAGTTTGATGAGCCGTACTTTGTCGTGATAGTCCCATCTGCCTCTTTTGGGTGTGATGCCCCGGAGCTGATGACGAAAGTAAGTGCGGTTGTAGCCGGTTTTGTATTTTCGGAAGCGGTTGCCACTGTAACTGACGCGTGTTGCGACCGGCTCACTCCTGCGCCAGCCGTTTTTGGCGAGGTAGTTGGCGATACTGGCGATGGCATCGTGGGGGTGTAGCATGCTGACGCGGCCGTCACCGTTGAAGTCGACCCCGTAGGCTTCGTAGTTGCTGGGCATGAACTGTCCCAGACCGATGGCCCCGGCAAAGGAGCCTTTGACTCTCCGTGGATCGATGCCCGAAGTGAAACAGAGTTGGATGAAGTCGCGCAGTTCGGAGCGGAAGAAGCGGTTACGGCGGTTGGGTTCGAAAGCGAGGGTCGTGAGGGTGTCGAAGACGGGGTATTTGCCGGTGTTTTTACCGTAGGCACTCTCGATACCGATGATCGCGGCAATATACTCTTTGGGGACGCCGTATTTGCGCTCGGCATGTTGGAGTACACTTTTGTAACGTTTGACGAACGCGACACCATCACGGATACGGGTCGGCGTGAGTTTGGCCCGTACGTAGCGATCCCATGCCCCATGCAGTGGATAGCGTTTCTGCAGTGCTTTGGAGGGTTTACCTTTGCGCGGGGTGAAGAAGCGCAATGGACCATACTGTGGGGTGACGTTTTTGAAAAGCTTTTCGAGGTAGGTAAATTTGAAATTATCCTCGAGGACCATTTTGTCGATGAAGCGCTGTGTCGCTTCGATTTGGGTATAGTCTTTGCCGTACATGAGCGTCGCAGAGAGCAGTATGAGCAGCAGGCTTTTGAATCGCAACGTCTTCCCCCTTGCAGTTGTGAGATTATTTTATCATAACATAAAAAATTAAATTATCTATAAAAAATCAGTCAGTGGTTCGGGGTTGCCGGAGTATGTGCAATGGATTCTCTCTACTTTTTACGTTCGTAGAGATAGTAGTCGAGGCTGTATTTTCCTGGACCCATCAGCGCGATGACCACTGCACCGGTCAGATAGAGCATCGGGACTTCGATACTCCACGCACCGTGTTCTGTGACAGTAAAGATAGCGTCGAAGTAGACCAGTATAATCGCCATCAGCATATCGATGATGATCGCCAGTGCCGCCAGCGGTGTGAAGAGCCCGAGGATCAGCATGACGGGAGCGGCGATCTCTCCGATATAGACGCCGTAGGTGACGATGTCGGGAAGGTCATGCGCACTGATGATACCGGTGACACCGCTGAGGCCGTAGAGAAGCTTGTGGACACCATGAAAGAGCATGAGTATGCCCAACCCCACCCGTGCTATCAGTTTCGCGATCTCTACTCTCATAAACATTCCTTATAATAGAAGTGTAGCATATCAGGGGTTAAAACTCTTTTGAAACGCGACCATGCGCCGGAACGGATCGAGAAAATGCGCCAGTGCCCCGGTGTCGAGTCTCTCCTCTCCCCGCGCATGGAGAATCTCCAGTACCGTATGGACAGACTCCATTGTCGAAAGCGCCTGCGAAAAGGGCTGGCGCTTGAAACCGTAGGCGGAGGTTTTGGTGTGGGTGAAGCTGACTCTTGGCAGAGAGTGGAGGTTGGTGCTCTTGCGCAGCATCACCTTCGCGCTCGCCCATGTCGCATCGATGATGAGGATAACGAGGCGTCGCTTTTCGGGAAGCGGGGCGCTCTCCAGAGCAAGGCTCTCCTCTCCCGGATAGAGGATGACGCAAAAGTTGTCGGGATTGTTCAAAATGGCGTTGAGCGGCCCGTGCGAGGTGAAGTCGAGCCCCATGAAGAGGTCGGAGTTGGGCAGGGAGAGGTGGGTGAGACGGCCGGTGTTGTTTTTGATGCGGCTGAACTCCTTGGGATGGATCAGAATGACAAAGCGCGTGCGTGTCTGCACGGGTGAGAGGGTGTCACAGAGACAGAGCGGTTCGGGGCGGAAGCAGCGGTAACACATCGGACGCGGATTTTGCATAAGCGCATGATAGTCAAAATCGGCTATAATCTTCAAAAATGCAGGGAGGTAACAGGATGATCGTCACCAACATCGAGTATATTCCCAACCGTGAGATCGTCGAGCATTTCGGTGTCGTGTCGGGATCGACGGTGCGGGCCAAACATGTGGGGCGCGATATCGCCGCGAGTCTGAAGAATATCTTCGGCGGTGAGTTGCGGGGCTATACGGAGCTGCTTTCGGAGTCCCGGGACGAAGCGGTGGAGCGCATGAAGGCGCAGGCGAAGTCGCTGGGGGCCAATGCGATTCTCAACGTCCGCTTCTCCACCTCGTCGGTCGCTTCCGGGGCCGCGGAGCTCTATGTCTACGGTACCGCCGTGCGGGTAGAGTGATGCTGGAAAATCTCAGCATCTTTCTGGTGCTGCTGACGGTGGGGTACACCTCGGGCACGCTGCTGGAGAGGCGTCACTTTCGCCGCATCCGCGAGCGGGAAGCGCAGCTTTCCGATCTGCCCGCCATCATGCTCAAAAAGCCGCTGGATGCGCAGCAGATACGTGACGTGCGTCTGGTAAGCGGGTCGGTCGTCATCTCGGTGGACTACTTCAAGAAGTTCGTCGCGTCGTTGATGAACTTCTTCGGCGGGCGGATCGCCGTTTACGAGACGCTGGTGGATCGTGCCCGGCGCGAAGCGCTCCTGCGTATGAAAGAGGAGGCGGGCGATGCGGCGGAGATTGTCAATATCCGCATCGAAACGAGCTCCATCTCCAAAAACGCGGCGCAACATATCGGGGCGGTGGAGGTGCTAGCCTACGGGACGGCGATCTACCGATGAAGTACACCCCGAAGCTGCCGGATGAATATGTCAACCACCCCAAAGAGGCGCTGCTCTGGTCGGCGCTGAAAATGGTGGTCGCACTTATGCTGATCACGGGCGGGCTCTATCTGGCACTGCTGTGGGGAGTGGACTATGCGGCGGAGCATATCGGTCCGCAGACGGAGAAGCGGCTCATGCGTTATGCCGCGGTCGATTTCAACAGCTCCAGAATCACGCCGAGTGACTATCTGCAGCGGGTAACTGACAGACTTGCCGCATGTGCGCAGCTGCCCTATCGGGTGCGCAGTTTCATCGTCGAGGAGGAGGATGCCAACGCATTCGCGTTGCCGGGCGGGCGCATCATGATCACGCGCGGGATGGTAGAGCGCCTGCGGAGCGAAAACGAACTCGCTTCGGTGATCGGTCATGAACTGGGCCACTTCAAACACAAAGACCACCTCAAAGGGCTGGGCAAATCGCTGCTTCTGGGGCTGGTGTCGATGCTCATCTCCGAAAACTACGGCAGCCTCTTCAGCGCCACGCTCCGGGTGACCGACGCCAGATACTCCCAGTCACAGGAGCTCGCCGCCGACCTTTACGGTATCGATCTGATGGCATGCGCCTACGGGGATGTGACAGGAGCGACAACCCTCTTTTCCAGGATGGACAGGGGAGAGAGGTGGCGCTACTTCCTCGCCAACCATCCCGACTTCGGCAAGCGCGTCGAGACGATGCGGGAGTATATCGCAGAGAAGGGGTATCGGCAGAGCGGAGAGGTGAAGCCGCTGGAGCGTTTTTGAGTGGCGAAATATTTCAAAGTGAAATAAAATTTTACTTTTTGTGGTCGTTTTGCTAGAATCATTCCATGAAAAAATATGATAAGATTGATATTTTGGTAAAACGAGCAGACCTTATCTATAAAAAGCTTCTGATATTTTTGGCAATAGCTGGAGGAAGCTGGGTATATGGATTGAAAAATGACCAGAGTGTCGTGCTCAGTTTATTGGTATATAGTGTATTTATACTCTCATCTATCGGTATTGTACTGAATTTGCTCAAATATGGTATGATACAAAAAGAGTTGGAGGAAATGGAACATGATTGAAATATTATATGGTGTCGGATTGGTTGCCAGTATCTTGATCGGATATCTTGCGTGGAAGCATCACTGGAAAATAGCTGATTTACTCTAAAGCTCGCCACTCCTTCTTTTTGAAGAAGTGGCATATCTTTATACGTTGAAGCGAAAGTGCATGACATCGCCGTCCTGCACGATGTACTCTTTCCCTTCCAGGCGCATTTTTCCCGCCTCTTTGGCACCCTGTTCTCCGCCGTACTTGATAAAGTCTTCGTAGGAGATCACCTCTGCGCGGATGAACCCTTTTTCGAAGTCGTTGTGGATGACAGATGCCGCTTTGGGAGCCGCCCAACCTTCGTGAATGGTCCATGAACGCACCTCTTTGACACCGGCGGTGAAGTAGGAGATGAGACCGAGCTTTCGGAATGCGGTTTTGATGATCTGCTCCAGGCCGCTCTCTTCGATGCCAAGCTCCGTCAGAAACTCTTTCGCCTCTTCATCTTCGAGTCCGACAAGCTCCTCTTCGATTTTGGCGCAGAGTTTGATGACGTCGGCTCCGGTCGCGGCGGCATGCTCTCTGAGCGCCACGACGTAGGCGTTATCTTCCAGAAGCCCCTCTTCGTCGGTGTTGGCACCGTAGATGATCGGTTTGTTGGAGAGGAAGCGCAGTTCTCGGTCGAGCTCCTGAAAGGTCTCATCCTCCTGTTTGGGGAAGGTGGAGACGGGCTGAAGTTCGTCCAGATGAGCTTTGAGATCTTCGGCGAGTGCTAGTTTCGCTTTGGCCTCTTTCTGTGTTTTGGCTTCGCGCTGGAGTTTGGCGATCTTCTTTTCGAGCTGTTCGACGTCGGCGAGAATCAGCTCCCCTTCGATGATCTCGATATCTCTGAGCGGATCGATACCGCCCTCGACATGAGTGATGTTCTCATCTTCGAAGCAGCGGACCATATGCAGGATCACTTCCACTTCGCGGATGTTTGAGAGAAACTTGTTTCCCAGCCCTTCGCCTTTGCTCGCACCCTTGACCAGTCCGGCGATATCCACAAAGTCGATCGTAGAGTGCTGGATACGCTCCGGGTTGACGATCTTGGCGAGCTCCTCGAGGCGCTCATCAGGCACGGGAACGACCGCTTTGTTGGGCTCGATTGTACAGAAAGGGTAGTTGGCCGATTCGGCGTTTTGCGCTTTGGTGAGTGCGTTGAATGTGGTGGACTTTCCGACGTTTGGAAGTCCGACGATGCCTACTGCCAGACCCATTACTGCTCCTTCTTGTGGTGTGTGTCGTTTTTGGTGTATGTATGCTCTTTCATCCAGTAGAGACACATGCGCACACCCGCACCAGAGGCGCCAGCCTGGTTGTATCCCCAATCCTTTTCGACATAAGCGGGACCTGCGATATCGAGATGGAGCCACTTCTCTTTGTATGGCTCATCGATGAAGTTATCGAGAAAGAGGGCCGCCGTGATCGCACCGCCGTAGCGTGAACTGCTGATGTTGGAGATATCGGCGATGTTGCTTTTGAGGAGCTGTTTGAGGTAGCGGTTGAATGGGAGCGATCCCGTCAGCTCGCCGCTTTTGGTGGCTGCGGACATGAGGGAGTGTTTGAGCGGGCTGCTGTGTCCCATCACGCCTGTGGTGTACTCTCCCACTGCGACAACGCATGCGCCCGTCAGTGTGGCCAGATCGACGAGATAGTCGGGTTTCTGGTCTGTAGCGTAGCAGAGGCAGTCGGCGAGTACGAGGCGCCCCTCCGCATCGGTGTTGCGCACTTCGATCGTTTTGCCGTTTCTGGCGACGAGGACGTCGTCGGGTTTGTAGGCGTTGCCGCCGATCATGTTTTCACACGCACCGATGATCGCATGCACTTCGAAGGGGAGTTTCAGGCGTGCCGCACCCTCGAGGATGCTGATCGCCGCCGCGGCACCGCTCTTGTCGGCTTTCATGGAGACCATGTGTTCGCTGGGCTTGAGGCTCAGTCCGCCGCTGTCGTAGGTGAGGCCCTTTCCGACAAAGACAAATCGCTTTTGGGCATCTTCGGGTTTATAGACGAGGTGGATGAAGCGGGGTGGATGGGAACTGGCACGGCTGACAGCCAGAAAGGCACCCATCTTCTCCTCTTCGAGGAAGTTTTCATCCCCGATGAAGCATGTGACGTTTTCGAGATCTTTGGCCATCTCGTATGCGTACTCCGCCAGCAGAACGGGTGTCATATCTTCGGGCGGGGTGTTGACGATCTCTTTGGCGTGGTTGGTCACTTCGGCGATGATCTCCGCTTCGGCGACCGCTTTTTTGGCAGGGTCGAGATTGAGCGTCTTGCCGGCATACTCTTCGAGCGAGATGATCATCTCTTCGATCGTAAAAGGCTCTTTTTCACTTTTGTAGCGGTCGTAGCGGTAGGTACCCAGCAGTGCCCCTTCGACGATCGCTTTGGTGTTGGTGACGGGGCAATCTTTGACATAGGAGCCGATCTTGATACTTCTGTATTTCGCTTTCCGGATCGCTTTGAGCGCATTGGCTACGGCGAGGCGTATCTCGTCGCGGTCTAGTGAATCGACGCCGGTATAGACGCGGTGCTGGTGGGGCAGAAACGCGACATTGTCGAGTTTGCCTTTGAAGTCGAGTGTCTCGAGATCTCCTTTTTCACGGACCCATTTGTGGTCCAGTGCACCGTCCACGACGATGACGATCTCGCAATCAGCCTGGATATCTGCTATCTTCTCTTCTGTTACGTTGAATTTCATACTGTTTTCCCTCTCTCCTCAAGATTTTTTTCAATTTTTTTGTTAAGCATATAAAAGCCTCCCAGTACCGCCAGGGCAAAGGGGATGGCAAAGTACCAGTGCGCTTTGGCGTAGTGCAGCAGATGCAGCAACTCTTCGCCGAAGATATAGGCGAGCACGATTGTGATCGTCGCCCAGACCCATGCACTCAGCAGGTTGATCAGGGCGAATTTCGCCCCGCTGTAACGCGTCAGACCGATCGACATCGGAATGACAGTGCGCAGTCCATAGAGGTAGCGCTGTATAAATATAATCGGCCAGCCGTACTTTTTCAGCAGCAGATGCGCAATGGCGAATTTACGCCGGTGTTTGTGCATCTTTTTGTGAATGTAGCCCTTGGCGTAGCGTCCGATGTAGAAGTAGATCTGATCGCCGGCAAAACCGCCCAGACCCGCCACAAATATTGATAATCCCACATTCATGTGTCCCGTATGGGAGAGAATCCCCGACATGATCAGCCCCAGCTCCCCCTCCAGTATGCTCCAGAAAAAGAGCACGATGTAGCCATGCTCCTGGAGCAGATGCAGCAGTCTCTCTTCCAACTTTACATGATCCTAGTCAAAGTGGAGCAGCTCTCTGGCCTGCATCATATCTTTGTCACCACGTCCGGAGAGGTTGACGATGATGATCTTGCCGTTTATCTCTTCGGGGTCCATCTTTTTCAGATGGGCGATTGCATGTGAACTCTCGAATGCCGGAATGATTCCCTCCGCCTGTGAAAGCCAGACAAAGGCGTCGAGTGCCTCTTCGTCGGTGATCGACGCATACTCTGCCGCACCTATCTCTTTCAGATAGGCGTGCTCGGGGCCGATACCCGGATAGTCGAGCCCTGCGGAGATGGAGTGCGCCTCGAGGATCTGTCCGTCGTCATCCTGCAGCAGATAGCTGAGCTGGCCATGCAGGACGCCGGGGCTCCCTTTGGCGAGGCTGGCGCCATGTTTGCTGTCCAGACCCAGACCGCCCGCTTCGATGCCGATGCATGTGGTCTTTTCCTCTTTGAGAAAATGGTTGAAGATCCCCATCGCGTTGCTGCCGCCGCCGATACATGCGATGATGTAGTCGGGCATTGTCTGCTCTTTTTTAAGGATCTGTTTTTTCGCTTCATAGCCGATGATGCTCTGGATGTCACGCACCATCATGGGATAGGGATGCGGGCCGGCGACCGTACCGATGAGATAATAGGTGTCACGGGCGTGGGTGACCCAGTGGCGGATGGCATCGTTCATGG
>JALWPY010000031.1 GCA_026994915.1 Campylobacterales bacterium
GGTCGGTTTGACACCCAGCTTCGCGAAAACTTCTCCACCCAGACCGGGTATGCGCATCTTCAGTCCCTTCAGATCGTCGAGACTTTTGATCTCCTTTTTGAACCAGCCGCCCATCTGGACGCCGGTATTGCCCCCTTTGAAGGGGACGAGGTTGTAGCGGGCGTAGAGTTCCCGCCAGAGCTTCATACCGTCTCCCCAGTCAAACCATGCATTCATCTCCTGTGCCGTCATGCCGAAGGGAAAGCCGGTAAAGAGGGTGAAGGCTTCGTTTTTGCCTTTGTAGTAGTAGGCGGCGGAGTGGTAGGCGTCGATCGCGCCGCTGCTGGTGGCGTCGAAGACACCGAGTGCGGGGACGAGGACATTTTTGGGAAATACCTTGACTTCGATACTCCCGCCGCTGAGCTGCGTGAGTCGGGTGGCGAAGCGTTCGATCCCCTCTCCCATGATGGGGAAGTTGGCGGGCCAGCTAGTGGCGAGTTTGATTTTGACGCTCTTGCCGCGGTTGTAGTGGAAGGTTTTCTTTTCATGCGCGAGTTTGGGGTCTCTGGGCAGGTCACGGCAGCCCGCGATCCCACTTGCCAGTGCAGTAGAGGCGAGAGATGCCTTGATGAAAGTCCTGCGTTTCATAACCTCTCCTTAGTAGAGTGCTGCGATGACGGCGTAACAGAGGAAGAGCATCAGATGGGAGATCCCCTCAAAGTAGTTGGTCTCTCCGTCATCGGTCGTCTTCCATGCCAGTATGATCGTAAAGATCAGTGCGCCGATCTCGAGCGGGTTGAAGCTGAGTGGCAGATTGACCCCTGCGAAATAGCCCAGTACCAGCAGAGCGGGGACCGTCAGCAGGATTGAGACGGTAGAGGCACCCATCGCGATGTTGACGACACGCTGGATCTGGTCGTTTTTGGCCGCTTTGACGGCGGTGAAGATCTCCGGTGCGACGGAGATGATGGCGATCGTCAGACCACCCAGACCGGTGGAGAGGCCCAGTGCTTTGAATTCATGCATACCGTCATGCGCAAAGATTTCGGCGAGGATACCGATCAGAAAGATCAGGACGAAGATCGCGATGAAGTTGGCAATGTTGGGCAGCTTCTCGAAGACATAGTTCTCATCCGCTTCATGCTCGTGCCCTTCTGCTTCGGCCAGTTTGCGTTTGTAGCGGAAGATACGGCTCTTTGCCGTCGCTTTGAAGAAGTGGATATGCGTTCTGGTCTGGAAGATCAGAATCGTGATGTAGAAGAGGAAGAGAAGACAACCGATGATGAAGCTCGCCTGTTCGACGGTTTTTTCGTCATGTCCGCTGTGCCCGAGGATGCTGGGGACCAGAAGCGCCAGCGAGGAGACATAGAGGATCGTCGTGTAGGAGCTGGAGGTGTCTTCGTTGTGCTGCTGTTCACTGAAAGAGAGACCGCCGATGAAGACAGCGAGTCCCAGCAGGACATTCATATCGACGATGACCGCGGAGATGATACCACCCTGTACCGTCTGCATCGCTTCGGGGGTGTTGGAGACCTGCAGCATGATGTTGAAAAGCAGTATGATCTCTACGGCGACGGCCGTGAAGGTGAGGACGAAACTGCCGTAAGGTTCGTCGAGTCTCTCGGCCAGGATATCCGCGACCTCCGAGACGGTGATGGAGAGAGAGATGATGGCCAGTGCCGCAAAGATGGTACTGATGGCGGGATTTCCGATATGGTGAAAGTAGTATGCGACGATGGCGAGCAGGATACCTCCGAAGATATCCCAGTAGTTTTCAAAAAATGTATTGGGCACTGCTTGTGCCTCGATCCGGTTCGAATGCGAATCCATAAAGTCTGTTACTCCTTAAAAGAGTGAGCGTTGCTCATCTGTTTCTAAATTTTTTAAACTCTGCACAATCTGTTGCAGATCATCATTGATTATAGCAAAATTAAATTCAATCTCTTTTAAGCGGTTGAGTTCGGTGAGAGTCTTATAGTGATATACCTCCGTCTGAACCCGAATTGTGCTTGAAACTGGCAGAAAACAGCAGGTTTTGGCCCATGGAGCGTGGGTGGTGATATAGTCGAGGATCTCGGGCAGCGCACTTTGGGACCTCGCGGCTATGAGTACAGCAGGTGTGGCACCGAAAGGTTTGACCTGAAGTGCTTTGTTGACGAAAAGAGGGTAGAAGTAGGGCGTAAATTCACACTTGTGCAGATCGTACGTGATCTGCTCTTGCTGCAGAAAAGCGAGGAGATTTTGCAGGCGGGGAAGAAATAGGGCGGGGATTTTGAGATTTTCATAGTAGGCATTGTCGACATAGAAGCTGCTCAGAAAGAGTGTGCTTTTGACCGGCATGATCTCTGGTCCCTCTGTACTGCAGCACTCCTGATAGCCCGGCCTGATTCTGGCCAGCAGCCTGTCGTCGCTGCTGATAAAGATCTTTTCCGCGGAGGCTTGCATGATCTGCTGAAAATCGCTCTGAAGGTCGTTCCCCAAAAATACGAACCGTTCTCTTGGCGCGATTTTTTGCAGAAGTGCGATGGAGATCTTATCGAGATAACAGAAACGCAATTCATGTTCCATTATATGATAACGCAGGAGGCTGATGAGTGATTGATCGATGCTGTCGGTGCGAAGCCAGGCGATCTCTTCATCGAGTACAGGGAGTTTACGGTCGCTCAAAATGGCGTATGCACCACGGGAGAGGGCGATTTTGACAGCCTCTTTGTCATTGCCAACGAAAAGATCTCCCCGTTTCACTTTGTGTGGATCGAAGACGATTTCGTAGAACGAAGAGAGGAAAGGCTCATTCAGCAGCGTGGCCTGGGTGAGCCTGGTGAAGTTTTCAAAGGTCATCCGACCGGTGTGCCGCTCTCTTTGGGAGATTCGGGACGCATCAGGGAGAGGCCGTTTTTATCTTTCGCGGCGAGCAGCATGCACTGCGAGAGGTGGCCCATGATTTTGGCCGGTTTGAGGTTGGCGACGACGCAGACCTGTGTGCCGACGAGCTCTTCCGGTTTATAATACTCTTTGATGCCGGCGATGATCTGGCGCGGTGTCTCTTCTCCCAGATCGACCTTCAGTTTCAGGAGGCGATCGCTTTTGGGAACTTCCTCCGCTTCGAGGATCGTACCGATCTTCAGTTTGGTCTGGAAAAACTGGTCGATGGTGATGAGCCCGTCCTCCTCTTTCGGTTTCTCTTTTTTGGGACTCTCTTTTTCGACTCTGGGAGGTTCGCTTTTGAGCAGCTCCTCTTCGATCTTGGGAAAGAGCGGTGGGACTTTTTGGATCGTAAAGGTCTCCAGCAGCGCTTTGTCGAGAATCAGCTTCTCGTAGTTTTGGGTATCGATGACAAATCCGAGTGCTTCGCTGATCGTCTGACAGGTTTTGGGCATGACAGGGCTGAGCATGACAGAGACTTTGGCGAGCAGATTGGCTACCAGTGCGACGAGTGCCATCGCCTCCTCTTTTTTCCCCTCTTTGATCTTGACCCACGGTTCATGAGTGGCGATCGCCTGATTGGCGATGGTGAGCACTTTCCAGAGCTCTTCGAGATAACGGTTGAGCTGCAGATCGTAAATATAGGCCGGGAGTTTTTCGATGATCGCATCGGTTGCTTCGATCTCCTGGCGATGGAACTTCATGACATTTTCCGAACTGATGACAAAATCGTTGTATTTGCCGCTCATACCGATGATACGGTTGAGCAGGTTGCCCAGGTCGTTGCTGAGGTCGGAGTTGATGCGGTCGATCAGCGCTTTCTGGCTGAAATCGCCGTCCTGTCCGAAGGGAACCTCTCTGAGCATGAAATAGCGGAAATTTTCCAGGCCGTAGGCGTCTGCCACTTCGCGCGGATCGACGACGTTGCCTTTGGATTTGCTCATCTTTTCGCCATTTCGGGTCCACCAGCCGTGTGCACCGATATGTTTGGGTAGCTCCAGCCCCAGACTCATCAGAAATGCAGGCCAGTAGATGGCATGAAAGCGGAGGATATCTTTACCGACCAGATGGACCGTCGCCGGCCAGAAGTACATCTCTTTCTCGTCGGTGCCATATCCCAGCGCAGTGATATAGTTCATGAGCGCGTCGAGCCAGACATACATGACGTGTTTGGGATCGTTGAGCGAGGCGGGGAGTTTGACACCCCAGTCGAAACTGGTGCGTGTGATGGAGAGGTCATGCAGCCCCTGTTTGACGAAGTTGATCACTTCGTTTTTCTTCGCTTTGGGAAGGACGCACTTCTCTTTGTCCGCATACCACTCCAGCAGACGCTCTTCATACTTCGAGAGGCGGAAAAAGTAACTCTCCTCCTTGACGATCGTAGTCGGTTTGCCGCAGTCGGGGCAAAATTCGTTATCTACGAGCTGTGTTTTGGTAAAGAATGTCTCGCAGCTGACGCAGTAGAAGCCTTCGTAGTTGTCTTTGTAGATGTCTCCCTTTTCATACATCACCTCGAACGCTTTCTGTACCCCCTTGATATGTTTCTCGTCGGTGGTGCGGATGAATTTGTCGTAACTGATGTCGAAGTAGTCCCAGAGATCCCGGAATTTCGCGCTGATCTCGTCGGCATACTCCTGCGGTTGTTTTCCGCGCTTTTCGGCCGCCTCCTGAATCTTCTGTCCATGCTCGTCGGTACCGGTAAGAAAGAGCGTTTCCATGCCGATGAGACGGGAGTAGCGTGCGAGTGTATCGGCGATGATCGTGGTGTAGGCATGCCCGATGTGCGGGACGTCGTTGACATAGTAGATCGGGGTGGTGATATAGGCGGTTTTGCACTTTTGTGACATCATGAATCCTGTCGGTAAAATTTGGATTTATGGTACTACAAGATTGCTTAACTACTTTACAAAAGGGTAGACCACTTCAAATGCCAGAGGTGCCCATAGCGGTGCCGGCAGACCGGCAGATCTGAGAACATCCGCTGTCCATTGATTGCAGGTGTAGATAAGGTTGTAGGGGTGAGCTGCTTCGAAGTAACGGATGTAGTGTGGGTGAGGGAGGGCGAGGAGCACACCTTTACCGTTTTGAAGTCGGAAACTTTTGAAGATGGCATGCTGGAGTCTTTTCAGTGTCACCGCATCGATGGTGACCGGTATGACCGAACTGTCATGACGAAGGGCCTGATAGTGCCCCACACGTATCGCCCCTTTGGTATCGGGAAAGAGGGCTCTGAGGGCGAGAAGAGGATCAAGATCGGACCAGGTGGGGGTGTACGCCATGAAGCGTGCATCACCGTAGCTGAAAGCAATGTAGCCCTCTCGTGTTGAAGGGAACGCCTCCGCAAGCACAGTTTTAAGTGGTGCAAAGAGATCTCTCCCTTGCAAGATGATCTCTGTATGTGCGAGATCGTGGTAGAGCCAGATTTTTTTGGGGTTTTGAGATGGGTGAGATTTGAAAGAGGGCGTCAGGAACATAAGCAGAAGTGACACTGTCAGATAGAGTGCGAGTGTGATGAAGAGTACGCGAGTGACTCTTTTGAGCAGATGCAGAATAAACATATGCAAAGTTTAGCGAAAAAAGATCAATAAATATAAATGTAGAAAAAGTATAGATCAGATGTGTTCGTTTTTGGGAGGTGAAAAAGGTTTGTTTCCAGTGAAAAAATTTATGATGTTCGAAATCCATGAAAGGAGTATCCGACCTGCCTCACCCACGATCAGTAGCAGAGATGTGAGGATAAAAAAAAGTAGCGTGATGGCATAATCGAAAAATTTCATTTTGGTCCTTGGCAGCACAGGGCAAAGTCTGGCGTAATTATATTTAATTAAAATTAACTAAAATTAAATATATTAAATTATTTGCCTTTTGCCCTCCTTTTATCCAGCAGTTAATGTGTATGATGATTTTCAATTGCCGCATCTGCTTCAAAGCTCTCTTCTCCCTCTTTCTCCGATTGCTTTTGTGATGCAGAGCTGATCACTTCACCGATATAACCGATAATCAGCAACAATACAACGGCTAAAAAGAGTCCGATGGTAATTAGCATAATATGCTTCCTTTCATATGTAAACTGAGGATGTATAATATGCATCCCTGTTATTTCTATATCGTCTCAGGAGGATATCGATGCACTTTTTGTGGGTGAGGGCTTGTCTAAGAGAACCGGAGTCTTTTCCGGACGTGAAATAGTTTGATTAATGGGGGTTTTAGAATGAAATATTACACGTGAATTTTCGTGTGTAGATTAGTGACAGACGTTTCTGTGCGATCTTCTACTTGTCTTGAGTGTCGCTGCCGCGATGGCGAAACCGCCATCATGCGTGATCGAAAGTGCCGTTTCCGTGACGGCATACGCTTTCGCGACTCTTTCGGAGAGGCTAAACCATGGTGCCCCTTTTTCATCTTTATGGATTCGAATATCGAAAAAAGTGCACTCTTTGCCGATACCGCATCCGAGTGCTTTGGCGACCGCCTCTTTAGCGGCGTAAAATCCGGCGATGCTTTGGGGGGTTTTGACCAGAGCGATCTCTTCGGCATCTAAAAAGCGTGAGAGAAAGAGCTCCGGGTTTTTTTGAAGAATTTTTTCGATACGTGCTATCTGGACGATATCTATGCCGAGCATGGTTCCTACTGTATGACGAAGTCCGTAAAAAAGACATTGTTGATCTGGCCATCTTTGAGGACGGCGTTGACGTTTGCAACGATCTCGTCTTTGAGATTCTCTTTCCCCGCTATGGTACTGATTTCCTCATACGATTTCGCTGAGAGCGCTTTGATGATGATATCGCGTATGAGCGGCTTCTTGGCATCGAGTTCTGTGGCGAGCTCGGGAACGCTCATTTCCAGATTCATCGTCGCTTTGAGGTATCTGCTGCCATCTTCGCTGAAGAGATTGACGATGAACTGATCGAGTGGATACATCTGTCCAATTTGGGTATAGTCCGATTTCCGGACGCTGTGTGCTGCGGCTGCATTGGCTTTGGCAGCCGGTGTCTCTTTCACTTCCTGTGCCTGTTTCGCACTGTTCGCATCGGCGATCACTTCATCTTCACTCAGTAAAAACCAGGCACCTGCCGCGCCTCCGATCAGCATGAGGGCGAGCATTGCAGCGATGATGATCAGCAGAAGGTTGGAGCCGCCACTCTTCTTCTCTGCCACTTCTACATTTTCTGTTGCTTCAGCCATGATTATCCTTTCTTTTGTTATCATCGAACAGATAACATTCGTTTGGTTATATGCAATATCGTACACTTTTCAAAAAAGTTTATATTTTTTCATAAAGTTAGGTAAAATTTCCATTTGTGTGTAGAAGAGTAAAGGTTACTGTCTGGATGTCTGCTATAGAAAATTTTTTTGCAACTATTGGCAAAATTTACTATTGGTTTTTGGATATTATAAAAAGCTGGGGTCAATTCGCCCTGTTTCAGGTGCATCTTCTTCCCCTCTACTTTCGCAGGCCCTACCGTATCAAAGAGATTTTGCAGCAGATGGTCATCGTCGGTGTCGGATCGAGTGGTGTCATCATCTTTACGGGGATCTTTACGGGCATGGTCGAAGCAGTGCAGCTCTATCAGGGGTTTCATGAGTTTGGTGCCGAAAATCTGATGGGATATCCGATCGACCTTTCGATTTTCCGGGAGCTGGGACCGGTATTTGCCGGATTGATGGTCACCTCACGGGCGATCAGTGCGATGGCAGCGGAGCTGGGTACGATGCGTGTCACCGAGCAAATCGATGCACTCGATACCCTGGCGGTCAACTCCAAACAGTATCTGATCGTCCCACGTGTTGTCGCGACGACCATTTCGCTGCCGATACTGATTCTGGTCTTTGACGCGATGGGGGCGATCAGTGCCTATCTGGTTTCGATCTATGGGTTGGGCATCAACGAGATCGAATACATGAATACGATCAATATGTATCTGGATCTGAGCGATATCTATACCGGAGTCTCCAAAGGATTCGTCTTCGGTTTTCTGATCGCAGCGATCGGCACCTATATAGGATACAATGCCCGCGGTGGTGCCAGAGGTGTCGGACAGGCGACGACCAACGCGGTTGTGCTGGGTGCGATGACAGTTTTTGTGATGGATTATTTTCTCTCTTCATTTTTTCTTATTATGGGGTGGTAGCATGAGTGTATTACTGGAGTTTGCGATGTTTCCGACGTCGGACGACTGTCGTGAGGGTGCGGGTGTCTCCGCCTATGTAAGCAGAATCATCAAGATGATCGATGAGAGCGACTGTAGCTATCAGCTGACACCGATGGGCACGATCGTAGAGACAGAGACACTGCCCGAAGCGCTGGAGATCGTCGAGAAAGCGTATGCATGTCTGGAGGGGTGCGAGCGCGTCTACTCCTCTCTGAAGCTCGATATCCGGCAGGGCAGGTCAAACCGGCTCAAACAGAAGATCGCCTCTGTAGAAAAAAAGATCGGCAAAGTCTCTAAGTAAATTCTCCTTTCTGCCGATCTACTATACATTAAATATAAAAAATAAATTATGCAAGCACTATTCTAAAGGAAACTTTTATGAGCCGAATTGTCCTCTATATCTACTATTTTGCCCTCTATCTGCATGATCTGGGGATTCCCGTATTGCCCAAGCTGATCAATATTCTCTTCGTGCGGTTACTATTTGGATGCCAGATATCACTGGGTGCCAGAATCGGCAAAGGATCTCAGATCGGGTATGGCGGTATGGGTACGGTCATTCATGATCGTGCGGTGATCGGTAAAAATGTTCTGATCGGCCCCGGTGTCGTTATCGGAGGGACTTCCAAAAAGTATGAAGTGCCGGTTATTGGAGACAACTGTGAAATCGCTCCCGGTGCCAAAGTGATCGGCCCTGTCAAAATCGGCAACAACTGCATCGTCGGTGCCAATGCGGTCGTCATCCGTGACGTACCCGACAACACGATCGTCGCCGGTGTTCCTGCCAAAGTGATCAAAACAGATATCAATATTCACGACTATCGATAGTCCTTCTCCTCAGGTCAGAGGCCCCTCCCACTCCAGCCATTCATAGGGCTCTTCGGGTGCCGGAAAGCCGTCGAGTATCTGTTGTGGTTTGAAGTTTGGTTTGTAGGCAAACGCTTTGCAGCCTTCGACCCAGTATCCCAGATAGATCCATCGCAATCCCAGGATTTTTGCCAGCTCGATCTGATAGAGCAGTGAGTAGGTCCCCAGTGAATAACGGGCATAGTCGGGATCGTAGTAGAAGTAGATGGCACTGATGCCGTCTTCGACGATGTCGATGAGGTCGACGCCGATCAGCTTCTCGTCGCGTATGTAGAGCACCTCTTTGCCGAAATCGTACGCCCCCTCTACGAAGTTTTCACGGTATTCGCGGTAACTGATCCCTTTCTGCTTCCATCCATCTTTCTGAGATTTGAAATCATGATATTTGTTGTAGAGGTCGATGTGCATCTGACTCATCGTCGGTTTCTGGATGACGATCCTTGTATCTTCATTGCGTTTTTGCGCTTTTCGCTGGGATTTGGAGGGTTTGAAGTTTTCGACGTCGATGCGCAGGCTCTTGCATGCTTTGCACCCTTCACAGATGGGGTGGAAGTAGTAGAGGCCGAAGCGTCTCCATCCACGCTGGATCACGGCGCTGTTGAAAGCTGACGAAGACTCCAGGACATATTTATAGAACATACGTACCTTTTTCTCCGGCAGATAGGCACACTCGTAGTCGAGCATACAAAAGTCGGTAGAGGGCGGATTGAGAAGCTTGTTTGAGTTTTGCATAGATTTATTGTAACACAGATTTGGCAGATTTTGGTAATGGCAGGAAGCCGAAGCTGCCTGCCATAAGGGGCTAATGCGCGGGAGTGGCGTTGCCCATCATCTCTTTGGCTTTGTCGATAGCGCTTCCGGCGGCATCTTTGACGCTTTCAACCGCTTCTTTAGCACTTTCGGACGCCTCTTTGGCAACCTCTTTGACATTTTCAGCCGCACTCTGTGCCGCTTCCTGGACTTTCTCTTTTACAGCAGCTGCACCTTCTGTAGCGTTAGCTTCGGCAGGTGTCGCTTCCTCTTCGGTGGATTCGGTCGCTTTTTCGCCCTCAGCAGCCTTCTCTTCGGAGGCGGCGGCAGGTGCTTGCTCCTCTGAAGCTTCACTCTGCTCTTTCGTCTCCGTTTCAGAGGCTTTTGCAGGCTGCTCTTCTTCTTTCGCAGGAGCCGCCTCTTTGGTCGCCTCTTTTTTCTCTTCCACTTCCTCTTTTGCCGGTGCCTCCTCTGCTGACGCCTCTTCAGTCGCCTCTTCGGATTCCGCGTTTGCCTCTTTCAGCTCTTCGAGCTCTTCCTGAAGATCGTCCAGTTCACTGCTCAGATCCATCACGCGCTCGTTGTTTGCACCATATTTGTAGACGAGTTCGCCACCCTCTTTGCCCTGATAGAAGACTGCCGCGACAAAGCCGATGAGTGCGAGCATATAGAGCAGTTTCATCCACCATGTGCGCAGTGCCATCGCGAAGAGTTTGAGGAAAAAGAGCACCACAGTGCCGAGCATGAGATAGGTTCCTATCAGTTTGTGCTCTTTCAGGTCCGCCTGTCCCGCTTTGGAGAGCATCTCGTAGGCTTCACTGCCATCGGTCTTACCGGTAATATAAGCAGCGGCATAGATGATCATCAGAAAGATGAAAAAGGTGAGTGCGGTGATCGTCAGTCCACGTCGTTTCATGAGGAGGTTGATCAGTTCGAGGATCAAAATGACGATTGGCAGAACGATTGCGAAGTGAACGATTGGCGGGTGCATCAGCAGCGGAATGTCAAATCCAAGCGGTGGTATAGGTATATCGAAAGATGGTAGATTCATCTCATTCTCCTTGTAAAATAAATTTTTATTATAATAACCAAAAATGTTTTAGAAGAGATTAAAAATTTTTGGTAGATTTTTCAGAGGCGGAGATTTGTCATATTTTGAAGTGTCTCTTTTTGGTCGCCAGACGCACCGCCTCTTTGATCGCGTTTTCGTAGCTGCGTGTCGAGAGCGGCGCATTTTTGTAGGCTTTGTCGAACGCGGTGCCGTGGTCGACGGAGGTGCGGATAACGGGGAGGTTGAGCGAGACGTTGATCCCTTCGTCGAAGTAGAGGGTCTTGACGGGAATGAGTCCCTGATCATGATACATGCAGACATAGTAGCGGATATGCTCTCTGACATGGGGCGTGAAGGCGGTGTCAGGGACAAGCGGACCGACGAAGATATCTTCGAGCAGGTGGGCGTTGGCGATCTCGATGGCCGCTTCGATCATCCGCTCCTCCTCTCCGAGTACGCCGTGGTCTCCTGCATGCGGGTTGAGTCCCAGCACGCCGATCTTCTCCTCTTTGATCTCTTCATAGAGGGTGATCAGAAAGTCGCTGAGGCGTTTGGTCTCTATCTGCGTGGGGACCTCTCTGAGGGGGATGTGGTGGGTATAGAGCGCGGTAAAGAGTTTCTCACAACCGATCATCATGATCGCTTCACGCCCGAAGATCCCGGCAAGGGCGTCGGTATGGCCCTTGTAGGTGACGCCGGCAAGCTCCCACGCCTTTTTGTGTATCGGCAGTGTCGTGATCGTATCCGCTTGGCCAGTTTTGGCGTAATCGATCGCCTGCAGAAAAGAGGCCCATGCATAGGCACCGCTCTTTGCATCGACCTCTCCGGGACGGATATCGAACGTTTCGCCCACCTCCGGAACGGTTTCAAAACCTTCGGGTATCCCGAGTCCGAGCTTTCCCGCTGCCTGAGAGAGCATCGTCGGATCGATCATATAGATGGGGTGGCACACCTCTTTGACTCTTTCATGAGAGCGCAGGGCGATCTCGATGCCGATGCCGTTGAGGTCTCCGATGCTGACGGCGATCTTCATGCGATCAGCGCCTTCATCTCACGAATCGCCCGCTCAAGTCCGGTAAAGACGCTACGCGCGACGATGCTCTGGCCGATGTTGAGTTCCTGAATACCTTCGATTTTTCTGATTGACTGGACATTCTGGTAGTTGAGACCGTGGCCCGCGGCGACATTGAGGCCGAACTCATCGGCATATTCGGTCGCCTCTTCGAGATCGGCAAGCGCCTTTTCGAGCATCTTCGTCAGTTTGCTGCGCTCTATCTCCAGTTCGGGAATGGAGTGGTGGGTTTTTGAGAGATTGCCGTAGCGCATGGCGTAGAGGTTGGCGTAGTGGCCGGTATGCAGTTCGACCCACTCCGCACCGAGCGTCTTGGCGGCGCGTACCGCCTCTTTGGTCGGGTCGATGAAGAGGGAGATCTCGATCTCTCTCGCTTTAAGATAGTGGAGTGCTTTGTCAAGATTGGAGAAGTTGGGCTCGTCCATGTTGAGCCCGCCCTCGGTCGTGACCTCTTCGCGTTTTTCGGGTACGAAGGTGGCGCGGTGGGGTCTCAGGTCGGCGACGATCTCGACGATGTCGGGGTCGACGGAGCATTCGAGGTTGACCGGGAGGGGGGAGTTTTCGATGATGCGGCGTACGTCGTCGTCGTGGATGTGGCGGCGGTCTTCTCTGAGGTGTACGGTGATCTGGTCGGCACCGGCGAGCTGGGCGATGTAGATGGCCTGCAGGGGGTCTGGGTCGTTGATTTTGCGGGCTTCTCTGAGGACTGCGATGTGGTCTATATTGACTCCAAGTAACATTTTGCTAACCTTTTGTTTCTATTGTCTGTTTCGTATGTTTGTGAGTTTTTTAACGCTTCAAAAAGAGGACAAATCCTCCCGTTGGTCTGAGCCTCTTTTTGAAGCGTTAAAAAACTCTTTGGCACTGCATATTTCGTAGTGGTACAGATTTTTTTTGACAGTTTGAAAACTTCATACTGACTGAGGGGAATTATAACATGATTGCATGTGATTTGGGGTCAAATACGCTGCGGGTTGTCGAGATCGACTGCCGGACACTGGAGCGGGTGCGGGAGTTTGAGAGGATCGTCAGAAGTGCGGAGGGGATCGAAACCGATGGAAACATCAGCGAAGCGGCGATCGGGCGTATTGTAAAAGCGGTGCATGAATGTCGTGAAATCTTCGATCTCTCCCAGGGGTACCATGCCGTTACGACTGCGGCGCTGCGTCAGGCGAAGAACGGCCGGGAGGTGGCGCGCAGGATCGAGGCGGAGACGGGGGTGCGGTTTGAGATTATCGACGGGGAGCGGGAGGCGGAGTATACCCGCATCGGCGTCGAAAACCGGCTGAAAAAGCTGGGTCTGGAGACGGAGAGCTACGTTTTGCTCGATCTTGGCGGCGGCTCGAGCGAAGTGGTAGTCAAAATCGACAGGGAGATCATGCGTGAAAGCTTCCCGGTGGGGATCGTCACACTGGTGGAGAAGTATGGTCTGGAGGAGATCGAAACGGGGATCGCACGCGAATGTACGACGATCGCCGCCTTTGCGGAGTGCCTGCCGCAAAAGCCCGCATACTTCATCGGTTCTTCGGGCACGCCGACGACGATCGCCGCATTTTTGCAGGGGATCGACTACGACCACTACGATTATCGCAAAATCAACGGCTATCGGCTCACAGTGAGGGCGATGGAGGAGGTACTGGAACGCCTGCTCTCCCTCGACAAAGCGGAGAGAACGCGCTGGGTCGGTGTGGGACGGGACGATCTGATCATCGCCGGGGTGAAGCTGCTGATGGCGATCGTCCGTAGTTTTGGTTACGATGAGATCATCGTCGTCGACGACGGATTGCGCGAGGGGGTGGGAATTGCGGCATGCAGTGGAGAAAATCAGCTCCTTTTTACAAATAATTGACTAAAATGCGCATTCAATTAAAATAATATAAAATTAAAAATCTAAGATAAGAGAATTATGAAAAAGAGCGTGATTGTATTGGTATTGCTGTTTCATGTGACAATGCAGCTGCATGCCACAGAGCCAAACTGGGTGGCTTCTATGGAGAAGATCGACACTTCTCATGCCGCCAGAGAGAGCTACATGCAGGGGCTTTTGCTGGGGCAAACCTATGGCGCTTTCAGTGTGGACGGACTCTTGTCCAAAGATCTTGTCGAAAAGTTTTATGCAGAGAGAGATTATCGCACATACTGGTTCAACGCTTTCAACGAGCCCGATCTCTCCGTCGTCGATATGATCTCCGCGATCAAGCGCGCTGCCAATGAAGGGCTCGATCCGGACGATTATCATCTCGAGCAGATCGACGCACTTTTTCGGGAAATTCAGAAAGAGAATTTTATCAGCATGCGGGAAGCCAATCTCGCAACGATCACACTCGATATCCTCCTCAGTGACGCCTTCATGAGTCTGGCACATGATCTCTATGAAGGTTTGATCGATTATGACGCTTTTCAGGCGAAGCTGAAACGTTTGGGTAAAAAGAGAGATATCAACTATGTATGGGATATGCCTTTCCCTCATCTGGATCTGCCTGGCTTGCTGAAAAAGGTCAAAAGCAGTGGAGACATCGAAGAGACGCTCTACAGTCTTGTCACGCCAAACCTGATCTACAACGATCTTCTCGATGCCTATGAACGTTATCGGATCATCGTTGCTGACGGTGGTTTTGTGCAGGTGCCCAACGTAATGCTCAAGCGCGGCTCCAGAGGAAAGTCCGTCAGACTTCTGGCGCAACGGCTTTTTCAGAGTGACGATCTCGATTTTTACGATGACGAATATACGACATTTGACAAACCACTGGAAGAGGCGTTGAAGCATTTCCAGAAACGAAACGGTTTGAAGCCGACAGGTGTTCTCAACAAAACGACACGCCGCTCGCTCAATATACCTGCACATGATCGTCTCAGGCTCATCAAACTCAATCTCGAACATGCGCGCTGGGAGAAGAGCCCTATGGACTGTTCGTGCGTCTTTGTCAATATCCCGGCATTTATGATGTATTTCAAAGAGAATGGAGAGACCCGTCTGAAGATGCGAGTGGTGGTCGGGAGAAAGAAAAATCCTACACCGATTTTTCAATCTTACATGTCCTATGTCGTACTCAATCCGACCTGGAGCGTTCCACAGTCGATTGTCAAAAAGGAGATGCTTACCCGGCTCCAGGAGGATCCGGACTATCTGACGGCACGAAATTTCAAAGCCTACAACGGCTGGTCAAAGGATAGAAAGGAGATCGATCCTTTCGATGTTGACTGGTATCAGTACGATCAAAACAGCGATCTGCCGTACAATTTCGTCAAACAGCCCGGCAAAGGCAATCCGCTGGGAGTCGTAAAGTTTATGTTCCCAAACAAATATGCGGTTTATATGCATGACACCAACGAAAAGAGACTTTTCAAACGTTCAATTCGTGCATACAGCCATGGGTGCATACGTCTGCAGGAGCCGAAAAAGATGCTCGCTTTCGTCACTGAACGCTATATGGATAAATCGTACGACACGATCAAACAGATGTTGAAAAAGTCGCAAAATGCCTCTTTGACACTCCAGGAGCGTGTACCTGTCTACATTCGCTACTATACCGTATGGAGTGATGAAGAGGGTGTCAACTTCCGGCCCGACATCTACGGTTATGACAAAATCATGGCAAAACTAATCCGAAAATTTTAACTTTGTCAAACTTACTTAAATATATTAATTTACCATGTTGATGGATTCATTTACTTTTTTGTGATAGACTTCGAACTTGAATTTTTATAACAAATCCCGTAATAGCGGGGAAGAGGAGTATTTTTGGATACTGAAATGATTAGCGATGCTAAGCGTACAGAGGATTCAAGAAGAAGTTTTTTGAAAAAAGCCGCGCTTCTGACGGGCGGGGCGATTATCACCCAGAGTGAACTTTTTGCGAGCAGTGAGGCGGAAAAAGCGCTTAAATTGCGTGCCATACATCAGCGTAAAGATTATTACGCCGAGTTTTATGAGAAAGACAGTTACAAGATCAGTGGTCTTTTCGAGATCAATAAAGCCTTTATGGATACCCGGGCCCGTGAGATCACCCGTATCGATATCGATCTGATCAATCTGCTCTATGAAATCAATCTGCGTGTCGGTATTGATAAAAAGTTCAATATCGTCTCAGGCTACAGAACGCCACAGACCAATGCATGGCTGAGACATCAGCTCGGCGGTCGTAATGTTGCCAAAAACAGTTATCATATGAAAGGGCAGGCGGTCGATATCTTTGTACCCGGTGTACCGTTGCACAAACTGAGAAATATCGCGATTTCACTCAAGAGAGGCGGTGTGGGGTACTATCCCAAAAAAGGGTTTATCCATGTCGACGTAGGCCCTGTACGCCAGTGGAGAAGAGGCTAGAGAAGCCCTCTTCACAGCTGTTGCTACTTCTGCTCGAGAATATCGTAATCGGCGGGTATATTGTATCTGAATTTCTCATCGGAGAGCGGTACATCCGTTTGCTGATGCTCGAAGCGAATGACGACCCGGTTGTGTAACTCATCTTTATAACGGATCTCACTCAATTTACCTTCTTTGAAAATTATGGTATAATCAATCTTGTTAAAAGTGGTGAGATAGCGTCCTTCACCGATCTTCTTTGCTTTTTGCAAAAGGGTGAGGATGTTTGGTACTTTGTCCAGTCTGGCAAAGATCGCCTGCTCGAGCTCCGGCTCGATGATCACTACTTTACCACTGCTATAGTATATCTTTTTATCGATAGGGTCTGTATAGATCCAAAGGGCCTGGTTGTTTTGCTTTTTTGCATAGAGCTTGCCCTTGTACGTGATGCGGCTTTGCTGATCGTTGACGATATTTTGTTCGAAATCTGCAGAAAATGTCTTCAGATCGGCGATCGAAGTAGCCATGAGGGAACTTCCTAAGAGTGTAATGAATAAAAATGCTTTCTTTTTCAAGTTTTTCCTTGTATATATTTAATCATGTGACGCATCGTGTCGATATATGAGCTGAAAAAACTTTAGCAAATTAACATTAAATTTTTGTTAAAATAAAAATAATTATCTATAAAGGATCAAAACATATGATATCCTCAGTTGTAAGTAAAGTGTTTGGCACCAAAAATGATAAAATTGTCAAACAGTACCTTAAAAAAGTCAAATCGATCAATGCCCTGGAACCAAAATATGAAAAAATGAGCGATGAGGAGCTCAAAGCTGCTTTCGACGCACTCAGGGAGTCGGTCAAATCGGGTGAGAAGAGTCTCGATGATGTTCTCTACGACTCTTTTGCTATCACGCGTGAAGCGAGTAAGCGCACAACCGGTATGCGTCCGTATGATGTACAGATGGTCGGCGGAATGGTTTTGCATGACGGCAAAATTGCCGAGATGAAGACGGGTGAGGGTAAAACGCTCGTCGCTTCACTGGCTATCGCACTCAACGCAATGAGGGGTGAAGGGGTGCATCTGGTAACGGTCAATGATTACCTCGCCAAAAGGGATGCGGCAGATATGGGGCGCATCTATGAGTTTCTGGGATACAGTGTCGGTGTCATCACCAACGATATCCAGGATGATGCCGAGAGAAAGGCGCAGTACGATGCGGACATCACCTACGGTACCAACAACGAGTTCGGATTCGACTATCTGCGTGACAACATGAAGTATGACCTGAACGAAAAGGTCCAAAGATCACACAACTACGTCATCGTCGATGAGGTCGATTCGATTCTGATCGACGAGGCGAGAACGCCGCTGATTATCTCCGGGCCTACCAACCGTACGCTCGAGCACTATCACAAAGCGAATCAGGTAGCCAAACAGATGGTACGCGCGACCGAAAAGGATGAAAAAGGGGAAGTGAAGCAGGAGAGCGGAGATTTTATCGTCGATGAGAAGAACCGTACCGTCATTTTGACCGAAAAGGGGATCAAAAAAGCGGAAGAGCTCTTCGGTGTCGACAATCTCTACAGCCTCGAAAATGCGGCACTCAGCCACCATCTCGATCAGGCGCTCAAAGCGCACAACCTTTTCGAAAAAGATGTCGATTATGTCGTCAAAGATGGTGAAGTGATCATCGTCGACGAATTTACCGGTCGTTTGAGCGAGGGAAGACGCTACTCCGAGGGACTCCATCAGGCACTCGAAGCCAAAGAGGGGGTCGTTATCCAGGAGGAGTCACAGACGCTGGCGGACATCACGTTCCAGAACTATTTCCGTATGTATAAAAAGCTGGCAGGTATGACCGGTACGGCACAGACCGAAGCGACGGAGTTTGCGCAGATTTACAACCTCGACGTCATTTCGATTCCGACCAATGTTCCGGTACAGCGTCAGGATATGAACGATCTGATCTACAAGAGTGAGCGTGAGAAGTTCGATGCTGTGATCGAGAAGGTCAAAGAGCTGCATAAAAAGGGACAGCCGGTATTGATCGGTACGGCATCGATCGAGAAGAGTGAGGAGTTGCACAAGAAGCTCAAAGATGCGAAGATCCCGCACTCCGTGCTCAATGCCAAAAACCATGAGAGCGAAGCGCTGATCATCGCCGATGCAGGTAAAAAAGGCGCCGTTACCGTCGCGACCAACATGGCGGGACGTGGTGTCGATATCAAGATCGACGATGAGGTACGCGGACTGGGCGGTCTCTACATCATCGGTACGGAGCGTCATGAGTCACGCCGTATCGACAACCAGCTCAGAGGGCGTTCAGGCCGTCAGGGTGATCCTGGAGCGAGTCAGTTCTATCTGAGTCTGGAAGATAACCTGCTGCGTATTTTCGGCAGTGACAAAATCCGAAATATCATGGAGCGTCTGGGTATCGAAGAGGGTGAGCATATTGAGTCTCGCATGGTGACACGTGCGGTCGAGAATGCACAGAAGAAGGTCGAAACAATGCACTACGAGTCGCGAAAGCATATCCTCGAGTATGATGACGTCGCCAACGAGCAGCGTAAAGTGATCTACGCCTACCGCAACGAACTGCTCAGTCCGGAATACAATCTGAGCGAGAAGATTCGCCAGAACCGTGCCGAATATGTCAACGACCTGCTCTCGCGTGCAGGTATCTTCATGGGTATGCCCGAGGAGGAGTATGATCTCGACCGTCTGATCGCCCTGCTGAAAGAGGAGGTGCTGATCGAGTTCGAGAAGAGTGACTTCGAGGGGCTCGAAGCCGATGCGATCGCCGAAAAGATCGAAAAAGTACTGACAGATATGTATGAGCAGAAGATGAGTGTCGTGGATGAGCAGCAGCGACGAGACATCGAAAAGCTGATCTATCTGCAGACTGTCGATAACCTCTGGAGAGAGCATCTCTATCAGATGGATACCCTCAAAACCGGTATCGGCCTGCGTGGATACAATCAGAAAGATCCGTTGACCGAGTACAAAAAAGAGAGTTACGAAATGTTTGTCGACCTGATCAACCGTATCAAGTTTGACACGATCAAGATGTTGCAGAATATCCAGCTCAGAGATGAGCGTGAAGAGCGTGAACGTCAGGAAGCGATGGAGAAGATGCTTGCAGAGCTCGAAAATGCAGCCGATGAAGCGGTGATGAACAAAGAGAGTGTCCTCGAACCGCAAAACAGCGAGCATGAGAGTGTGGCAGAAGCGACCGGTAAAAAGATTGCCCGTAACGAACCCTGTCCATGCGGCAGTGGCAAGAAGTATAAAAACTGCTGCGGCAAGAGCGGTCCCAAGAAAGGGATTCTGGCTAAATAAGCCAGAGACTGAGGGATCCCTTGCATTCAAACAAACTCGTTTTCTATTTTGTCAAAAAGTATCTGCGCTTCGATAAAAGCCAGCCCTTTATCACGATCAGCGCACTGCTTGCTTTTCTGGGGGTATCGATCGGCCTGATGGTGCTGATCATCGCCATGGCGATCATGAATGGTACTTCCAAAGAGTTTCAGGAGAAGATATCGACCATGAGTTATCCCATCACGATCCTGCCGCGTGAAGCGAAGGGCGTGGACAAATATGCACTCTATGCACTGGAAAAGAAGTTTCCCGACCTGATCCTCAGTCCCTATCTCAACACCCAGGCGATTCTCAAACAGGGAGAGCGTATGGAGGGAGCGGTCGTATTCGGTGTAGATTTTGAGAGAGAAGCGAAGATCAACTCTATCGTCGGCGAGGCGGTTGCGGACAAGAACCTTTCCCGATTCGACATGATTACTGGCAAGGGAATTGCCGACACCTTCATGCTCAATCCCGGCGACAAAGTGACACTGATCTTTACACAGACACAACCGGGTGGCTTTTCGCTGATGCCGGTGATGAAGCGCTTCACCTACAAAGGGAGTTTCAAGTCGGGCATGCAAGCTTACGACAATGCCTATATCTACACGACATTACAGGCGCTTTCGCGTGTTCTGAAGGTGAAGGGAGAGCGCTATGATGGGATTCATGTGGCCTGTGCAAAACCGATGGAAAAGATCAAAGAGATCCGTGCTTTTCTGCCATCCTATCTGGTAGCCGTGGGGTGGTGGCAGCAAAACGGCAATCTCTTTTCGGCAATGGCGATGGAGAAGAAAGCGCTTTTCATCGTATTGATGCTCATTATCCTCGTGGCTTCGCTCAATATCGTCAGTTCGCTGCTGATGACTGTCATGAACCGCCGTCGAGAGATCGCGCTGCTACTCTCTCTGGGGGCGAGCAAAGCGGAAATCAAAAAAGCCTTTTTCTGGCTGGGATCGGCGATCGGCGGAGCGGGGATACTCTTTGGCATCGTTTTGGGATTGACCGGGCTCTACATTCTGGGCCATTTTGATATCGTCACCCTTCCCGAAGATGTCTACGGTACGAGCAAACTGCCGCTGGATCTGTCGTTGACCGATTTTTTCTCGATCGTGATCGGAGCGGTGGTGATCGTCGTACTCTCCTCCTTTTACCCCTCCAAAAAAGCGACGGAGATCGATGTTCTTTCGACACTGCGCAACGAATAGAAGAGAGTGTTTTTAACAGGATTCAGCCAAAAATAAAAGAGTTCGAATAAAGTCAACTTTTAACCAAGATCAAATTGGCTTTCCTGTAAAATTAACAATGTAAAAATTGCATTTAAGGAGCAAGTTATGAACATGAGTGTAGTCGGAAGACAGTTTGAACTCACCGATGCCATCAAGGCACATATCGAAAGTGCTGTGGAGTCTTTGAAAAAATACAATCTCGATATTATCTCCACAAGAGTTGTTGTTTCAGCAGATGAGAAAAATGGTAAAAAAGGCTACACAGTAGAATTTACAATCAACCTGCCACAGAAAAACACTGTCGTGATCAAACAGAAAGATAAAGATGTCTACGCGGCAATCGATCTCGCAGTCGACCGTGCGCAAAAGGTACTCAGACGCCACCATGACAAGATGACAGACCACAGAGTTAAACAGCCAACCGATATCGCCAATGTCAGTATGGAAGAGATCGCCAATGCCGATATCGCAGAGCAGGATGTCGATGAGATCGTCCCGATGGAGCTCGACCTCTACAAGCCACTCGAAATCGAAGAGGCGCTTCAGATGCTCAAAGAGAGCAACAAGCAGTTTTTGATCTTCATCGACAAAGATGACAAAACACGCGTGCTTTTCAAAAGAAAAGACAACAAATTCGGCCTCTATTAATCTCTGCATCGCACCATCTTCATGCGGTGCTTTCGGGCACCGCGCATATACGTAACAGACCTGACTTCTCCTAACCAAATTTGCGCTAAAATAAAACGCATGCTTTCCGTGTGCGTATCACTAAGATAACAAGATCTGTTTTATAAAGGTTCCAAGTGAAAAGAGTCACCGTTGCACACTCCCCGGATGCCGACGATATCTTCATGTTTTATGCGATCCGTTTCGGATGGGTGGGGCTTGAGGATGTTCGTTTCGACAATGTCGCACTCGATATCGAAACACTCAATGAGAAAGCGCTGCAAAATATCTACGATATCACGGCGATCAGTTTCGGACTCTATCCGCTGATCAAAGAGGAGTACGCGCTGCTGCGTACCGCGGTGAGTTTCGGTGAAGGGTACGGTCCCAAATTGATCAAGCGAAAAGGGACGAAGCTCAGACGCAACTTCAAAGTCGCTCTCAGTGGCAAATATACCACCAACGCGCTCCTCTTCAAAATCTACTATCCAAACGCCCGCATCGTCTACAAAAACTTTCTCGAGATCGAAGAGGCGGTGCGCAGCGGCGAAGTGGATGCGGGAGTGCTCATCCATGAGAGTATCCTGACTTT
Organism: Campylobacterales bacterium; assembly: GCA_026994915.1. Lineage (GTDB taxonomy): Bacteria > Campylobacterota > Campylobacteria > Campylobacterales > QNZT01 > QNZT01. Next base: position 21,952 of record JALWPY010000031.1, read on the forward strand.
CGATGAAAGTCTGGAGGTCGAAAAGGAGCTCTGGGATATCTGGCAGGAGCTCAGCGAAGGCGGTCTGCCGCTGCCTCTGGGCGGCATGGCGCTGCGCCGTTCCATCCCGATTACCCGGGCGATCGCCTATGAGGAGGTGTTGACCAAAGCGGTGGAGGTGGCGCATAAAAACAGAAAACTACTCTCCAAAATGTTGCTGGAGCGGGGCCTCATCCGCGTCGACGAAGAGAAACTCGACAAGTATCTGGACCTCTACGCCAATGACACTTCGATCAGTATGAGCGATCTTCAGCTCGATGCGATCGACAAACTCTTCGAACTGGGATACAAGTATGGCTTTTATCCCGAACCGGTCAAAGTGAGGGATTATCTGATTCCCGTCGAATATAACGATTTTCGGTTTGCATAGGAGCGCAGAGAGATGGAAGCGAAACTGATCGGACTGGGTGTCGAAACCTTCAAACTGGCGCTCTACCTCTCCCTGCCGATGCTGCTGGGCGGGTTGATCGCAGGGCTTTTGATCTCGATCTTTCAGGCGACAACGCAGATCAACGAGATGACGCTCTCATTCGTCCCCAAAATTCTGATCGTCGTGGCGATCATCATCTTTGCGATGCCGTGGATGATGAACATGATGATGGAGTTCACCACCAAACTGCTCAATATGATTCCCACTTTTCTTTTTTAGATGAAACGCACGATTGATTTTTCCCGCTACAGCTCCATCAAAATCGGCCCTGTCGTCGATGTGGAACTGATCGACAGAGTCGCGCCGGTGCCGGAGGAGTACTTCATCGTCGGCGGTGCGAACAATCTACTCGTTTCTCCCGAGCCGGGCCCACTGGCGATGCTCTCCAAAAAGTTCGACTATATTCGCCTGGAGGGAGATCGGCTGACAATCGGCGGCGCGACCAAAAGCGGCCGGATCTTCTCGTTCGTCAAAAAGCATGATATCGCAGGATTCGAGTATCTTGGCAAGCTTCCCGGCACGCTGGGCGGGCTGATCCGCATGAATGCGGGCATGAAGGAGGATGAGATCTTCAACCGTCTCATCTCGGTCACCACTGCCACGGGTGAACTGCCAAAAAGCGCTATTCACCACGGCTACCGTCACACCGGCATCGGGGAGATGATCTTCGAAGCGACCTTTCATGTCGAGAGAGGATTCGATACAGAGAAAGTGGCGCTCTTTACACGCATGCGTGCCAACCAGCCCTCCGATCCGAGTCCCGGTTCGGCCTTTAAAAACCCTCCCGGCGACTATGCGGGAAGGCTGATCGAAGCGGTCGGTATGAAAGGCGCGTGCAGGGGCGATGTCGCTTTCAGTCCAATCCATGCCAACTTTCTGGTCAATCTGGGGGCGGGGACGTTTGCCGATGCGGTAGCTCTGATGGAGGAGGCGAGGAGACGTGTTTTCGAGCAGTTTGGAATCATGCTCGAAAACGAAGTGCAGGTTATCTGACCGGGTGTGTCACTCGATGACACGAATGACGACACGACGGTTGGTGTTTCTGCCTTCCCTGGTCTCATTGGTGGCGATAGGCTGTGACGATCCATACCCTTTGGCCTCGAGATTTGCTTCAGTGACCCCTTGTTTGACGAGGTAGGCTTTGACACTTTCTGCACGGGCATTGCTCAGCTTCAGGTTGTAGGCTTCGTTGCCTCTGGCATCGGTATGCCCCTCGATCTGATAGTGATATTCGGGGTGCTCTCTGATGATGGCGACCACCTGGTCCAAAATCTGCATACTCTGCGGGGTCAGCTCGGCACTGTTGGTGCGAAATGTGATGCGCTGCAGCGCCAGCAATGTTTTGATCTGATTGGTCACGGCCTCTTTCTGCTGTTTCAGGAGTATATGCTCAGTCTCGACTCTCTTTTGCTCCAGCGCTTTTTGTGCCTCCTGAAGTTTTGTACGCTCTTTCTGCAGGTGTTGTTTCGCTTCCTCGAGTGCTTTCTCCTGTGCTGCAAGGACATCTCTGGCTTTTTGTATCTCCTCTTTTTGTGCATTTTGCTGCAGTGTCAGGGCGGCAGCGGCTGCAGCCGCAGTTTTGAGTTCCTGCGCTTTCGCGGCACAGGACTTTTCTCTCTCTGCCAGCGCCTTCTCCTCTGTCTGGAGTTGTGACTCAAGTGCCTGCAGCGCCTGCTCTTTTTGTGTCAGTGCCGCTTTGGCATTTTCGAGCTCGGTATTGAGGGCAGATGTGGCATTTTGGTCCTGGAGGAGGGCTCTTTTTTGGATTGAGATACGTTCTTTCTCCTCCTTAACCGCCAATGCATTGGCTTTGACTTCCTGCATCATCTTCATGATCTCATTGCGTCGCTTTTCTAGAGCAGCTTTGTCACGTTCAAGCTGCTGACGCTCCTGAAGCAGCTCCTCTTGCTTCGTTTTGGTAGCGTTTTGTTCCTGCTGTGTGTGCAAAAGAGCTGCAGCCTGCATTGATTTGAATTTAGTTGCATCTGCTTCAATATCCTTCGCCTGTGCTTCGAGTTCGGCTTTCTGTGCTTGCAGTGCTTTTTCCATATCTTTGAGGCGTTGCTCTTTTTGCATGAGTGCTTCCTGGGTCTCTGCAAGCTGGCTTTTCAGTGCCGATGTCGCGTTGGCATCCTGCAGCAGGGTCAATTTTTCGGCAGCAAGACGCTCTTTCTCTTTTTTGACGGCCAGCGCGCTGGCTTTGACCTCCTGCATCATATGGAACATCTCTTTGCGTTTTTCTTCAAAATCGGTTCTCTTTTGTTCGAGTCCTCTTTTTTGACGGGCGATGGCCTCTTGTGCCTGTGCAAGTGTCACCTTCAACGTTTCCAGTTCCGCTTTTTTCTCATCGAGTGCAGGTTTTTGCGAAAGCAGGTGCATCGCCTCGGAGGATTGGCTCCGGACCTCCGCTTTTTTTCTCTCAAGAATCGATCTCTCTTCGGCGAGGGCGCTCTCCTCTTCACTCAGAGCTCTTCTGGCGATCAGCAGCCGTTTTTTCTCTTCTTCCATTGAGGCTTTCTCTTTTTCAAAGGCTTCGGCGAGGGCTTTGAGTTTCTCTTTTGCGATTCTCATCTCCTCGAGATTTTTTGCCAGTATCTCTTTCGCTTTGGTGATTCGGAGCTGCTCCGCCTCGAGTTGTGCACGTTCCTTCTCAAGGGAGGCTTTGCTTGATTCGAGTCTTTCCCGCTCCTGTGCGAGTTTTGCTTTCTCTTTTTCGAGTGACGCAAGTGCCTTCTGCAATTCCTCCTTCTCTTTTTCGAGCCTCTCCCGTTCCTGTTGCAAACTCAGCCTCTCTTTTTCGAGTGCTTCCCGTTCCTGACGCAGGTTTGACTGCTCCTTTTCGAAAGCCATCTTTTCTCTGGCTGTGGTCTCGGAAAGTCTGGCGATATGCTGTCGCTGCTGCTGTGCCTCTGCCATCTGCTGTTCCAGCAACTCGTTTCTGGCTTTCCACATTTGGATCATCTCTTCCAGGTGGTGCCTTTTCTTCCCGAGGGACTCTTTCCAGGCTTCGAGTGTCTCCCGCTCCTGCATCAGAAGGCTCTGATCCTGTGCCAGGGTGACAGCTTCTGCTTCCAGTTGCCGCTGAAGTTGTTGCAGCTCGGCCTCTTTTCGGGAGAGCCGCTCCTCAATTCGGGCCACTTTTTCAGAAGAGGAGGGCAACATGACCGCTTTTGGTGTGACAAGTTCCGTCGGTGCTTCGTCCGTCACGGGAGTTGTCAGATGTGCCGCCGGCAGTGCCTGTGTATGCCGGGTCTCGAATGTAACCGGGTATTGTCCGCCGCATGTAACAAACAACAGTATAACGCCTAAAAATATAAGTAAACCTATCAACCTCTCTCCAGTCATTTTCGCTCCTTTATATGCCTCTCTAAACAATCATAAGAAATTTTAATATAAATTGGGTAATAGCATGCTACATGATCAAACTTGGCATATTTTCTTAAAAAAAACTAAAGAAAATTGAAACTTTAGTTGAAAAGACTCAAATATTATGCTATAATACGCTTAAGAAGCAACAAGGAGTTACTATGAACGACAAACATTATATGATAGATATCGCGAAAGATGCGATTCGGGAAGTCTTTGAGAAAAGACCGGTGATAGACCGTGACAAAGTGCTGAAGGAGCATCCGGAACTGGGTGAAAAAGGGGCTGTCTTTGTCACACTGGAGAAGCGCCATTCGCTGCGTGGCTGTATCGGGTCGCTGATCGCACACCGTACTTTGCTGGACGATCTGATCGAAAATGCCAGGGCGGCAGCATTTGGTGATCCGAGATTTCCTCCGCTGACAAAAGAGGAGTTCGAAGATCCCAATCTCACCATCGAAGTATCGCTGCTGAGTGAGCCGAAACCGTTGCCGTACAGCGATGTTGCGGATCTGAAGCGTAAAATCGTACCGGGACGTGACGGTGTCATCCTCAAACTCGGCTCCTATCAGGCAACCTATCTGCCTCAGGTGTGGGAACAGTTGCCTCGATTTGAGGATTTCTTCACGACACTTTGCCAGAAAGCGGGCTTGCCCGGCAACTGTCTCGAGAGTCATCCCGAGATCTATGTCTACCATGCCGAAAAGATCAAGTAGTCACAGTGCGATGAAAAGATAGAGATAAAGGAGCAGTGATGGATCGCAGAGCAGCGGTGAGTGGGGTTTTCTACCCCGGAAGGTGCGATGAGATCGAAAAGATGATCGCAAAGTTCAACAGTGTCATGCAAAAGCATTTCAAAAAGAAAAAGCTCCTCGGCGGGAAACCCCGTGCCATCATCGTTCCGCATGCGGGCTATCTCTACAGTGGCTACACGGCAAACCTCGCCTGGCACATCGCTGCCAATACCAGGCCCAGACGCGTGATTGTCATAGGGCCGAGCCATCACTACTACTTCGAAGGGGTCAGCGTGGCCGGTTACGACCGTTTTGAGACGCCATGCGGTCCCATTCCTATTGACAAAGCCTATATCCGTAAGATCGAAAAATATTTCCCCGTCAAATTTCTTCCCAAAGCACATGCCCAAGAGCACAGTACCGAAGTACAGATGCCCTTCATCAAACACTACTTCCCCAAAGCCAAAGTGGTCGAGATCGTCTACGGTAAAACCGATCCGATGGTATTGGCCAAAATGATCTACGCTTTTTTGAAAGAGCGGGACAATCTGGTTGTCATCAGCACCGATCTGAGTCACTTCTACACCCTCGAAGAGGCGAAAAAGCGAGATAATGTCTGTCTCAACGCCGTTTTGAAGAGAGATCCTGCACTGCTGGAGAGAGGATGTGAAGCATGCGGTATGACCGGTCTCAAAGCGATTCTTTATGTTGCGAAGAGAGCGGGATTGAAGACAGAGCTGCTCGATTATCGTACCAGTGCGGATGCCACCGGCGACGAGAAGCGTGTGGTCGGATATATGAGCGCACTCATAGGGTAGTCGTGTTAGAATAATCTTACTATATGATCACTGCATGAAGAGGGGAGATGATGAAAAAGATCAATCTTGCAGAGAGACCTGTACGTGTCGACAAAGCGAAGCTGCTGCAGGCGATGAACAGTGGCAAGCCATTTGGGATTACCGTTGAAGGTGAAGTGAGAGAGGTGCCGTTTGATCGGGAAGGGCTCTATATCTATCAGGTGAGTGTTACAAAGCGTCCGGGTATGCTCGGTGGCAATCAGATACCGACACTGGCAGAGCATTTCGGCCCGACCTACAAGCTCACAGAGGAAGTGGATCATGTCATGATCGATGCCTCGGGTGCCTGGGATGAGATCGTGCCACTCAACCGTGCGCATGCGCTCTATGATGATACGACCAGCGACGGTATTATGGATTTTGAAGATGAAGTGCTCGAAGAGATCAGCTGGCATGCGATCGAGTTTGGCATCACCAACCGGGATATCGGAGAGATTATCGAATCGTCATGTGAGGGGAGACTCTTTTGTGTGCACCGTGACGAGCCCTTTTTCTTTTCGGCGCTCGTCTATGTCGACGATATAGAGGATGTGCGCCGGAAAGTGCACAAAGCGGTTTCGGAGCGCATTGCGAAAGTGATCGAAACCGATCCAGACTACGATCCGGAACTGTTCGATGAGGAGCAGGAAGAGGCCGTTGCCTATTTTGGTCTGGGGAAGCGTTAAAATTCGAGCCTGTACCCGATGCCGTATTCGGTTTTGAGGTATCGGGGCGGTTTTTGGGTGTCACCGATTTTGGTGCGGATATTTTTGATGTGGTAGTCGAGTGTCCGGTGTGAACTTATGGAGGAGAGCGCTTCGGTTAGCCTCTCCCGGGAGACAGTTCGATTTCTGTTTTTGATCAGGTATGAAAAGATCTCCGCTTCTATCGGTGTAAAGTTCAGTGGCTTGCCTTTAGAGAAAATTTGACCATCTTCCATGTAAAAGTGTGCGGATGTGCTCTCTTGCGGTTTGGAGAGTTTACCCTGACGCCCCAGATGTGCCCAGATGCGTGCTTCGAGTTCGAGGAGATCAATCGGTTTGACCAGATAGTCGATGGCTCCGTAGCGAAATGCCCGTATTTTGGTTGCGGTATCGCTGTATGCACTGATGACGATGATGGGTGTCGTCTGTGTTGCATGCTCTCTGAGCAGTTCGAAACCGTCGAAATCGGGCAGACTCAGATCGAGCAGAATCATATCGAAACGTTCCAGTCTCAGATAAGAGAGTGCCGAAGTGATCGTGTCTTTATGTGTAATAGTCACAATATAATCTGACACAATTCAAGAAAATAAAGCTACAATTTCTCCTGGACAAGAAGTTCAGGAGAGACAATGAATCTGCATACACA
>JALWPY010000032.1:0-4409 GCA_026994915.1 Campylobacterales bacterium
GTGTATAATGAATTATGGACGATTTTACACAAACAAAGCTTATTAACAATCTAATCGATCTGGTCGGTTACTTTTATGAGAGCAAGCATAAAAGCGCCGATCCTTCACAGGTCAAATACCTCAAGGGGTTTTGCGAAGGGATCGCGCATACACTGGTGGAAGCGGGGATCATCAAACAGAAAGAGGCCAAAAAGATTCTCAAAGGGCTGGGGAAAAAGCGCAGCGTACAGCCGCTTCGTCAACCTGTTGCCTCCAGTGCAACAGACAATCACATTGCCCCGGAAAATACTGAAAAGATGGAAGACCTCGATATTCCGACAATTTTCAGGAAGAAGAAAAAAGCGCAGCAGTAAAACAGTCTAAGAGCATGTAAGAGGATCAAACGGCTGCCAGATCGGCGCCTCATCTTCCTCCGGATTGTTGCAGAGTATCTGAGCGGGACGGTAGTGTTCTTTATAGCGCAGACTCTGGCATGCACGGACATAATACCCCAGATAGATCCAGGAGAGTTCGCGTGCTCTGGCGAACTCGATCTGCTTGAGCAGCGAATAGGTTCCCAGTGAGAGATGGGCATAGTCGGGATCGTAGTAGAAGTAGTTGGCCGAGATGCCGTCGTCGAGATAATCGATCAGATCGATGCCGACGAGATTCCCCTCGCAGTAGTATTGCACTTCATTGCCGAAAGTGCTGTATCCTTTGACATAGAGATCGTAGTAAGCGGCTGCATCGACGCTGTAGTAATCCCAGCCGCGTTTCTGTTGCATGTAACGGTGGTACTTTTCGTAGAGTCGCAGATGTTCGTAGGTAACGACTGGCTTGCGGACAAAAGTGCGTATCCCTTTCTGTTTCATAACTCTTTTCTGGGAACGGGAGGGGGTGAAGTTGGCAACGTCGATACGGATACTCTGACAGGCACTGCATGCTGTACAGGCGGGTCTGGAATAGTAGTATCCAAATCGCCGCCAGCCGCGTTTGACGAGACTGTTGTTGAGCGATTCGGAGCACTCTTTGATATATTTGTAACGCATCTTCATCAGCTGATCCGGCAGATAGACGCAGCGCGACTGGAGCGTCGAAAACTCTACGATATCGTGCTGATGGAGCGTCTGGGTATTCATCGCTCTATCTTCTGATACTCCCGATGAAGATTTTCCCGCACTTCTTCAGCCAGCTTCTCCCCCTCTACGCAGCACGATATGATGATCGCATCCAGCTTCTGAAGGATCTCCGCCATCGCCGCTTCGATCTCTTTGGGTGTTTTGCGTTTGGCCATCACCGTTTCATAGAAGGCACTCTGGCGCAGCAGATCGAGCAACTCTTTGACACGCGCTTCGGTGTCGCATGACTCTTTTGCGACAAAAATGGGATGGCTGCTGGTGATATCTTTGTCGAGATCATTTTTGACTTTGCGGATCATTTCACTCATCTTGCCGGCAAATGCCGCATAGGATTCGAAACTCCCTTTCTTCTCAGTCGGCAGGTTGGCGGTGACTTTGTTGATATTCTGGTACATCAGCCATGTGACGATCGAGCCGACAACCAGTACAGATAGGATCTCCATACGCTTTGAAATCTCCTTGAATCGGGATAAAAATCGCCTGATTATACACAAAGTTTGATTTTAAAACAAATGTTCACTATAATACCGGAATTTTTTAAATCAGAGAGGGGATTACCATGAGCCAATGGACGCTTGAGAGCTGGAGAAAGAAGCCGATTTTGCAGCAGCCGACCTATGAGGATAAGAAGTTGCTGGAGAGTGTGGAAGAGCGATTGCGCAGATATCCACCACTCGTCTTTGCCGAAGAGGTCAGAAGTCTCAAAAAAGAGTTTGCCAACGTCACGGAAGGGAATGCATTTCTGCTTCAGGGTGGTGACTGTGCAGAGAGCTTTGCCGAGTTCAATGCCGATAATATCAAGGATTTCTTCAAAGTATTTATGCAGATGTCCGTGATCCTTACTTTTGCAGGCGGCAAACCGGTCGTCAAAGTCGGACGTATCGCGGGACAGTTCGCCAAACCCCGTTCAAGTGACTTCGAGACGATCGGCGATGTGACACTGCCCAGCTATCGCGGCGATATCATCAACTCGATCGAGTTTACCGAAGAGGCGCGCAAGCCAGACCCTTACCGCATGCTGAGTGCCTACAACCAGTCCGCTGCGACGCTCAACCTGATCCGCGCTTTCGCCAGAGGCGGTTTTGCGGATCTGCGTAAAGTGCATAAATGGAATCTCGACTTTTCGGCGGGAACGACAGCCGACAGACGCTATCAGGAGCTCTCCGACAAGATCGAGCAGGCGCTCGATTTCATGGAAGCGATCGGTATTACGCCCGAGACCAATCCGCAACTGGCACAGACTGTACTCTATACGTCGCATGAAGCGCTGCTGCTCAACTACGAAGAGGCACTGACCCGCGAAGATTCTCTCACCGGTAAATACTACGACTGTTCGGCACATATGCTCTGGATCGGCGACAGAACACGCCAGGTCGACGGTGCGCATGTCGAGTTTCTGCGTGGCGTGGACAATCCTATAGGTATCAAGGCCGGCCCGACAACAACAACGGACGATCTGCTGAAACTGCTCGATACGCTCAATCCCGAAAATGAGTCGGGCAAGATGAATGTGATCGTGCGTATGGGTGCCGACAAGGTTGGAGAACATCTGCCGGCACTGATTCAGGCAGTCGAAAAAGAGGGTAAAAAAGTGCTCTGGAGCTGTGATCCGATGCATGGCAACACGATCAAAACATCCAGTTCGATCAAAACACGTGAATTTGACAATGTCCTCAGAGAAGTCAAGAACTTCTTTGCGATCCATCAGGCGGAGGGTACGCATGCCGGCGGTATCCACCTCGAAATGACGGGCAAAGATGTCACCGAGTGTATCGGTGGCGGTCAGAAGATCGACGAAGAGACGCTCAACTCCCGTTACCACACCCACTGCGATCCGAGGCTCAATGCCCATCAGGCGCTGGAACTCGCATTTTTGATCGCAGATACTCTCAAAGAGGCGAAATAAGAGGCGATGCATATCGAACCGGACTGCATCGCATGTATCTTCAACCAGGCACTGCGTGTCACCAAAGCACTGGAGCTCTCGCCTGAGGAATCCAAAAAACTCCTCGACGAGGCGGCATGCATGTTGCCTGACTTTTCACTCTCTCTGACGCCTCCTCAGAACGCCACGCCGATGTATGAGCAATTTGCACAGATACTCGAAACCGAGGATATCTACGGTGCAAAAAAACGTGAAGCGATCGAGAAAGCACGTGCGCTGCTGCCCTATTGCCGACAGATGATCGAAGCGAGCGATGACCCGCTGATCACGGCGGCTAAAATCGCGGTCGCAGGCAACGTTATCGATCTCGCGAGCGAGTATGCATTTGACCTGGAAGAGGAGATCGCCGGTGTACTCGACACACCCTTTGCCATAGACCATCTGGAGATGCTGCGTGACGATATTGCCCGGGCAAAAACGATCGTCTATCTGGCGGACAATGCCGGTGAAAATGTCTTCGACACACTCTATATCGAGACGATCAAACAAGCCTTTCCCCAATCTGCCATCTACTACTTCGTACGCAGCCGTCCGATCATCAACGACATCAGTTACCGGGATATCACACCGGATGATCCGATCCATCGGGTAGCGACGGTGATCGACAGTGGTGTCACGACACCCGGCATCGTTCCGGAAGCGATGCACCCGGATGCCAGAGCGCTCTTTGAGCGAGCCGATACCATCATCTCCAAGGGGATGGGAAACTACGAATGTTTAAGCGATTACAAAGAGAGATCGCTATATTATCTACTCAAAGTCAAATGCCAGGTCGTCGCCCGTTCACTGCACCTCACTCCAGGAGACCTTGTCTGTAAAAATGCACTAAAGTAGGCCCCTATGAAGAAATTTCTCTCTTCGCTGTTCACACATAGCGGTTCGGAACAAACCTGGTCGAAGTATCTGGTTGTGCCCGATCTGCACGGTACTTACAGCGTCTACCAGCGTGTGGAGCATTATCTCAGAGAGGAGATCGAAGAGGATCGCTGTGTGATCTTTCTGGGGGATTACATGGATCGTGGCGAGGCAGGTGAGATCGATGGCAGAAAATTTGAAGATGCCGGCTCATACTTTACAATACGCGATCTCATTGCACTCAAAAAGTGGGCAGCGGAAAATGCACGCCCTTACATCTTTCTGCGAGGCAACCACGAACTCTTTTTCGAAAATTTCTTTATCGAGGGCTCGATCAACGCCTATCGACAATACCCCTTTTTTCAACAATCGGTCGAGGCACTTGAATACGTTTTTGCCAGGGAGCATGATTTTGCGGAAGATTTCATCGATTTTCTGAAAGATCTCAAACCCTTCTATCTCGATACCAGACATGGCTACCTCTTTGTCCA
>JALWPY010000032.1:4419-8213 GCA_026994915.1 Campylobacterales bacterium
GTCCATGCGGGGATCGATCCCGAGTGTAAAGATCTCGAAACACAGGTCAGAAAAGGGTCGGTCTACTGGATTCGCGACAAATTTATCCTCTCCAAAAAGAAGCTCCCATACACGGTCATCTTTGGGCATACCCCCTTTTTCGAACCCTTCATCCAGAGAGATAAAATAGGGCTTGACTGCGGTATTTACCGCACCGGCCATATCAATCTGCTGCAGATCGATCAGGGCGAACATAAAATTATCAAAATTTGATTTCCCCTTTTTGCTAAATCTGGCACAATAGTTGCTGGGAGTTTTGCGTGTAAAAAAGGAGAAGTTGTAATGCAAACCCAGACATTGGAAAAAAGAGAAGAGATCCAGACGTTGTCAAAAGAGAGCGAGCCGATGAACCACATCAGTTTCGATGAAGATACCCTCGTCAACCTGTCACTGTTCGAACAGGAGAAGACGAATATCCCAAATATCCGAATCGCGCTGATTACGGACAATGAGGATCTGAAAAAGCTCAACTACTATCTGTTGAAAGATGTCGGCGATGTCGACTACTTTACGATGGATGACAGTGCACTCGATCTCGACATCATCGAAGATATGGATATCGTCATCTTCAGTAAGGATGATGATCAGCAAAAACATGCGATACTCGAGCGCATCAAAGCCAAAAACCTCAAAACAAAATTCATGATGATCTCCGATAAACCCTATCTGCGTCAGAAAGATATCCTGCAGGAACATATCAATGGTGTGGATAAACTGATGAAGATGGATTTTTTCCTTGAAGAGTATATACTCTCGATCGAAAAATATCTCCACTCCAACTTCTACTCCAAAAGAGTACTCGACATCGAAGATCTTCCTGATGTACTGATTCATGAAAAGAAACTGTTTCAAAAGCGTGTCGACGATTTGATGCAGAGAAAGATCTACTTCTCGATTCTGAAGTACAGCTACCAGAGCGAAATCGATATCGACGAATACAATATCCGCAAGATTGTCAGAGAGCACGATACGATTCTGATCGATAAAGAGAACCAGAAAATCGTTTTTCTGCTGATGAATGTGATTCCGGAGTTTGGTGCACAGATCATCAAAAAGCGTATCAATAACTTCTCGATCACGCTTACACCCGAAGAATCTTGCAATGCATTCGATATGATTTTCGAAGAGGATACGACCGTTACAGTCTGAATATGGTATGATCGCATCATTTCAAACAAAGAGGTGTTGTGATGCGTACATTTTTCGATATCTTCATGCTGGTTGCTTTCGTACTCTTTATGATTTTTCTGGTACGTGGCTTCATGCTGCAGGCGGCTGAGAAAAAGCGGGATCAGCGTAAATAGGCTTTGCGCTTCCCTTCGATGCCCGCTTTTAATGATTCTTTACGACAACTTTGCTAAAATCCCCTGTATTTCTATTTGACCTATCTATTCTGAACTGAAGGACTTTTTGTGCACAAAGATTTACTGATTGAAGTGGGTGTGGAAGAGCTTCCTGCCATACCTTTCCTGAAAGAGCTTCCCAATATCCCTGAAAAATGGGAAACAGTACTGAAAAACCATCATCTTGCAAGCGATTTTCGCTTCTACTATACGCCGCGTCGTATCGTCTTCTATCATGAGAAGTTTCCCGAAAAACAGCCCGACAGAAGCGAAGCTTTCTACGGAGCCCCCGTGGATATCGCCTTCAAAGAGGGGGAACCGACGCCTGCCGCACTCGGATTTGCACGTAAGTGCGGTGTCGACATTTCGGAAATAGGGCGGGCAGAAAAGGGCGGCAAAGAGGTCCTTTACTATGAGAAGCGTATCCCCGGACGCCCCTCCAAAGCACTTTTGGGGGAGATGGTCGAAACGTTTCTGCAGTCGCTTAACTTTGGTAAGACGATGCGCTGGGGCAACCGAAAAGAGAGTTTCATCCGTCCGATACGCTGGTTCGTCTGCATGCTCGGTCAGGAAAATGTCAATGCCTTGATCTACGGGGTCCCGGCTGCCAGAGAGACCCATCTGCACAGGACCCGTGGCTTTGCACCGGTAAGATTCGACAACGCACAGAGTTACTTCCGGCTGCTGGAAGAGGGCGGTGTGATCCTGGATCCGGACAGACGACGGGAGAAGATTCTCTCTCAGTTCGAGAAAATTGAGGCAGAAGAGGGTCTGACAATCCAGAGAGATGCTGCACTGCTCGAAGAGGTGGTCGCGATCACCGAATATCCCAATGCACTTGCGGGTTCGTTCGACACCCATTTCCTCACTCTCCCTCCCGAAGTGATCATCACATCGATGAAAGAGCATCAGCGCTATTTCCCTCTCTTTGAAGGGGAGTGCCTCTCCAACCGCTTCATCGTTGTCTCCAACGCATTGACGGAGGATTTTTCCAAAATCGTTGCAGGGAACGAGAAGGTGCTACGTCCACGTCTCAGCGACGCCCTCTTTTTTTATGAAAATGACCTCAAAAAGGGACTCGACAACGAAGGGCTCAAAAAGATCACCTTCATGCAGGGGCTTGGTTCGATCTACGACAAGAGCAAACGCGAAGCGGTCATCGCTGAATATCTTGATGCGAAGTATCAGCTGTCACAGTCTCCTGACCTTCTGCTGCGTACTGTCATGCTCTCCAAAGCGGATCTGCTGACGGATATGGTCTACGAATTTACGGAGCTGCAGGGGCTGATGGGATACTACTATGCCAAAGCGGCGGGTGAACCCGAAGATCTCTGCATCGCCCTCAAAGAGCAGTATCTTCCCACCGGTGAAGAGAGTGCGCTTCCCTCGACCGACTTTTCGGCAGTTGTGGCCATGAGTGTCAAACTTGACACGCTGCTCGCACTCTTCAGTATCGGCCAGATTCCGACAGGTACCAAAGATCCGTTCGGCCTGCGCCGTGCGGTCGTGGGAATCGTCAAGATCGTACAGGATCGCGGCTTCGCATTCGACATTCGCAAAGATCTCTCTGCGCTGGCTGCCTACTATGAAGGGATCGATCTGAAAAAACTGGAAGCCTTTTTCATCGAACGTCTGACACACCATCTGGGGGCCAATCCCTCCGTTATCTCTGCTGTACTGGAGAGTGGTGAGCGGGATATCAATGAAATCACCAAAAAGACCGAAGCGCTTTCCCAAATCGTCGAATCTCCCGATTTCAAAGAGATCGCTACGACTTTCAAGCGTGTTGCCAACATCGTCCGGGATATCGATCTGAACGCAGGCCTGGAGGTCGAGAAATCGCTTCTGACCGAACCAGCGGAGAAGCGGCTCTATGAAGCATTTCTGGAGAAAGAGGCAGCACATTACAATACCTACAGCGAAAAACTGCATGCACTCTTCGCTCTCAAACCGCAGATCGACGACTTCTTCGACCATGTGATGGTCAATGTCGAGGATGCCAGGCTGCGCACCAATCGTAAAAACCTGATCGCTTCGATCTACAAAGCGTTTCGGGATATTGCAGAACTCAAAGAGGTCACGCTCTAATTACCTCTTTTTTAGTTAAACTTCACTAAAATAGAGGCATTTAACACAGGGAGTTTGTAACTTTATGAAAAGCAAAACTTTAGCAGTGATGGGCTTTGTCTCGACATTGATAGGCGCAACACTGCTGCTCGATACACCTATGATGGCAAAATCGCACAGTGCACAATATGCGAGAATTTCGCAGGACAGACTGCAGGCACTGGCAAAATATACCAAAGTGATCCAGACGATCGAACAGTACTATGTCGATGAAACGAACATCACTGATCTGGTCGACAAATCGCTTGAAGGTCTGCTGGCAAATCTCGATGCTCACTCCTCTTT
>JALWPY010000033.1 GCA_026994915.1 Campylobacterales bacterium
CCGTAGGGGTCTATAAAAAGGAACATCGGGGATTTCTGGTATTCCTGCAGCGGCGGCAGGATTTTTTCTCTATAGATTTCATTGCAGTCCCCCTCAAAGAGGTTGCATATGAGACGCTTGCGCAGATCCGGGCTTCGGGAGGCAAAGAACTTGTCAATGTTGTTGTGCAGGCATTGGAAATTCTTGGGGTCTTTTTCGGAGAAGTAGAACTCTACCGTCAAATCGTGTTCCATGATCTTGTCGATTTTGTTTAGGGCAGCTTCCAAAAATATCAACGGGGACCCGTTGACAGCCTTCCCGTTTTTATAATACTTCCCTGTTCCGGCAAAAAGGTCGACTATCAGCAGTTTGGGGCCAAGCCATGAAGGGAATTTCGGGTATTGGGCCAGCCAGATGGCAAACCAGGTATCAATATAGCGCTCCAGAACCTGTATCTTTGTCTGCGTATGCTCTTTGTGGCTTATATCCCATTTGGGATTATTGCAATGCCCCATCGTCCTTCCTTGTTATAGATCTTCCCATATTCTATCAATATTATATTAGATTTATGTAAAAAATTTAAATATTTAATATGAACTGGTTTTAAAAATGAAGGATATGGCAGATATTGTTTTGGTTTTCCTGCCAAACAGCCATCATGTCGATGCAATATGGCAGGAAAAAGGGGTTATTGTTTATTCAGGCCATGGATGGTCAGTGTCGCGACAGGGTCGCTTTTGAGCCATGTTGTCGAACCGTACTGGTTGGTGCCGGTGTACTCAAATCTGAAAGAGTACTTGTGCCCAGACCATACCGTAAAATTGGTTGTGCTTTTATCGTCCCTGACACACTCATATGTCACGGAGTTGCTGTCTGCCTTTGCCGGTGTGCAATCCATTTTCAGGATTTTGTCACTTACCAGAGGCGTAAGGTTTCTCGACTTTGATTCCGCGTCATCAAACAGGATCAGCTGGTATCCATATTTACCCCGCAAATCCCACTTGACGTGGATAACCCCGCTTTGGTCTTCGGTAATCTTGAGTGCATTTTTGACACTCGACACATCGCTTCCCGATCCGTCCGTCTTTTCCACCTTTACCAGATCCGATGTACCACATCCCGTAAAAACAGCGCCTGAAAGCGCAAAGACAGCCACGATTGAAAACAATCCTCTCTTCATAGTGCAACCTTGTTTTAAATTATCTACCATAGTAGTAACTACAATAGTAGATTGATATAAATTTTAGTTTAGATTACCTTATAGTAACATCAATCATAGTAGGTTACTAATGAAACATTCTGAAATTACAGACGACAAAATGCAGTCTATTTACCGGAAAATAGGGGAAAATGTGAAAAAGGAGAGGGAGAAGAAGGGGATGTCACAGCTGCATCTGGCGCTGGCTATCGGGCACAATTCGGTAAGCACCGTCTCCATGTCCGAACGCTGCCTCCAGAACAAGCATTTCAATATAGAGCACCTGGTAAAAATAGCCGACGTACTGGGTGTAGATGTTTGCCGGTTTTTTGAGGGGGTTTAATTCGTTAAACAATAATAATAGATGAGTTTTGTTTATGTAAGAATTTTACTATTCAAAACACGCTGGACAAAGCTATGTACTTTCAGTGCATAGTGGTTGGGTTGGATCCATTGGACTCATTGGATTCAAAACAGGATGGGAAGGCGAAGTCATGAACAGATATATTAAAGGGGCTTGAAATGATATTTGTTTTCTTTAAAAAAACTACCGTTAGAACAATTGCCAGAGAAAACCATATGAATGACATTATGTATTTTTTGTGTGAATAGTTGGTCAATTTTCTTTTTATAAACTGTTCCGGTTTATTTTTTGCCGTTTTGATATATTTGTTGAACATACGTTTTCTAATAACTTCTGGGTAATAGATAAACAATGAAGTAATTATGGCTATTACAGCTACCAAAAATCCACAAATGATTTTGAAATGTATGTGGTCATGGTTTGCCCATGCTGAGAATAGTATGATGGAAGATATAAAAAAAGCAGCACTAAAAGTTTTGAATTCCTTGCGTTCGGAATAATGTCTATTGTTGATTTTGCTTTCTTCTATTTGACGTTCGGTAGACTCGAGAATATTTTTTGCCAAAAAAAGATGCTTTTGCCCGTATTGTTTTTTATCGAGACCAAACATATATACAAAAGCTTCCATATAGGCATAGATGCCTTTTCCTCTATTTAGAATAGCATCAAAAAAGTCGGATTTTTCCCAAGTCAGCAATGGATCGCTTTTAATCGTGTCTTTGATGAGTCTTTCATAGCTTTTTAAATACTTTGTAATGTTTTTAAGTACATCTTTTTTATAGGCAGATGTACTGTAAATCCCAATAATTCCATCTTCTTCTTCGCCGTGAAAAATATCTTTATGAAAAATATATTTAATTGCCCTGTAGGTAATAAGTGGGATATTGCTAGACATGAAGGCATTTTGATTTTTTTTATCTATTGTGGGTGGTATTCGAAAAAAGTCTATTTTTATTCTCCCATTACGCTTGATAGAAAATTTTGCTTGTACAGAAATATATTTATGTGGCGGAAGATATTTTTGAATAATATCTTTGTCTAATCCGGATCCCTTTTTTATAAAAGTTTTTAATTTATTTAGGTTTTGCCGTACATCAAAATTTTCTTTTAGTGTAGGCGTAAAGGTAATATCATAAAAGTCCCCAACCAGCAGATTTTCTTCGCGTCTCTCAACTATGCAGATAATATCGCGTGCTAAACCTTTTTTATCTTCTTTTATGCCGTCTGAAAATTTCCACTGTTCCAATAAAAAGAATTTTGTATTGACAGAGTCCTTAGAATTGGCTTGATATAAAGGATAGGATTTGTCCTCTTGGATAATATTATCAGAGATGAACTCAAAATTTAAAGAGCCTGTGAGATTTGGTATCCATGAATAACAAGTATAAAGTGGCCTTTGAGAATTGTTCATGGAGGAAAGTATGGTTAAAGAGTAAATTTTTGCACTAAATATAAGATATTAAAGCACTTCTCTCTTCAGGAACAACTTCAATTTCACCATTTTCATCAAGGACATATTTATTGCCAGACATTGAAGGTCCTCTGGGTGTTGTAAAACCGGATGCTTTAAAATCGTTTTTATAACGTTTTTTTTCTTCTTGCAACAATTCCTCATTGGATTTATACAGTTTTGCTTCGGCATAGTTGCTTAATGCAAAATACACGCTAATGACAATCCCTGCAAGTAAAATGAGTTCAACGAACATAATAGATGCTCTCCTCTCTAATAATAAAATAAAACCCTATAGGGCTTTTTAAAAAGTATTATATAAAACTTAATGCTTAAAACTAAATTAAATATAATATTTATTTTCTTTGGTATAATATCGGTTTTCTTTTTAAACTAAATAAAGCTGGTAAAGTATATTGCACTATCTGTAAAAGACACTATTTAGTGTGTTACATTTAGTTACAAAATATTAAATAAAGATATTTTTATTGTTTTAAGGAACAATGTTGACCTTTATTTATTATAAAAGGCGCAAGAACTTTCACCTGTAGATAGTTGTCATGCATCAGCTTTTCAATATCAGAATCACCCAGCTTCGGGAAATACCTGTGAAGCGCCTGCGTCCTGCAGGTATTGTACGCCTTTAACAGCATCCTCTGAAAACTGTTTTCAGGATACCCCATGGTTATCGGATTAAGTTTCTGCTCGATCTTGATGTCGTAATCGTCAGAACCCTTGTTCTTTATCCTGAATATCTGTATCTGAACCCTGTTGCCGCTTCGGGGGAACATCCTGAAGAGCCTGGCCCTGTATTGCCCGTGTTTGACGAGTTTTTTGATTGTGGCATACTCAGGCAGGGGGCGATACTTTTGAAGCCTTTCCAGTGTCCTTATGACCCACTCTTTGGACATCTGTTTGATAAGTTGATTCTTGCCGCTTCTGCCGAGTTCAGATTTGTTCCATTTACTTTCCGCCACAAGGACTTCTTTGATGGTATCACCGTGTTTTTTGTAGTAGAGTCCGTCTATGCCGTTGCGGCCTACTTCACCTTCAATCTGTATCCAGCCGGAGTTGGTGTAGAATTTATGCATAATGCATTCGGCACTGTATCCGTTGACGACATTGAGCTTACCCTGGATAACTTTGCGATTAAAATCTGCGGGGGATTTGGCCTGGAGTGCAGAGAAAAAGATAAATAGCAGTACAATGGTGGGTTTCATGGGTGGGACTCCTTTTGGATATTTTAATGTGATTGAGTTTAATATTCACGTATTGCTTTGTAGATCCAAAAAGAGCACACATTTCTACTGCTAAACCTGTGCCAACTTAAATTCTTCTATCTCTTCCAGGGAAACAGAAAAATTTCGTTTTATGGTTCGAAGATTACGCCTGTTGTCCCATGTGTCTTTACTGAAATAATTCCCTTATCCCTCATCTGCTCAGATGAATACATTTCGCTTACACCTATCACCTGTCCGTTTTCCGGTGCATTCAGCGTAAAATAGGGGTGACCGCCGTTTGACGCCCGTCTTTTGTAATTGGAATCGCTTTTGCAATTTCTTTGTGCAGATTTGATGCCGTTTAACGCCCCCGTTCGAGTGGTATAGTTCTCGGAAGTTAAAATTGTCTCCCCGTTTGGAGCTTTTAACACCCAGTGGTATGGCTGTGCCAAAGTGGCACCTCTGGATAGAACATATCTCGCTATCATGATAGAACCTTTGTATTGAAATTCACCGGCGATAAAAATCACTGGCTTAAACAGATTGTATCATGTTGTAAAAAAATAGTCAATATTTATCACTTGTTGCCATATTTTCTATAAAAATGCTTTTAAAATGGAAAAATATGTTAATATATTACCAGATAAAAGGAGCAGAGATGGAAAAACGGACGATATATATCTATAGGGAGCTCTTTAAAGGGGCACAGAAGAAGAAGGTTTTGGCTGATCTCTGTAACGTGACACCCAAGACTATCGAAAACACTATCGGCAAACTTGAAGAGGACATCATTATGGATAAAGCGCTCGGTGCATACAGGTTTAGAAACCTGCTGCCTAAATACATACCCCATGATGTGCTCTTTCGGCTTTTCAAAGAGAACATCGCTAACGAAATACTCAAAAACGATTTTGAGCATCTGTCGCAGCTGATTACACAAAAGGATATAGATATCCCCATGATTCCGACCAAAGGCCTGTCACCGCTTGCACAGAAGATCATTATGGCAGAAGTGGCCATCAACACGAATTGCATCATCAAACTTGACTATCTGGGGAACTCCAAACCGCTGGAGACAAAATACGTCAGGCCGCACAAGATCATATCCACCGGCGCGACGTACTATCTCTATGTGAGTTACGACAGACGAAATGAAGAGAACGTGGGTGCATACCGTTCACTGGCTTTCAACGGCATGCACAATTTCGAAGCGGTTGAATACTGCAAAGGGGAATCCTTCAAAATTGAGGGCATCGGCAATGCATACGGTTTGATCACGAAGGAGAAGTCGATCACCCTCAAGCTCGAGGCGGCAAGCGCCAACTATTTCAAAAGGGAGGGGATGTTCAGTAAAGAGAACTATGACTTTATTTCCGAGGAGATAGACGGGAGCGTCCTGATGAAAATGTACTACAAGAACATCCAGGAGGTCGTGAAGCTCATACAGTCGTGGATGCCGCTTGTCACCATTGAGGATGAGCCCGAAATCACACAGGAAGTCTATAAGACCATTGCACAGAATACTGAGAGGCTGCTCTCCCACAAAGACAAAGGAGGATACCATGAAACTCCATAGCATCACTATGATAAACTCGGGCAATTTTTCATTCGCCCATCTGACGCTTGACGCAAACTCCATCCAGCTTTCAGGCAGGAACAACAGGGGGAAAACCTCCCTTCTGTGGACACTGCCCCTGCTTTTTGTCGTTGATAGGAAGCAGGCGACGCACCCGAAACATACACCCAAAGAGTCACTGAATTTTTATTTCAGGAACCAGGATAAAAGCTACATTATATTCGAAGGGTATGACGAGAAGCAGGGATACTTCTATATGCTGCTCCGACGTGAGGGGGACAGCGTTAAATACCATTTCGTCAAAAAAAAGTTTGACCGGTCGATGTTCATGGAATACGATGATCGGACACAAACCTATACAGTCCTTCCGTTTAGCCGCGTTCTTGAAAACCCCGCAACCGGAATCGGGGCACCGCTTAAAGACCACAGGGAGGTACTGTCCAGAGCCATCACTTCCAAAAAAGGCGAAGTTGCGTTTTTACGGCTTGCGCATCAGAGCAAAAGCCGCCAGTTCTCGGATCTCTACAAGCATTTGTTCCGCTCAGGCGGTGACAGCCAAATCCTGAAGAACGGCATATTGATTGTCAACGGGCTCCAGGAAGAGGCGTTAAGCATGAGGGATGAACTCTCCCCTTCGGAGCTTGCCGAGTGGAGGCGGGAACAGGAGGAGATCGATACGCTGAAGGAAATACGGGAAGATTTGGCGGATCTCAAAGAAAAGCGCAATGTATTGGAATCGAAGAGGGCCGCTCTCATATCAAGCCTTTCTGAATTTGGCAAGATCGATTTCAATAAAGTTCGCCAATCGGTAAATGCCGAGCATGAAACGTATAAGAAGCTTATCAGTGAACTGGACGCCACGATGGATTCCCTCAAGGAAGAAGAGAAGTCCGTCAGGGGGAGGATATCCGGTCTCGATGAACAAAGAGGAAGTCTGCGCTCCAAAATCGAACAGCTTCAACAAAATATCGAGACCATCGAGGGGTATCAGGACAAAGCATGGCTGGAACAGGCACTTCGCAATCTTGAAAAAGAAAAGGATGAAGTGCGTGATTTGATCCGCAATATTGACACTGTGGCGTCAATCGGCGAGGTCGAGAGGAAACTGAGCCGCTTCAATGCCAGAAAAAGGGAAATAGAACAGTTTATAGACAATCATGAAAATACGCTCCTGATGAATTTGGCAAACAATAAAGAAGAGATAGCTGTTCTGAATACAGTCCTCAGTGACGCGGTCACTTCCCTTCCAAAATCAGCGATCCTGTCAGGAATGGACGAATCCCGGGATGATACATTTGCCTATAACGGTGCAAAGATCGATATTTCATCACTTGAAATCAGGGAAATACCTACACTCGAAGAGCGCAAAAGCGAACTGGAGGAGGTTGTGCACGAGATTGAAAAAATACTCTCCGTCAAAGAGAACTACAACAAAAGGGAGAAGCTTGAAACCGAAAAAAGAAGGCTTGAAGCCGAAATACAGGCTGTCCGCAACCGGCTTGACGGGCGTCTGAAGCTTGAGGGTTATCGCAGGGATCTCGCCCTTCTGGAAGATGAGCTTGCGCAGATACTTGACAAACGGAAGAGCGAAGAGGAGAACGAAAGATCTGTTGCTTCCAGGCAGAAAGAGGTGCGGCGCCGGATAGAGGAAACCGGGTCCAGGCAAAAATCACTTTTAGTCAAAGAGAAGGCCATTGGGGAATTTTACAACAGGTATATGGACTATTGCACAGATGCGGGGTTCTCACCGTCCCCGGGCGAAACCCCGTCCATCGATACGCTTGGCAGCATGATTGAACAGATGCAAAAAACTGTTGAGGGCAAATACAGCGAATTTACTACCGCTTCCGAGGTTTACCGGATGTCGGAAGAAGCCATAAAAAGGCATACCGCCAGGATCAACCTGTATGATGAGGATCCCGGGCAGCAGGATGACCTGCTGTCCCTGATTGAACAGAAGTGTGAACACATCGACGTTAAAGACAAAGAGCTCCGGGACAGGGTTGTCGCAAGAACAAACATATTCAAAGGAAGGGTGAAACGGTTTTTAGAGCAGCTGGAAGCCGTCAGGAAGTTCACAGGCAGAATCAACAATCTGCTTTCAAAATATACCATATCCGACCTCTCCGGCGTCAAAGTCAATTTTGTTCCCAATGAGCGCCAGATAGAGGAGATTGAGATGCTGGGTTCGGACAATACATCTTTGTTTTCACCGGGGATATATGATGCTGACAGCTCTAACGAGACCATCTTCAGATACATACGGACGGAAAAAACCACCCTTCTTTCGGATCTTTTTGACATAGTGGTCGAAAGGACAAAAAGGGATTCCGATACGAAAAGGGAGAAGCGGGAAAAAAGTGAGCAGTCCAACGGCACGGAGAGGATGCTGCGTGTCATGCTGCCTCTGATCCTTATGCGTGAACTGATACACCCTGACGACACGATCCCGTTTCTGATCGACGAGGTTATGGATATTGATGATATCAACCAGAATGAACTGCTGAAATTCTTCGATGAACTGAATCTCCTCCCCATCAGTGCAAGCCCCCAGGTCGCGCATACGTTTGAAAAGGTCTACTATATAGAAGAGGATCCCGGCGGCAAATCATATATCAACGATAACACCTGTACACGAAAAGAGCGCAGGGAGGGGCAAGATGCAGCTGCCTGACATGCTCACCGCCTCCTGCATGTTCCTCAAAAGGCTTCTTGGCGAAGGGGAAATGCGTGAATCCGACATCGCTGGACGGATACGCAAAAGCGATATTTTTTCGCAGCTTGTCAATGCGAAAGCTTTGGTCAGGGAAAAACGGGGAAGAGGCTCCGTCTGGAGGGTCATAAAGCCGGATGTTGTCCAGAAATACCGCAATCACCACTGCCCGGACTTTACGCCGGATGGGACGAAAGGGGAAAGGTACAATCTGGTACATGCCACCCGGGACTCCAAATCCTCTGCCCGCAGATCATTCCGGCTGATGTTCGCAAGAAGCAATGTCCCCTTTTCCCTCAACGGGGAAAAGATCGACACCAAAGAGCCGGTAGGCAGAAGTCTCGACATCATCGAAGCATCAAAACTCTGCTTTGTGGAGAATCTTGAAAACTTCATGCTTGATACCCGTCTGGTTGATGCCGGCTATACGCTCTTGTACCCCATAGGAAGGCTTGGCACGCCCCTTTTTGAGAGGATAAGGGCCGATCACATCATGCATTTCGGCGATCTCGACTACACAGGGCTTAACGAGTTTGCCCGCGTGAAAGCTTTTTTCCCGGATGCGGCACTCTTTGTTCCTGAAAACTATTTCACCCAGGCTCTGAAAAGCGGGAAGGTCATCACCAGAAAACAGGCGGCAAGCGATGCCCTGCTGCGCCTATGCGAAGAAGATGCCGGTGTCAGGCGCGTGTACGACTTTCTTCAGCAGCACAACCTCTTTCTGGAGCAGGAGGGGTATGATGGTTAAAAGCGGTGCAAGCATAGCCAATTTCGTGTCAACCTATTTCAGGTTCATGAGTGATGTGGTTCGGCTGGTCAACAGCGAAAACGGGGACAATTTTATCAGGAAAGAGGTGCTTGACGAGCTGGCGGAAAGGGATATGGTTCCGGTTGAGAACCTTTTGAAGCTTCGCATTGCCAAATTCGACAGGGATAGCGAGGCATACATCATAGATAAAAGAGTCATCAATTTCATCTCTTTCTGCAATAATGAATTTGCCCTTTCATCGCCCGAATCCGTCAAGAAATACCACTATTCGCTTGCCAGGCTTTATGACAGGCTGATACGGGCAACCGAAGCCAACGAGATGATTGAATCCGCCACGGATACGATCGATGAACTGGGCAGCTTCTCCGATCTGCTGGAAAGCAACGTTCAGCGGCTGCTCGATGATACGCTGAGGCTCAAAGAAGAGCATGAGAAGATGGATCCGTTACAACGGTTCCACGAAGCCGGCAGGCTTATAGACAGATACATCGAACCTCTCAAGGAGATGGTTGCAGACCGGGAAGATACGATACTCCCGCTGATACGGAACATCATGTCCATGGCGACGCAAAAGCGTGTGGCCTATGACCGGAATATCGACAACAAGATGCAGAGGCTGTCGTCGCAGGCAAACAACACTCACGCAGACATTGAAAACTTTGGCAAAAAAATCATTGCCGAACTCTATACGCTGAGAAAAATACAAAAGAACAGCCTCATCCTCAGCAATGCCATTACATGGCTTAAAAACATGGACCGGATGCCACAAAGTAAACTCCTGCCCGTACGCAGGAGAGTTGTGCACTCCGGGGAGTTCTTTTTCGAGGCGCTGGATGCAATTGAATCCATGCTCGCTTCCGATGCGCCTGTGTCTATCCCCGGGGAAGCCCTGAAGGCATCCAAAGACGGCGATTCGTACTTCCATTTTGATAAAGAAGCCTATCTTGAAAGGCTTGCGGAGGACATGCCTGTCGACAATTTTTTTGAATGGCTTTATCGCCTGATGGAAGAGCGGGGCGAGCTTACCTACCCCAACTACTGCACCGCCCTGTCGCTTATAGACCACGCAGGGGTAAAATTCGGAGAAAAAAGAGGGTTGCTTGATTTCGGCTCTTTTGATCTCAATATCCCCATCTCATCCGCAAAGGAAGTCAAATGACATTTTCATACCCGAAACCCGAGCTTAAACTGCACAGGAGCATCACGGAAAAACTTTTGGACGGAGTGTTTGTTTCCACAGGGACTCATGAATACGACATCTTGTCGGAATACCAGACATGGTACAAGGCATTTTTCAAAGAAAGCTTCAATATCGACCTCATAAACAAGCATGAGGTATTCTATTGCGAGTCACTGACAAAGAAAACCGATAAGACAAAAAATATTATGGTTTTTATTGCCATCCTCATGTATGAGATAAGCAACAGGGGGCAGGAGCCTGTCTCGACCATAGAGACAACGGAATTCACATACGATCAGGTTCGGACGATCATCTCGGAGAGTGTCCAGTTTTCTGCCTACGTAGACATCGAAAAATATGGTACGCGCTTCTTCAATGAACTGTACAACTTCGGGCTTATCCATAAAATGAGCGGGGAGAGATTTGTTTTTACAAAGGCGATAGACGTTTTTCTCGATGAGTATCAGTATCTTATCGAGCAGCTTGATTTGGATGAGGGTGTGCAGGGTATGGGATAGGCGGTTTTACAACAAAAAGAAGTGCTTTCGCCCCTGAAAGGGGAAGGGTTCGGACAGTCTGTCTAAAAATCAAACTTTCCATACCCTTTCTTCTTCATTTCCGCCTCCTGCTTCATTCTCTCACGCATCTTCTTTGCGTCCTCTTCCGCCTTGCGTTTCGCGCGTCCTTCCTGAGAGCGCTGGAACTCCCTGTCCTTCTTCCAGAGGTTTTCTACATATTCCGACCGGTGCTTCAGGCTTATGGCGCCGGTATAGACCCTCCCGTAGCCCGGTATCCCGTATTCCGTGATTTCATGCACGATGAAGTGCCCCTCACCTGCCGGGATGCCGTGTACGGTGAACGTATGTTCCGATCCCGGGGCAAAAGGGAAGCGGATCAGGATGTTGGTACCCGGTGTCTTCTCCTTCCAGAACCCCTTTTTGCCGCGCTCTGTGCGGATCCTTTTGAAGATGGCATGGAACTCCCTGTTTGCAAATGCATCCTCCTTGTAGAACCTGTCAGGGATGACATAATCATATTTCTCTTTTGCGAACTTGAACCACTCTTTTGGCATGCGCCGGGCATAGCGTCGGTCGAACAGCTCTTTGAACAGCCTCAGATCCCCGTTGAGTGCGGCTTTGGCGAGGAACTGGTGGTTGAAATACGTTGCAGCCCCGATGACGAGTGCGGGGAAGATATAGGTTGTAGAAGTCCCCTTTGGCTTGACGACCGCACAATACCCCGCCTTGCTCATCTCGATATACTCTTCCGGTACTTCCGTCGTAAGCTGCTCGAGTAGACCCAGGTCTTCCCAGGTGCCGTATGTCACGTCGGCGGTATCGAAGGTGATTTCATGCCGGTCGTCATAGCTGATTCCATAGTAGCGGTGTTTGTTGATATAGCGCCTCAATTTGGTATACCGTCTTTCGATGATCAAACCGGGGGAGACAATCGGCAGAAACCTGATATCCACCCATTGGCTTTGGATCTCAGATTCGGTTTTTTCATCTCCGTTGTCAAATTTGTGATAGAAGCTGTGCTCCACCAGCAATCCATAGTAGGACGGATAACTTTCGTTCGGTGAACCTTTGCCGAGAGGGAGGAATGAAATAACCCTGTACCTTTCGGTGACGATTCGGGGAAGATCGAGCATTTCATCTTCATAATGTTCGTCTCTGGGTAAAAGATCCAGTCTTGTCCTTCCTCTGACCGATAAATCTTCAAGCATAAACTTTGGAAGGAACGATTTGTTCAGTTCGATTTCATAGGATGGGGTTTTCACAGGAGGCTCCCGGGTGATTCTGGCTGGTTAAGATAACTTCTGAAACGGTTAAGTGAACTTCTGAAAAGTAAAGATAACTTCTGAGAATTACACCACCGCCGAAGATGCTCGCTTTTGTGGAACTGTGATGAGGTGCCCTGGCAGGGCGCATCGGCTTGAAGTCCGGCTCTTTCCCTTCGAGTGCGTCGAGCTTCGCTTTTTCGAGAATTTCGTCGAGACTCATAGGAGGCAGGATATAGGGCAAGCGTTTTGCACTCATGCTCTTGCCGCATCCGGGACTTCCTTCGAAAAGGATGTTGTGCATACCACATGCGGCGATGAGCGCGGCGCGTTTGGCCGTCTCTTGCCCTTTGATGTCGGCGAAATCGAGGGGAAACTCCCCTGTATAGTAGTAGTCAGCGCCGTCGATGCTGATGTGCGGCCAGGTGAGTGAGGTGCCGGAGAGGATGATGGGAGCGTTTGCGAAGTCGGTGCAGATGTCGATCGCTTCCTGCAGGGTGTCGGCGGCGTAGAGTTCAAGGCCCGGGATCGTGCTGATTTTGGGGAGGCTCTCTTTGGGGATCAGGAGCTTTTTGACCTTTTTCTCTTTGGCCAGAGAGAGGATGATCGCAAAGAGTGTGGAGCTGTCCTTGAGGCGGCCGTCGAGTCCCAGTTCGCCGAAGATCATGAACTCTTCGAATGAGATGTCGCTCTTTTGGAGGGCGATCAGCAAGGCGATAGGCAGATCGAAATGGCTTCCCTCTTTGCGAAGGTCGGAAGGGGAGAGGTTGACGGTCACTTTCTGAGGTGGAAATTTAAAATCAATTGCGCTGAGTGCGGACTTGATGCGCTCTCTGGACTCTTGTATGGAGGCCTGTGCAAGGCCGACGATGGAGAAACTGGGGAGTGCGCGGACAAAAGCGACTTCGACATCGACGACTCTGGCATCGAAGCCGTCAAGCGTGGCGCAACCCACCTGTTTCATAGCTTACTTTTTGCCTTTGCGCTTCTTTTTCCACTCTTTTTCAAATTTCTTGCGTTTGAGGTAAGAGAGTTTTTCGATGAAGAGTTCTCCTTTGAGGTGGTCGCACTCATGCTGGAAGGCGATAGCCATAAGCCCGTCGTACTCTTCGATGATCTCGTTGCCGTGGCGGTTGAGGAAAGAGACTTTGATACGTTCTGCTCTCTGGACATCTTCGTAGTATTCGGGGACGCTCAGGCACCCCTCGGTGTAGACGGTGGTACCGTCCATTTCGAGGATTTTGGGATTGATTACTTCAAGGAGATTTTCACGTGTCTGTTTATCCTCTTCGTCGGGAAGATTGATGATGAGGGCATTAAGCGGTACAGCAATTTGAATAGCGGCAAGGCCGATGCCGTTTTTGGCGATCATGGTCTCATACATGTCATCGAGCAGGGTGTGCAACTCCTGATCGAACTGCGTGACATCTCTGGATGGCTGCTTGAGACGTTTGTCTGGATAGGTGATGATTTCTCTAACCATGTGTAATATCTTCTAGTGAAGTTGGTTTAACAGTGCTGAAAGCATCTGTTCACGTGTTTGGTTTGTAACAATTTTGTCTGCTGCATACTCCAGGGAGATTTCGATGTTTTGTGAATCGACGATGAAGTTGGTATAACCGATCATCTGATCGATACTTTCAATGACACGTTCAGCTTGCTCGAGTTTGGTATGTTTGAGCAGGATAATAAAGACATCGTTACCCAGATGTGCAACAATGTCACTTCGTCTGGAGCGCCGGAGGATCATCCTGGCGATATTTTTAATCACCAGTTCTCTGTCTTTTGGCTGTTTGACCTGAGCAAGTGCAGCATCATCGACTTTAAATGCGAGCAGGCAGCTCTCATAGCCAAATGTACCGATATTTTTCTTCTCGGTTTCGATCGCTTTAAAGAGATGATTTCTATTGTAAACATCATATTTGGGGTCGAATATCGAGTTTGCATGAAAGTATTTGATATTTTCAGCAATCTCACCGTAGTGGGCTTTGATGCTTTTTTGTTGCTGTTCAAGTGCATGTACAGTCTCTTCAAGGGACTCTTCGTAGGAGACCAGGGCGATTTTGCCTGCACCGTTTGCGAGCTCCTCTTTTTTCTGTCTTGTCAGAGACTTGAGTTTTGCGATTTTGTTGTACATGTTGGAGACAGTTTCGAGGATCGTTTTGATCTGTTTGAAACTCTCCTTGATGTTGTTTTCAATATGCGCGGCATAGATCTCACCTTCAAGTGACTCAGCCTCGACGATTTTCTGAATCGTCTGTCGTTGCCGAAGTGGCTTCTCCTCGAGCATCTTTTCAAAGTAAATGGCATAGTTTTCAGGTGTTGCAGGGATATTGTCTTTGATCAACTGATCGACAATCTGTTTCCCAAAACTCCCCACCTGTCTGATGGTACCGCTGTCTTTCTGGAGTGTGGTCTGTTTTGTCTTTTGTACCGGTTTTTGGTCCATTTTTGTTACAACGCTACCTTCTTTATCTATGCCATAGAGCATCTATTGATCCTTACTTGAAACTTTTTTCGAGGACTTTGTCGATGAGTCCGTACTCTTTGGCTTCCTGCGCACTCATGAAGAAATCTCTCTCCGTATCGGCCTCAAGTTTATCGAGTGGCTGACCGGTCTGCTGTGCGAGGATTTGATTGAGCTCGTTTTTCATTCGTAAAATCTCTTTTGCCTGGATCTGGATGTCAGTCGCCTGACCCTGTGCACCGCCCAGCGGCTGGTGAATCATCACTCTGGCATGCGGCAGGGCGTAGCGTTTACCCGGAGCACCGGAAGAGAGCAGAAAGGCTCCCATGGAAGCTGCCTGCCCGATACAGATAGTGCAGACGTCTGGTTTGATGTAGTTCATCGTATCGTACATGCTCATGCCACTAGTGATGACACCACCCGGAGAGTTGATGTACAGAAAAATATCTTTGTCCGGATCTTCAGCCTCGAGAAAAAGCAGTTGTGCAACAACAGTAGAAGCGACGGCGTCGTTCACTTCGCCACTTAGCATAATGATTCTATCTTTCAGAAGGCGGGAGAAGATATCGTAACTTCGCTCTCCCCGCCCTGTTTTTTCAACTACTATCGGTACATAACTCATATTTTAATCCTGGTTTTGATTTTGTTTATTTTTGCTCTTTTTTCTCGTTGAAGAGTTTGGTGAAGAGTTTGTCTTCGACAATCGCCATTTTCACAGCCGGCAAAAGTCCCTGCTCTTCATACTGCTTGATCAACTGTTGTGGATCTTGTCCGCTCTGAAGTGCTTCGAAATAGAGGGTTTGCATCACTTCCTGATCGTCTACTGCAACCTCTTCCTGTTTCGCCAGCTCATCGACAATAAAGGTCAGTTTGACGCTGTCGATTGCATCTTTTCTGTACTCTTCACGCTTCTCTTTTGCCGCTTCGACATCGGTCGTGTACTTTTTGATCTCTTCCTCATCCATAGAAGGCAGTGCGTTTCGGAACGCCATATCTATCTCCTGCTCGACGATGTTCTCGGGAAGGTCGATTTCAAACTTCTCTACCAATGCTTCAACAAACTTCGGTTTGACTTCTTCGTTGTAGACTTTGGAAAGTTTTTCCGCTTCGATCTGCTCTTTGACTTTCTCTCGCAGAAGCTCGACTGTCGGGGCCTCTTCGTTGGGTAAAAACTTCTTCAAAGTCTCTTCATCTATATCGGCAGGAATTGCCTTCTCTTGAATCTCATGCAGGGTGACTTTGAAGGTCGCCTCTTTGCCTGCAAACTCTTTGGCATGGTAGTCTTCGGGGAACTTGACAGTGATCTCTCTGGTCTCTCCCTCTTTCATACCGATCATCTGCTCTTCAAAGCCCGGGATGAAGTTGCCACTGCCGATTTCAAGTGTATAACCCTCGGCGCTTCCTCCCTGGAACGGTTCACCATCGATGAATCCTTCGAAGTCTATCAGGGCAAAATCTCCCTCTTTGAGAGGACGGTCCTCTTTGATCTTCTGAATCGGCGCTGTGGATTTGAGCATCTCATCGATTCTGTTTTGTACCTCTTCATCAGTCACTTCCGGAACTTCAAAATCCGGAATCAACTCTTTATAGCCTTCGATATTCATTTCAGGTTTTGTTGCGATGGCGATCTCTACTTCAATATCTCCGCTTTCAGTCTCGTCGAACTTTTTGACACTCGGTTCTCCGATGATTTCAGTCTGTTCGATAGCAAGTTCCTCGATCCCTTTTTCGTAGACTTCTCTGAGGGCTTCATTTTTGGCATCCTCTTTGAGTTTGTCACCATATCTGGCTTTGACGACATGCGCAGGTACTTTGCCTTTTCTAAAGCCTGCAATCTGCATATCTTTTGCCGCTGCCTGGGCTAAAGCGGTCTCTTTTTTATCGATATCCTCTTTGGATATAGTCGCCTCTACGCTGGCGTTGGCACTGTCTGTTTTTGCTGTTTTGATGTCCATTCATTTCCCTCTGTAAGATTTATAAATAATCGCTGATAATATCCAAAAATTGCTTTTATGTAAATAATTATATGCTAGTATAACCGTTTTTGAGTACTGTTTTGAGGAGTGATGCATGCGACTGTTTGTTACCATTGCCGGTGCCGGTTTGATTTTTGTATTGAGTGGATGTGCTGTCAGGATTGCACCCGGTCATGTCCATAAAGAGGCGGTTCAGCAGGCAACTCCCGAGATGCGTAAAGAGCCTGAAGCTGTTATTGAGGAGCCAAAGAGCGTGGAAGAGGAGACAATCAGCGCTCAGAAATTCGAAGAAGAGCAAAATGTCACTGAAAACATTGTGTCAGAAGGTGAAATGGCAGTAGAAGAGAACGAGGAAGAAGAGGTACAAAAGCCGCGTTTTCCGCGATCGAAACTGCTGGCGTCCATTCCTTATCGGGTAACGATGAAAACCAAAAAATTTGCGTTTTCCGATACCGGCTTTCTCAATCGATATGACAATCTTATCAATCTCCAGATCTTTACGATGGGCAAACCAACACTCGATATGGTGGTGCGTCTGGATGAAGATGAGATCTGTGTAGGATCACTGTGCAATACCAAGCATGGGTTCAATCAGACTTTTTTAAATGGTGCCTATCCCGACACACTTGTTGAAAATGTACTCCAGAGTCTGCCGATAATCGGAGGTAAAAACCTCAAACATACATCCAACGGATTTCTGCAAAAGATTACATCCAAAGCGTATGTGATCAAGTACAAAATCTGGCCGGGAAATATCTATTTTAAAGATATCAAAAACGGTATCATCATAAGATTAAGGAAACTATCCAAATGAATAAATATGCAGGCGCACACGTCAGTGCCAGCGGCGGAGTATTTAACGCTCCGTTAAATGCCAAAGAGATCGGTGCGAAAGCATTTGCGCTCTTTACCAAAAACCAGCGCCAGTGGAAAGCCAAACCGCTCGATGCGGAGACAATTGACAAGTTCAAACAGAATCTCGAAGAGGCGGGGATCAAACCGCAGCATGTACTGCCGCATGACAGCTATCTGATCAATCTGGGGCACCCCGAAGAGGAGAAACGCCAAAAATCACTCGATGCCTTTATCGACGAAGTACAACGATGCGAACAGTTGGGACTCGACCGGCTCAACTTCCATCCCGGAAGTCATCTCAAAAAGATTAGCGAAGAAGTGTGTCTGGATCGGATTGCCGAGTCGATGAACAAGACACTGGAAGAGACAGAAGGGGTGACGCTGGTGATCGAAAATACCGCCGGGCAGGGAAGTAATCTGGGATACAAGTTCGAGCATCTGGCCTACCTCATCGACAAGTCTATTGACAAGAACCGCGTGGGAGTCTGCATAGATACATGTCACATGTTTACAGCCGGATATGATATACGCACTCGTGAAGCCTACGACAAAACCTGGCAGGAGTTTGATGAGATCGTCGGGTTTGAGTATCTCAAAGGGATGCACATCAACGACTCCAAGCCCGATCTGGGATCGAGAGTGGACAGACACCACAGTCTGGGAAAAGGGAAAATAGGTCTGGATGCGTTTCGGTTCATCATGAACGATCCGCGTATGGATGATATACCGCTGGTGCTGGAGACGATCGACGATACGATCTGGGATCAGGAGATAGCGCTGCTGTATAGTATGGTAGAGACGTAAGAGGCGACGGGCGCCCCTTACTTCATTTTAAGATAGTCGGAAAAAAGGAGTTACTTGGCTGAGGGTCTCTCAAACATTTTGTCGAGGGGCATCTTCTCTTTAATCTGCTCCCATTTCTCCTGAATCTGTGTCGTGACGGCCTCCAGTGCCGCTTTGTTGTATGCAGGCATCATTCTTCTTGTCCCTTCAGGCTCCATGTTTCCGCGCCAGAGTTCACCATCTTTGAGTGCGAAGATCGGATACTCGATACCGCCTTCGTCATCTTTGATGAAATCGGTTTTATACGGTTTAACGATCATGATCGCATTGCCGTCGACATTTTTGATCTTCCAGGTGCCAGCGATTTTACCGGTATGCACTTCTCTATTGTCATCTTTGTAGACATGTACTAGTTGCCCTTCAGTAGCAGCAGTGTCACATTTGTATACGCCTGTAGCATCCTCTGTACCTGCAAATGCAAGTCCTCCATTTTCGTTACCCATAAACCAGCTGGTACCGCATTGTTTCTGGATGAAGTCGTCAAACGAGCTGATCTCAACCGGTGTTTCTTTACTGTAATCACGAACTTTTTCATCGACTCTGTATGTGTCTGCCGTTTTTTCAACTTTGATGAAGTACATCTGTGCACCTGCAGGCATCGGTATCTCGATATCTCTCATCTGAGGAATATGGATCGTTTCACCTGCAATTGGCTTGCCTTCGTAGAGGGTGCCTTTTTCATTGGAATAGGTTAAAAATACGGTGCCATCTTCGTTATAGGTCAGCGGTTCCTCTTGGTCGGGATCAGCAACCCAATGACCGTTGTTAAGTACATATTCGCCATCTTCCTCTTCGTCATTGTTTTCGGAGGTAAATGTACCATCCTGTTGTAATTTATATTTTGTAAACGAGAGTCTATTGTCAGCATCGAATGTGACTTCACCGTAGCCGTCTCCATGAGGCATGTAGAGTGTCATCGGTGCTTTGATCGGAATAATTTTTTGTTCGATTTGTGCTTTATGCTCCTCTTCTTCATTTTTCTGTTTGTTCAGGAAACTCTGGATCTTTTCATACACTGCCTGAAGCTGTGCATCGTTGCTCTCTTTGAGTTTCTCTGCGTTGCGGAAAAGGATACCTGGGGCAATTTTTGTTCCTTCAGGGAAAAGTGCCTTGATCTTATTGATTAGTTCTGGTGAGACGTCAATATCAATGAGGTCAAGGTCATGCGCGAGGAATTTGTCACTCCAGTCAGCACCCTGTTTGAATAGTTGGTCGTCGACGCTGATCGCACCGGCGATGGAGTCAGCATCTTTACCATCTTCGATAGAGACTTTGATCTTTTTGAGGTCTTCTCTGGTCACTACACCGATCTTCTTGAGAAAATCTTTCTCTCTTTTGACTTGTTCATCTGCATCGTCAAACCTTTTTTCGATGGTTTGCGCCATCTTTTTAGCAACCGCGCCGACTTCAAGTCCTCGATCTCCGCCCAGAAGTGCTTTGACCTGTTCATCTCGTTCCGCTTTTTCAAATGTTTTGTCAAGCAGTTGGCCGATACCTCTGTTTTGTGGGTCGACATCATCCAGGCTGTCAGCCAATGCTTCGTAGATCTTCTCGGCACGTTCGTTTCTTTTGGCTTCATCGGGTTCGGCTGCAACCAGTGCTTCAACCGCTTTTTGGAGCTGGAGTGCTTTTTTGATCAGTTTGTCGTTGCCTTTGGCCTGCTCCGCGATCGGATCGTGGTCGATCTCTTCAGGATCAATATCGAGTGCTTTAGCGACCCTCTCTTTGGCTGCTTTGATTTTTGATTTTATCTCCTCTTTAGTCAGTTTTTTATCTGCCTTGAGCTGCTTTTGTAACTCTTTTGCTACCAGCGTTGTCACCGGAGACATCACGATGCTCTCTCCCTCTTTTGGTGCAAGCAGTTTGCCTGTAAAGTCATCACCTGTATCGACATCTTTTCCACCGTATACGAGTAGCATAGCGGTATCGAAGTTGGGATCCTGTTGCGCTGTTTCAGAGAGTTTGAGTGTAAATGCACCATTTTCATCGGTTTGTGTGCTGGGTTCAGTCGCTTGGCAATAGCCATCTTTGCTCAGATCAAGACAGACAGTGGCATACTGAAGATAGCCGTCAACCGCTTTACCATTGAGTGTGACAGCAGAAGCATTATCGGGGTTGCCTGTATCGTTTCCTGAGTTTGCAGCGTTGCTGCCGCAACCTGTCAAAAATGCGCTGAGTGTTACGGAAAGTGCTATACTTGTAAGTACGGAATTTCTTTTCATAGGGTGAGGTCTCCTTATAACCTGGAATTTATTGAATCGTCAAATTCATAAACTATATCGGCACGGAGAGAGAAAAGTTTAATAAATATTACCTTGGAAACTATACTTTGCAAGAACCTCCGCTACACCCGCCACTGCCGAGGTTGAAACTGTCTGTATAATCACAGTTGGTGCATTTGAACTCGACAAATGCCGTCCCGGAGCAGCCTCCCCCTTTCTGGTCGGCCACTTCTATGGTATGTTGTTTGCATTTTGGGCAGATGCCCCGGTTGATGAGGTTCAGCCGCTCTCCCTTTTCACCAAGATGGTGGATATAGGCCCAGATGAGACCGCCGAAGATGACCGTAAAAAAGAGCAGCGTGAGCAGAGTGTACATAGAGTTTCCTAATGGTTATTTTGTTACTATCCATTTTAACATAAATTTAACATAAAATCTTCAGGATACCAATGCTCAAAGTTTCATCGATATTTTATTCCATACAGGGAGAAGGCGCACATGCGGGATGTGCAAACATCTTCGTCCGGCTTTATGGCTGCAATCTTACTTGTGATTTTTGTGATGATGAGTTGCATAAAACGACGATGGAAGAGATGACTTTCGAAGAGGTGTACAGACGGATCAAAGTTTACCCTGCCAAAAATGTCATCATCACAGGGGGTGAACCTACCATCTACGACCTGAACCCGTTTATTACATTTCTGCATCAAAAGGGATACTATGTCAGTATCGAAACCAACGGATACAATTTTTCCCACGTGAAAAAAGCGGACTGGATCACCTATAGTCCCAAGGATTGGAATCATGTTGAAAAAGAGGGGTTCGATGAGTTGAAATTCATCGTCGACAGGAATTCTCCTGTGGGGAAACTGTTGCAGATAGAGAGTGTGAAGCACATCTTCATTCAGCCCCAAAACTTCATGCATACCCCCAATATGGAAAATGTGCGGTATTGTGTGGAACTGGTGAAAAAGTACCCGCAAAAATTCAGGCTCAGTCTGCAGATGCACAAGTTTATAGGAGTGGATTAGCGATGCAAAAGAGAGAGAATAAAAGTGCACTGGTAGTTTTCAGTGGCGGGCAGGACAGTACAACGTGCCTGGGGTGGGCGCTGAACCGTTACGAACATGTTGAAACGATCACTTTCAACTATCATCAAAAGCATGCTGTCGAGATCGAACAGGCGAGGAAAATCGCTTCGACCCTGAAAGTCCCAAACTTTGTGATGGAGATCAATATCTTTGCCCAGCTCGATGATTCCGCGCTGATCGACAGCAGCCTCGACATAAATGCCCGACACCGGAATCGTCCCAATCTTCCTGCATCGTTCGTGCCGAATCGTAACGCGGTTTTTTTTACCGCCGCACATGCGTATGCACAGAAGATGGGGCTCAATCATATCATCACCGGGATCAACCAGACCGATTACAGCGGATATCCGGATTGTCGGGAGCCCTTTGTCAAAACGCTGGAAAAGGCGCTCAATCTGGGCAGTGAGTCAGAGATACACTTTCTCTATCCACTCATACATCTGACCAAAGCGGAGACTTTCAGACTGGCGGAAGAGGAGGGGGTACTCGATCTGGTCCTGAAGGAGACCCATACCTGTTACAACGGCGACAGAAGCGTCTTGCATGAGTGGGGTTACGGATGCGATGCATGTCCGGCATGTGATCTGCGAAAAAAGGGGTGGCAGGAGTATCTGGAAAAGTTCAGCGGAGAATAAATACCGTAACCGTTTCAAAAAAACGGCAATTCGCCGATATGGAAAATAGAGCGTCTGGGTAAGCACAGAGAGAAAATTTCCGTAAAAAGCGATAGTTGCCATGAAAAAACGACTGGATTATATCAAAAACGATGAAGAGTTGTCGCAGGCGGTAGCACGTACTGTCGTGACATTGATCGTTTTTGTATATCTTCTGACATCTTGGTTTTTCACGAAGGAATTTACCGGTGCTTCACTGACAGTCGTCGGTTGCTATCTTTTCTATAGTCTCTATAACCTCAAAGCAGTTGCCTCAAATCCCGGTGTTTATCCTGTTCGGCGTATTGTCAATATTATCGGCGATATCAGTGTAGTAAGCTTTGCGATGCATCAGTCCACGATCATCGGAGTGGTGCTCTATCCTATTTTGCTTTGGATCATTGTCGGAAACGGTGTGCGTTTCGGTACGCGGTATCTCTTTTTTGCGCTTGCGACGGGTGTGGTGCTCATGACCCCTGCACTCTGGTTCAATCGTGCCTGGAACGGACATGAAGCGTTTATCTTTTCACTCAGTATGGGGTTGGTCGTCCTGGGGTTCTTTTATGCGAGGCTTATCACGCGTCTGCATAAACTCAATGAAAATCTGGAACAGAAAGTCGAAGAGCGTGTACAGCAGGTGGAGTATCAGTATCTGCATGACTCCCTGACCGATCTCAAAAACAGGGAAGCATTGAACAGTGATCTGAAGCAGAGTGATTTCGGGGGACTCCTCGTCGTCGATATTGACCAGTTTCATAACTACAACGAGATCTATGGTATGCAGGCGGGAAACTGTGTATTGATTGAAGTGGCAAAATTGTTGCAGAACTTTGCCACAGAAAAACAATATGAAGTATATCGCGTCTACAGTGACCATTTTGCACTCAGAGGAGTGGGGCGGTTCCCGGTGCATCTCAAAATAGAAGAAGATATTGAAGAGCTTTTCACACTTGTTTCAGAGCACGAAATCTTTTGTGATACGCAGGATGAGAAGATGAAGATCGATATCACGATAGGTATCTCTCTGGAGAAGCAGAATGCACTCAAAAAAGCGGAGATGGCGCTCTCTCATGCCAAAAAGAAAAAAATTCCCTATATTGCTTACAGCAAACTGATCGACTCCTCCTCTAACTCTCAGGAGCTCATGATTTGGAAAAATGCACTGAAGTCTGCAATCATACATGACAATATCGTTCCTGTTTTCCAGCCCATTGTAGATCGGTCAGAACAAGTGGTGAAGTATGAAGCGTTGATGCGTCTGCGCCGGGTAAAAGAGGGGAAAGAGGAACTGGTGTCGCCATTCTATTTTTTGGAAATCGCGTTTAAGAGTAAACAATATGCTTCACTGACACGCATTATGATCGAAAAGAGCTTTCGGTTCATTCAAAAAAGTGGCAGCGAAGTGTCGATCAACCTTGCTTTTGAAGATATTATCAATCCCAAAACAGGTCAGATTCTCAAAGAGAAGCTCGTGAAGTATAAGATAGCGCACCTTGTGATTTTTGAGATTGTCGAAAGTAGTGACATCGACGATTTTGAAAAAGTCAAAGATTTTATCGACGAGTTCCGTGTACTGGGTGTTCGCATCGCGATCGACGATTTTGGTACCGGTTACTCCAACTTCAACCATATCATTGAGCTCTCTCCCGATTTTCTGAAGATCGACGGATCACTGGTCAAAAATATCGACAAAGACAGAAAGTCCTACCTGCTGGTACGTACGATTGTCAAGATGGCCAGACATCTGGGTATCAAGACGATTGCCGAGTTTGTCAGCACCGAAGCGATCTACCATATCTGCTATAAAATGGGGGTGGATTATTTTCAGGGTTATTATTTCAGCGAACCGCTGGAAGAGGAGAGGGTAAGAAAGTTCGAAACGAAGGTCGTGGAAGGGCTGGTCTGAATAGCTATTTTTTCGTTTGCAGATTTTGCATATAGAGAAAAATCTTTTTTAAAGTCTCCAGATACTCTTCAATATGTGCAAAAATTTCATCTGCCAACGCTTCATGATAGGTGTGCGTCGAGAGATTTCTGTCATCGATCATAGCCATTAATCTCACAGCTTCTGCTTCTGAAATATGTCCGGCGGTAAAAAAATCACGCATACATCCCTTGGGTGAACGGCATTCGATACCATCTTTTTCAAGGAGAAAGGATTTGATCGTTTTCCAGGCGATTTCAAGTGTAAATTCAAAGCGCTGAATAGTCGAATCTCTGAAAAACGTATAATCTTGCTCATTTTGGTGTGCGATGGTTTTACGGTATGCCTCTTCCAGCCGCTGCAATGCGTTTTGAAAATCGCTGAGTTTTTTTATGAGTGCCACAGGATACCCTCCTTCTCGATAACAGACCTGAGATACGGTGCAAACGACAAATCGATCAGGTCAACTTTATAGGGAAGCTGTGACTCTTCGATCTCAAATCTCGCTTGTGTCAGTTTTTCTCGTATCGGTTGTATACTTTGGATGGCAATATCGATATCCGAATTTTCTGAAGCCTCTTCTCTGGCCCGTGAGCCAAACAGATAGATTTGTGCATTTGGGAAAGAGGCGATCAAAAACTTTTTCAAATCTTGCATGGTTTGCATAGAAATCATTATAGCATAAAACCGTAACTATTGAGGGAGAGAATGGTTTGAAGTGGCGGACAGGGAGGATTTTCCTCGTCGCTTTGCTCCTGCGGGGTTGCGCTACGCTTCACCGAACACCTCTTATCGGGTTCGCATCCCTCCGGAACAACAGGTTTTTGTATGAAGTGACTGTGTTGAGTAAGAAGTGGCG
Source organism: Campylobacterales bacterium (assembly GCA_026994915.1). Classification (GTDB taxonomy): domain Bacteria; phylum Campylobacterota; class Campylobacteria; order Campylobacterales; family QNZT01; genus QNZT01. Next base: position 25,118 of record JALWPY010000033.1, read on the forward strand.
GACAGGGAGGGATTCGAACCCTCGGTACCGTTGCCAGTACGCATCCTTAGCAGGGATGTGGTTTCAGCCAGCTCACCCACCTGTCCATCAAAAGGAGCGAAATTATATCTTTTTGAAGGTTAAATTTCGCTTAAGATACGCTCGACTACCGCTTTTGGATCTTTGGCGCGGTAGATGGGACGGCCGACGACGATGAAGTCGACCAGCTCCTCTTTGGCCATGTTGAGATCGGCGACGCGTTGCTGGTCTCCGGCCGCCTCGCCGAAGGGGCGTATGCCTGGTGTGAGGGTGAGGAAATCTTTGTGCGTCTCTGCCTTGATCAGGGCGCTTTCATGTGCGGAGCAGACCACACCGTCGATACCGCTGGCGTAGGCATCTTTGGCAAATTGAGTCGCCTTGACATCGATATCTTCTCCATAGATCTCCCGGAAGCTCTCGTTGTCGAAGCTGGTGAGGGCCGTGACGGCGAGGACGATGGGCCTGTGCGGATTCTCTCCGAGTCGCTCCATAACGGTGTGCATCGCCTTTTTGCCGCTGGAGGCGTGTACGTTGAACATCTCCACGCCCAGTTGTGCGATCTCGTCTGCGGCATCTGCCATCGTGTTGGGGATGTCGTAGAGTTTGAGATCGAGGAAGATTTTGAAGCCGGGATTGATCTCTTTGAGGCTTTCGAGGATCTTTTTGCCGTCGCGTATGTAGCTGCGAAAACCGACTTTTAGCCAGATGTCATACGCTTTGAGTGTTTCGGCGAGGGCGATATTCTCTTCGAAAGAGGGGAGGTCGAGTGCGGCGCAGAGTTGCATTCAGCTCCTTTTGGGGTGTTCTTTGGAGATAGCGTCAAGTACCCCGTTGATGAACCCGGGCGCGGTATCGGCTGCGAGGTTTTTGGCCAGTTCGATCGCTTCGTTGATGACGACGGCGTTGTCGAGGTCGCTTTCGAGGATCTCGTAAGTGCCAAGTCGCAGGATAGCGCGTTCGATGTGGCCGATCTCGTCGAGTTTGTACTCTTTGAGGTGCTTGTTGATCTCGGCATCGATCCTGTCTAGGTTGGCGTTGATCCCCTCAAAGAGGGAGAGTGCGAACTCTTTCTGTTTGTTGCGGATCTTTTTCTCTTCGAGCATCTCATCGACGAATTTGTCGATCTTTTCGTTGCCGACATCTCTGGCATAGAGGAGGGAGATGACGCTTTCGCGTGACTGGTGTCTGGTAGCCATCGTCTCTTCTTACAGGTTTTTGTAGAGGCTGATCATCTCGATCAGACCTGTCATGGCTTCAAAGCCTTTGTTACCGGCTTTGCTTCCCGCACGCTCGATCGCCTGTTCGATGGTGTCGGTCGTGAGGACTCCGAAAGTGACCGGTTTACCGTGTTTGAGTGTGACGTTGGCGATCCCTTTGGTCGCTTCGGCGGAGACGTAGTCGAAGTGGGGCGTGCTGCCGCGGATTACCGCGCCCAGACAGCAGATGGCGTCATATCTTCCCGATGTGAGTGCACGGTCGAGCGCAAAAGGGAGCTCGAATGCGCCCGGTACGAGGATCAGGTCGAGATTTTCGTCTTTGCCGCCATGTCGTGCAAATGCGTCACGTGCCCCTTCGACCAGACGATCGGTGATGATGTGGTTGAATCGGGCGTTGATGATCGCAACTTTTTCGTCACCCTGAAGTGAGAGATTGCCTTCGATGATGTTCATACAGTTCCTTAGCTTTTAAAAATTTGCCTATTTTACCGAAAATTTCTCTAAAGTTAAAAGCGCATCTTTGTAGAGCGGCTCGTCGATGAAGCCGTATTTCTCGTCCATGAAGCCGGTGACGTTTTGTGCGGCCATCTCTTCGAAGCGTTTTTTGATATATTCGGCGCGCTCTTTCTGTTCCGGTGTGAGGGAAAAAACTTCGTTGGCGATCTCCACCTGTTTGGGTCCCAGGCAGCTTTTGCATGTATAGCCCATCTCCCGCTCCAGTGCACACCATGCCCGAAAGGTCTCGCTGTCATGATACTCCTGCCAGGTGAAACCGATGGGGTACATTCCGGCGATGCGGCAGTCGAAGAGGAAGCGGGTCAGGAGGTAGTGGACGGTGGGGTTTTGCAGATGCAGGAGCGCATGCGGGAGTCCCAGCGAGTTGAGCATGTCCATCACACCGAGTGAGGCGCACTCGACCCGGTCGCTGATCCGGAGGCGGGAGAGGTTTTCGAGCGCTTCTCTTGTCTCTATCGAGAGGTGGAGCACGATCTCCGGAGCGAGCAGTGCCAGCGCTTTGCGGACATCATCGGGGGTGCGGATTTTGGCGACGCGGATCGAGTCGGGGAGGACGCGGTTGAGGTATTTGATCTCCTCCGCTCCGCCTTCGTCTATGGGGTTGACACGCACGACGATGCGCGAGCGGCTCTCTTTCAGGTGAGAGATAAAAACGGCAGCCAGCAGGAGTGCCCGTCGCTTCATAGCGGGGGCGACACCGTCTTCGAGGTTGACGACGACGATGTCGGCGTCGAGGTTGTCGATGGCGTTAAGGTGCTTGAGTTTGAGCGGATTCAGCATCATTGCCGAGTGGGGGCGGGAGATTTGTGCTTTGCGGCGGTCGGGCGTGACGATGTGCTTTTCCAGCGTAGCTTCATCCATCGTTTCAAACGGTGTGATATCTTCAAAAACCATAGCTTCTCTTTTTCCAAAAATAATTTGCTATAATAGTAGCATAAAGGATAGTATTTGAACAGAGTGATAGAGAGTATAGACACCTATTTGAAAGATTTGGAAAAAGAGATGCTGCGTATCGTGGACGATCAGAGTATCCCGCTGGCGGAGAAAAACAGGCTGATGGAGCCGATCGCCGATACCAAAAAGGTGTTGGTGCAGACCAAAAAGGCGCTGCATGAGATCAAAAACAAAGAGTATGTCGCCGGATGCGGTATGCATAAGATGCGGGAAGGATAGCCGATGACACCGGAGCAGATGCTGAGAGAGATGTTCGTCATGCAGCAAAAACTCAATGACGAAACCAACGGCAAGGGGTGGGAGAAGGGCTACAACAAACATGGGCGCATCATCAACTGGCGGCGCTGTATCTACATGG